>NZ_LATD01000099.1 GCF_000981895.1 Streptomyces odonnellii | reverse complement strand
GAGCAGGGCGTCGAGCTGTGGGAAGACCGATTCAGGCATCACAGATCTGTCGTGGACCGGGTGGGTGGACCGGGTGCGTTGACCAGCCGGCCGGACCGGGCGGACCGGCGGCGCTGGCCATCCAGCGTACCCCGGCACCACATCGGCCCCGACCCGTCGCCGAGCCCCGGCCCGGCCCCCCGCCGGGCCGCCGGCCGCCCCGCGCCGCACCCCCGCTCAAGCGTCGCCGGCCTCCCGCGAGGCCGCCGCTCAGCCGCTCAGATCCGCCCGCAGCCGCGCCGCCGACGCCTTCTCCCACACCCTCGGCAGCTCCCGCTCCCTGCGCGCCGCCTGGGCCTCCTCGTGCCCGTACAGCAGCCCCCAGGTGAACGCCGACTCGCCCGCCGCGTGCGACTGGATCGCGAGACCGCGCAGCGCCTCACGCGCCACCACGCTGTCCTGGTGGTCCCCGAGGACGGTCTGCACGGTCTTCATCCGCTTGACGAACCGCTTGGCCGGCTTGCCCAGCGCGGGCCCCGCCGCCTCGGCCGCGTAACGGGCGCGCTTGGCCGCCTTGCGGGCGTTGTGCAGGGCGATGTCCCGCTCCTCGCCGGGCGGCAGTCCGAGCGCCTCCTCGACCCGGCCCGCCAGCCGCCCGTAGTCCTTGATGACCGCGGCGGGCAGCACCTTGCCGGGCGCCCCGGCCGCGGCGGGCCGCAGCGGCGGGTCCGCCAGCAGCGCGTCGATACGGTCGAGCAGCGCGAGGTAGCGCTCGCTGTCGAGCACCCCCACGGTCCTGCTCCGCGAGCCCGCCCGGCGGCCGGCGTTCCACGCCCTGAGCCGGCCGCGCACCGGCCCGAGCAGCAGGGTCCTGGGCACTTCGCCGACCCGGGCCAGCAGCCGTTCGTTGAGCACCTCCTGGTCACGGTCGATGCCCAGCTCGGCGGCGAGCCACTTCAGCTCCTCGCCGATCGGGTCGGTGACCGACCGGTCGATGACCTTGCCGTACGTACGGAACGCGGAGCGCATCCGGCGGGTGGCGACCCGCAACTGGTGCACGGAGTCCGGCAGGTCACGGCGGATCGCCGGGTCCTGGGCCACGATCGCGTCGGCCTGGACCCGCAGATAGGCGAGCACATGGTCCGCCGCGGTGCCGGCCGCTCCCCCGGCCCCGGCCTTCCCCGCCTTCCCGGGCTTCCCAGCCGTCTCCCCAGGTACCTTCCCGACCGTCTCGGCCAGCGCCCTGCTCAGCTTCGAGCCGACCTCCGAGGGCCGCAGCCCGGCCTTGCGCAGCGTCTTCTCCACCGCGTCCAGCACCGCCGGATCGGCGTCGTCCCCGAGCTCCACCTCCACCTCGGTCCAGGCGGTGGCGGCGGGCTGTCCGTCGGCGGGCGCACCGGCGAGGCGTTCCGCCCGTACGGCGTCGACGCTCACCTCGGCGAGCAGCGTGCCCTCCGTATCCACCAGATGGGTGAGGTCGCGGGAGGACCGCAGCCGTACGAGAGGTGCCAGCTCGGCGTCGCGGACCCGGGAGCGGACCAGCCGGTACAGCTCGCGCGGGACGCCATCGGTCAGCGGGGCCCGGATCTCGTCCCGGATGCCGGTGGAGACCGGGAACTTCAGATGCCAGCCCTCGTCGGCGCCGCCCGTTCTGCGGCGGAGGACGAGCCGGTCGGCGGCGAGGCGCAGATCGGGGGTGTCGTAGTAGACCGCGTCCAGCTCGACGACGCCCTTGGGACGGACCCGGGACACCCCCTTGACCCCGGTCAGATCCGGCATCTCGAAGGCCCCGTCGGGCCCGCCGCCCTTGGCCGCGCGGCTCCGCTCGCCCTCGGGAAGCTCGTACTTCCGCTCGATCTCTCGCTTGGTGTCCGCCATATACCGAATTTAGTCGCAGGAACCGCCCCCGGGCAGCCCCTGCGACCCCAACAGCCCATTCACACCGCTCACGCCGACATCGGCCGCTGCACGCGGATCGACTGGAGCAGCCCCACCGCTATCCACACGGCGAACATCGAGGTTCCTCCGTACGACACGAAGGGCAGTGGCAGACCGGCCACCGGCATGATCCCCAGCGTCATCCCGATGTTCTCGAAGGACTGGAACGCGAACCAGGTGATGATCCCGGCCGCGATGATCGTCCCGTACAGCTCGGTCGTCTCCCGCGCGATCCGGCAGGCCCGCCACAGCACCACTCCGAGCAGCAGCAGGATCAGCCCCGCGCCGACGAATCCCAGCTCCTCGCCGGCGACCGTGAAGACGAAGTCCGTCTGCTGCTCGGGCACGAACTGCCCGGTGGTCTGCGAGCCCTTGAACAGCCCGGTGCCGGTCAGTCCGCCCGAACCGATCGCGATCCGCGCCTGGTTGGTGTTGTAGCCGACGCCCGCCGGGTCCAGCTCCGGGTTGGCGAAGGCCGCGAAGCGGTTGATCTGGTACTCGTCGAGCAGCCCGAGCGCCGCGACCGTGACCGCGCCCGCCGCCCCCGCTCCTATCAGCCCGAAGACCCACCGGTTGGACGCGCCCGAGGCCAGCAGCACCCCGAGCACGATCACCACCATGACCATCACGGAACCGAGGTCCGGCATCAGCATCACGATGGCCATCGGCAGCACCGCGACACCGAGCGACTTGGCGACGGTCCAGTGGTCCGGATGGATCTGGTCGCCCGCGTCCACCCGGGCCGCCAGCATCATCGCCATCCCCAGGATGATGGTGACCTTCACGAACTCGGACGGCTGGAGCGAGAAGCCCCCGGGGAGCAGGATCCAGGCGTGCGCGCCGTTGATGGTGGCGCCGAGCGGGGTGAGCACCAGCACGACCAGGATGACCGACAGCCCGTACAGCACCGGCACCGCGCCCCGCAGGGTGCGGTGTCCCAGCCAGATCGTGCCGATCATCAGCACGACGCCGATACCGGTGTTCAGCAGGTGCCGCAACAGGAAGAAGTACGGGTCGCCCTGGTTGAGCTGGGTGCGGTTGCGGGTCGCCGACCACACCAGCAGCGAGCCCAGCAGCGACAGCGCCAGCGACGAGAAGAGCAGCGGCCAGTCGAGCCGGCGCGCCATCGAGTCACGCGCGGCGAGCCGTGTCCACGCCCCCCGCTTCGGACCGTAGGAGGAGACCGAGAAGCCACCTGTGCCGGCCATGGCTCAGTCCCTCCGTGCGGCGACGGCCGCGGGCGGGCCCGCGAGCGTCTGTTCGTCCAGCGGTTCCTTGGGCGGGTCGTACGGCAGGATCTTCGGCGCCTCGATCTGACCGTCCGGCAGGATCTTCGGCAGTTCGGTACGCGGCTCGGGCATCAGGGCCTTGCCGATGTCCTGGTTCCCCTTCGGGTCCAGTCCGTACATCGCTTCGTAGATCTTCCGTACGGCGGGACCGGAGGCCCCGGAGCCGGTACCACCCTGGGAGATGGTCATGACGATCGTGTAGTCGCTGGTGTACGAGGCGAACCACGATGTCGTCTGCTTGCCGTAGACCTCGGCCGTACCCGTCTTGGCGTGCATCGGGATCTGCTTCTGCGGCCATCCGCCGAACCGCCACGCGGCCGAGCCGGTGGTGGTGACCGCCGCGAGGGCCTTGTCGATCTGGTCGCGCGTCTTCTGGTTCATGGGCAGCTTGCCGTGCGACTTGGGCTCGATCTTTTTGACGTGCTTGCCGTCGGCGCTGACGATCGCCTTGCCGACGACCGGGTTGTAGAGGGTGCCGCCGTTGGAGATCGCCGAGTAGATGGTCGCCATCTGGATGGGGGTGACGAGGATGTCGCCCTGGCCGATCGAGTAGTTGACGGAGTCACCGGCGCGCATCCGGTTGCCTTCGAGGCAGCCTTCGTAGGCGAGCCGCTGGATGTAGGTGCCGCCCTTCTTGCCCTGCTTGCACCAGCCGTCCTTGTTGGCCTCCCAGAACTTCTGCTTCCACTCGCGGTCCGGGATCCGGCCCGTGACCTCGTTGGGGAGGTCGATGCCGGTCTCCTTGCCGAGGCCGAACAGATGGGCCGTCGTGTAGAACCAGTTCTTGGCGTCCTTCTTGGGCTTGAGGCCGCCGTCCTTGATCCACTCCTTGTGCGCGAGACCGTAGAAGACGGTGTCGCACGAGACTTCGAGCGCCTTGCCCAGGGTGATGCTGCCGTAGCCCCGGGACTCGAAGTTCTGGAAGGTCTGGCCGCCGATGCTGTACGAACTGGGGCACGGGTAGTTGCCGTTGAAGTTGTACCCGGCCCTGACCGCGGCGGTCGAGGAGACCACCTTGAAGATCGAGCCGGGGGCCGCCTGGCCCTGGATGGCCCGGTTCAGCAGCGGGAAGTTGGACTTCTTGCCGGTGAGCCTGGCGTAGTCCTTGGCGGAGATGCCGCCGACCCAGGCGTTGGGGTCGTACGTCGGCTGGGAGGCCATCGCGACGATCCGGCCGGTCTTCGCCTCCATGACGACGACGGCGCCGGAGTCCGCCTTGTAGTGGGTGTTGGTGTTGCGGTCCATCTCCTTGCGGGCGGCCTTCATGGCCTCGTTCAGCTCGTACTCGGCGACGGCCTGCACGCGCGCGTCGACGGAGGTGACCACATGGTCGCCGGGCACGGCGACATCGCTGCGCGCCAGCCCGATGACCCGGCCCAGGTTGTCGACCTCGTAGCGGGTCACCCCGGCCTTGCCGCGCAGTTGCTTGTCGTACGTACGCTCAAGACCGGAGCGGCCGACCTGGTCGGAGCGGAGGTACGGCGAGTCCGTGTCCTGCGCCTTGGTGATCTCCTCGTCGGTGACGGGCGAGAGATATCCCAGCACCTGGGCGGTGTTGGCGAGTCCGGGCGCGGTGTAGCGGCGTACGGCGGTGGGCTCGGCGGTGACGCCGGGGAAGTCCTCGGCGCGCTCGCGGATCTGCAGGGCCTGCTGGGTGGTGGCCTCGTCGGTGACGGGGATCGGCTGGTAGGGCGAACCGTTCCAACAGGGCTGGGGGGTCTTGGAGTCGCAGAGCCTGACCTTGTCCATCACTTCCTTGGGTTTCATCCCGAGGACATCGGCCAGCCGGGTCAGGACGGCCTTGCCGCCGTCGTCCATCTTCATCAGCTCCGTACGGCTGGTGGAGACGACGAGCCGGGTCTCGTTGTCGGCGAGCGGCACGCCCCGGGTGTCGAGGATCGAGCCGCGCACGGCCGGCTGCACGACCTGCTGTACGTGATTGCTCTTGGCCTCGTCCGTGTACTCGCGGCCGTTGCGGACCTGGAGGTACCAGAGCCGTCCGCCGAGGGTGAGGAGGAGGGAGAAGACGAGGACCTGGATGACCATGAGCCGGATCTGGACCCGTGGGGTCCGCCCTGTCTCCGGGATGTTGCTCACAGCCGCCTGACCCCCTTGATACGTCCCGCCCTCGCCGCGCGGTTACGCGCGGCCTTGACCCACAGTCCGCCGCGCTGCCCGCCGATCCGCAGCCCGGTGCCGGAGGCGAGCCAGGACGCGGTGACGTCCGAGCCGCCGGTGCTCTTGTTGTTCTCGGTACCGGCGAGCGGATCGTTCTCGGCGCGTCTCGCCAGCCACATGACCAGCGGAATGGTGAACGGCGCGAGGAGCAGATCGTAGGCGGCCGCGGTGAACAGCAGGCTGCCGAGGCCCACATGGCGGGCGGCGGTGTCCCCGACGAGGGCGCCCACCGCCGCGTACAGCAGGGTCGAGCCGACCGCGGCGGCGACGACCGCGGTCATCGGCCCGAGCGCCGATCTCATCTGGCCCTTCTCGGGCTTGGCGAGCCCGGCCAGATAGCCGATCACACAGAGCACCAGGGCATAGCGTCCGGCGGCGTGGTCGGCGGGCGGCGCCAGATCGGCCAGCAGCCCGGCGCCGAAGCCGATGAGCGCGCCGCCGACATGCCCGTACGTGAAGGCCAGCGCGAGGACGACGAGCAGCATCAGATCGGGCACGGCGCCCGGGAGCTGGAGCCGGGACAGGATCGAGACCTGGACGACCAGGGCCACCACGACCAGCGTGGCCGAGAGCAGAATCCGGTTGAAGCGCATGGGAATCAGCCCTACTCGTCGTCGTCCGCTTGGGCGTTGTCATCGGCGGCCGGATTGTCGGGCGGATTGCCCGGGGGATTCGCCTGCGGATCGGCCTGGGGGTTCGCGGGCGGGTTGGCGGGCGCGACGCCCGTGCCGTTCCCCGGGTCGTTCCCGTCGGCCAGTTCCGCGGCGTCGCCGTTCGCTTCGAGGTTGCCCTCCGGCGAAGGGGTGACCGTCACGGTGACGGTGGGCGTCGGCTCGGCCCTGGGCTTGGGCGGCAGCACGGTGTCGCGCGGATCCGTCCTGGGCGCCTCGACCACCACACCGACGATGTCGAGCTTGGTGAACCCGACGAACGGCCTCACGTAGATGGTCCGGGTGAGATTCCCGCCGGACGGATCGACCCGTACGACCTCGCCCACCGGCACGCCGGGCACGAACGGCTTGTCCCTGCTGGACCCGAAGGTCACCAGCCGGTCGCCCTTCTTCACCTTCGACTTGCCGTTGAGGAGCTGCACGGACAGCGGCTGGTCGCCCTGCCCGGTGGCGAAGCCGAGTTCGTCGGTGGTCTCCATCCGGGTGCCGACCGTGAAGTCCGGGTCGTTGGCGAGCAGTACGGTCGCGGTGCTCGGGCCGACCGTGGTGACCCGGCCCACCAGACCGTCCCCGTTGATGACCGTCATGTCGCGCTGGATGCCGTCATCGGCACCGGCGTCGATGGTGACCGTCCAGGAGAAGCCCTGCGCGGCTCCTATGGCGATGACTTCGGCGCCCTTGATGCCGTACTGGCCCGCGCCCGCCTTCTTGAGCATCTTGTCCAGCTCGCGCACCCGGCTGTTGTTGCGGGCGTCGCTGCCGAGCCGCTGCTTGAGTGCGGTGTTCTCCTTCTGGAGAGCGGCGATGCGGTCGTGCCGCGCGCCGGAGTCCCGTACGGCTCCTATGGCGTTGCCCACCGGGTCCACCGCGGCCGCGACACCGTTCTCCACCGGGCCGAAGACTGCCGCGGCGGCCCGCCGCGCGCCGTCGACCGGGGACCCCTCGCCCCCGCGGATGTCCACCGTGATCAGTGCGAACGCGATGGCGATCAGCAGCACCAGGAGCAGCCGGCTCTCTCGTGTGTCCCTCACGTGCGGCGGCCGTGCCTTCCTCGTAGGAATGTTTCAGCGTGGATCGGGGATATCGGCGGTCCGCCGTACGGATGGTCCGGGGGAGCGGATTCCGTACGGCGGAGCGGGGAGCGTGTCACCGACGGGGCTGGGCGTCCAGCACCTGCTGGAGCGCTTCGAACTCCTCGACACACTTGCCGGCTCCGAGCGCGACGGAGTCCAGCGGGTCCTCGGCGATATGGATGGGCATTCCGGTCTCGCGGCGCAGCCGCTCGTCCAGACCGCGCAGCAGCGCGCCTCCGCCGGTGAGCACGATCCCCCGGTCCATCACATCGCCGGACAGCTCGGGCGGGCATTTGTCGAGGGTGGTCTTCACGGCGTCGACGATCGAATTGACGGGCTCTTCAATGGCCTTGCGTACCTCGGCGGCGGAGATGACCACGGTCTTCGGCAGTCCGGAGACCAGATCTCGGCCGCGGATCTCGGTGTGTTCGTCCTTGTCGAGGTCGTATGCGGAACCGATGGTGATCTTGATGCTTTCCGCGGTGCGCTCACCCAGAAGGAGCGAGTACTCCTTCTTGATGTGCTGGATGATCGCGTTGTCCAGCTCGTCGCCGGCGACCCGGATCGACTGCGCGGTGACGATTCCGCCGAGCGAGATCACCGCGACTTCGGTGGTGCCGCCGCCGATGTCGACCACCATATTGCCGGTGGCCTCGTGGACCGGGAGTCCGGAGCCGATGGCCGCGGCCATGGGCTCCTCGATGATGTGCACCTGCCGCGCGCCCGCCTGCGTGGACGCCTCGATGACGGCGCGGCGCTCGACCCCCGTGATGCCCGAGGGCACACAGACGACAACGCGCGGCCTGGCGAGATAGCGGCGCTTGTGGATCTTGAGAATGAAGTAGCGCAGCATGCGCTCGGTGATTTCGAAGTCGGCGATCACGCCGTCCTTCAGCGGCCGGACGGCGACGATGTTGCCGGGGGTCCGCCCGATCATCTTCTTGGCTTCGGCGCCGACCGCGAGAATGCCGCCCGTGTTGGTGTTGATGGCGACGACGGACGGCTCGTTGAGTACGATCCCCCGGCCTCTGACGTACACCAGCGTGTTGGCGGTCCCGAGGTCGACAGCCATGTCACGGCCGATGAACGACATGTTGTTCCCCATGAGGATGCGTCTGGCCTTCCCAAATAGAGGCTTTGATGGCTTCTCAGGATGGCGAGGTGGGTGCTTGGAGTGGAGGCCTACATCGTAGTCACGCCTGTGCGACGTCTGCTCGCTGGGCCGGTCCGCAAGAGCTCATCAAGAGTGACGAAGTCTCGGTCCGATGCGTTCCCTCAATGGTCCCGCATATGCCCAAAGGCGACCGAATTCCTTCGGTCGCCCCAGGCTGTCGGCCTCGTTCGGCTGACAGGAGGTCAGGAAAGGCCGGGGAAGAAAATTTTCAGTTCCCGAATGGCGGACTCCTCCGAGTCCGAGGCATGGATCAGGTTCTCCCGGACGATGGTGCCGAAATCCCCCCGGATGGACCCGGGTGCCGCGGCGATCGGGTCAGTGGGTCCGGCGAGGGCGCGCACCCCTTCGATGACCCGCTCGCCCTCGACGACCAGGGCGACGACCGGGCCGGAGGCCATGAAGGTCAGCAGCGGCTCGTAGAAGGGCCGGCCCTTGTGCTCGCCGTAGTGTGTCTCCAGCGTGTCCTGGTCGAGCGTGCGCAGCTCCAGAGCGGTGATCGTCCACCCGGCCTTGCGCTCGATACGGCCGATGATCTCGCCGATGAGCCCGCGCCTGACCGCGTCGGGCTTCAGGAGGACGAGAGTGCGCTCGGTCACGGTACAGGCTCCTTCATGTGCGGAATGCGGGACTCAGAGGCTACAGGGCCCGGCCCGCCTCGATTACACAGCGTCAGCCTCTGCTGAGGCCTGTCCTGGGGCTTGCGCGGAGGCCCCGGCGGGCTCCCCGGGCTCCCCCGCCTGCTCCGCCCAGCGCGCCTTCGCCTGGTCGATCACCCGCCCGTAGTGCACCGACGCCCACCACAGCACCGCGAAGATCGCCCCCAGCGCGAACATCACCGGCACCACGAAACCGCTCGCGACCAGCGCGATCTGCAACGCCCAGCCGAGCTGCACACCGCCGGGCCGGGTGATCATCCCGCACAGCAGCAGACACAGCAGCATCGCGACACCGCAGACCGTCCACACCGTCCCCGTCGACAGCCCGTCCGACTTCATGGCGACCAGACCGGCGAAACCGATCACGAAGACCTCGGCGAGCAGTGTCGACGCGCAGAGCGTTCGCATGGAATTCAGCCCTTCTTCAACAGCAGCCGGGCCTCGCCGACCGTGATCACCGAGCCCGTCACCAGCACCCCGGCCCCCGCGAACTCCGACTCGTCCTCCGCGAGGGTGATCGCCGCCTCCAGCGCGTCGTCGAGGCGCGGCTCGACCTGCACCCGGTCGTCGCCGAACACCTCCACCGCGATCGCCGCCAGCTCGTCCGCGTCCATCGCCCGGTGGCTCGAATTCCGGGTGACGACCAGCTCCGCGCAGATCGGCTCCAGCGCCTCCAGCACCCCGCGCGCGTCCTTGCCGTCGCTGGCGCCCACGACCCCGATCAGCCGGCTGAAGCCGAACGACTCGGTCACCGCGTCGGCCGCGGCGCGCGCCCCGGCCGGATTGTGCGCCGCGTCCAGCACCACCGTCGGCGAGCGCCGTACGACTTCGAGCCGCCCCGGCGAGGACACCGACGCGAACGCCCTGCGGACGGTGTCCATGTCCAGCGGCCGGGCGTGCTGCGCGCCGACCCCGAAGAACGCCTCCACCGCGGCCAGCGCCACCGCCGCGTTGTGCGCCTGATGCGCGCCGTACAGCGGCAGGAACACCTGCTCGTACTCCCCGCCCAGACCGCGCAGCGTCAGCAACTGCCCGCCCACCGCGACCTCGCGGGCCACCACACCGAACTCCATGCCCTCACGCGCCACCGTCGCGTCCACGTCGACGGCCTTCTTGAGCATCACCTGCGCCGCGTCCACCGGCTGCTGCGCCAGGATCACCGTCGCGCCCTGCTTGATGATCCCGGACTTCTCCACCGAGATCTCGCCGGGCGTCGTCCCGAGCCGGTCGGTGTGGTCCAGATCGATCGGGGTGACCACGGCCACCGACCCGTCGATCACATTCGTCGCGTCCCAGCGCCCGCCCATCCCGACCTCGACGACCGCGACATCGACGGGCGCGTCCGCGAACGCCGCGTACGCCATGCCCGTCAGCACCTCGAAGAACGACAGCCGGTACGGCTGCGAACCGTCGACCATCTCGACATACGGCTTGATGTCCTCGTACGTCTCGATGAACCGCTCGGCCGTGACCGGCGCGCCGTCCAGACTGATCCGCTCGGTGACCGACTGCACGTGCGGGCTGGTGTACCGGCCGGTACGCAGATCGAACGCGCCCAGCAGCGCCTCGATCATGCGGGCCGTGGACGTCTTGCCGTTGGTGCCGGTGATGTGGATCGACGGGTACGAGCGCTGCGGCTCGCCCAGCACATCCATCAGCGCGGCGATCCTGGTCACCGACGGTTCGAGCTTGGTCTCGCCCCACCGCCCCGCCAGCTCCTGCTCGACGGCGCGCAGCGCCTTGTCCACCTCGGGGTCCTCCGGGCGCCCCGGCACCCCGTCCCCAATGACGGGACCGGCCTGGGCGCGCAGCGTACGGCTGCCGGCCTCGATCACGGCCAGATCGGGATCACGGTCGGTCTCGGCGGCGACGATCTCGTCGAAGTCGTCGTGCTCACCGGGCTGGTCGAATGGACGCTGCTCGCTCACGCCAACAGTCTACGGAGCCCCACCGACAGCCCGGCCCCCGGCCGTCTTGAGCCGGGGACCAGGGCCGGGCCGGGGTCCGGGGCGGAGCCACGGGGTGGCACCGCCCCCGGACCCCGGCTCGACCCGCGGGGGGCGTCACGCCCCCGGCAGCGCCTCCACCTGCGCCGTGATCCGCTCGATGTCCGCCTCCGCCTTGGCCAGCCGCCCCCGGATCTTCTCGACGACCTGGTCCGGCGCCTTCGCGAGGAACGCCTCGTTGCCCAGCTTCGCCAGCGCCTGCGCCTTCTCCTTCTCCGCCGCGCCCAGATCCTTCGTCAGCCGCTTGCGCTCCGCCTCGACATCGATCGTGCCGGACAGGTCCAGCTCCACCCGCGCCCCCGCGATCGGCAGGGTCGCCGTCGCCTGGAAGGAGTCGCCCTCCGGCTGGAGCCGCAGGACCTGGCGGATGGCCGCCTCGTGCACGGCCAGCGGCGTACCCGACAGATCCAGCCGCGCCGGGACCTTCTGCGCCGACTGGAGCCCCTGGTCCGCCCGGAACCGCCGGACCTCGGTGACCACCTGCTGAAGATGCCCGATCTCGGCCTCGGCCGCAGCGTCACGGAACCCGCTGTCGACGGGCCAGTCCGCGATGACGACCGACTCCTTGCCGGTGAGCGTCGTCCACAGCGTCTCGGTGACGAAGGGGACCACCGGATGCAGCAGCCGCAGCATCACGTCCAGGACCTCCCCGAGCACCCGCCCGGAGACCCGCGCCTGCGCGCCGCCCGCGAAGAAGGTGGTCTTGGACAGCTCGACGTACCAGTCGAAGACCTCGTCCCACGCGAAGTGGAAGAGCGTGTCGCTCAACTTCGCGAACTGGTAGTCCTCGTAGTACGCGTCGACCTCGGCGACGACCGCGTTGAGCCGCGACAGGATCCAGCGGTCCGACGCCGACATCTCGGCCGCGTCCGGCAGTTCGCCCTCGACGGTCGCGCCGTTCATCAGCGCGAAGCGCGTGGCGTTCCAGATCTTGTTGGCGAAGTTGCGGGAGCCCTGGACCCAGTCCTCACCGATCGGCACGTCTGCGCCGGGGTTGGCGCCACGGGCCAGGGTGAAGCGGACGGCGTCCGAGCCGTACGCGTTCATCCAGTCCAGCGGGTCGACGGAGTTCGGGTTGGACTTCGACATCTTCTTGCCGTGCTCGTCACGGACGAGACCGGTCAGGGCGATCGTGTGGAACGGCGCGACACCGTCCATCGCGTACAGCCCGAACATCATCATCCTGGCCACCCAGAAGAAGATGATGTCGTGCCCGGTGAGCAGCACATCGGTCGGATAGAACTTCTTGAGATCCGCGGTCTGTTCGGGCCAGCCGAGCGTGGAGAACGGCCATAGGCCAGACGAGAACCAGGTGTCCAGGACATCCGTGTCCTGCGTCCAGCCCTCACCCGTGGGCGCCTCGTCGTCCGGTCCGACACACACGGTCTCGCCGTTCGGGCCGTACCAGACCGGGATGCGGTGGCCCCACCAGAGCTGGCGCGAGATGCACCAGTCGTGCATGTTGTCGACCCAGTCGAAGTACCGCTTCGACAGATCCTCCGGGTGGATCTTCACCCGCCCGTCCCTGACCGCGTCGCCCGCGGCCTTGGCCAGCGGCTCGACCTTGACCCACCACTGGAGCGACAGCCGCGGCTCGATCGTCGTCTTGCAGCGCGAGCAGTGGCCCACGGAGTGGACGTACGGACGCTTCTCCGCGACGACCCGGCCCTGCTGGCGCAGCGCCTCGACGATCGCCGAGCGCGCCTCGAACCGGTCGAGCCCCACGAAGGGTCCCGGCGCGGTGATGACACCGCGCTCGTCCATGATCGTCAGGGACTCCAGACCGTGCCGCCGGCCGATGGCGAAGTCGTTCGGGTCGTGCGCCGGGGTCACCTTGACCGCGCCCGTGCCGAACTCGGGGTCGACGTGCGTGTCCGCGACGACCGGGACCGTACGGTCGGTGAGCGGCAGCCGGATCCGCTTGCCGACGAGGTGCGCGTACCGCTCGTCGTCGGGGTGGACGGCGACGGCGGTGTCACCGAGCATCGTCTCGACCCGGGTCGTCGCGACGACGACCGTCTCGTCGCCCTCGCCGTACTTCAGCGAGACCAGCTCGCCGTTGTCCTCCTGGTAGTCCACCTCGATGTCGGAGATCGCGGTGAGACAGCGCGGGCACCAGTTGATGATGCGCTCGGCGCGGTAGATCAGCTCGTCGTCGTACAGCTTCTTGAAGATCGTGAGGACGGCCTTGGAGAGCCCTTCGTCCATGGTGAACCGCTCGCGCGACCAGTCGACACCGTCGCCGAGCCGCCGCATCTGGCCGAGGATCCGCCCGCCGTACTCCTCCTTCCACTGCCAGACCCGTTCGACGAACTCCGCCCGCCCGATGTCCTGCCGGGACTTGCCCTCCTCGGCGAGCTGCTGCTCGACCTTGTTCTGCGTGGCGATCCCCGCGTGGTCCATTCCGGGCAGCCACAGCGCCTCGTACCCCTGCATGCGCTTGCGGCGGGTGAGGGCGTCCATCAGCGTGTGCTGGAAGGCATGCCCGAGGTGCAGCGATCCGGTGACGTTCGGCGGCGGGATGACAATGGTGTACGGCTTCTTGTCGCTCTTCGCGTCCGCCTCGAAGTACCCGCGCTCTACCCAGCGCTCATACAGCTTCCCCTCCACCTCGGCCGGCGCATACTGCGTCGGCAGTTCGGGGTCCCTGACTGGCTGCTGCTGAGTGTTCTCGGTCACCGGGCCAGTTTAGAGGTGTCACAGGCCGGTACTGAAACGGGATAGTTCGGTGGCATCCTCCCCGCGGCGAGGCCATGGGGATTCCTTCCAGCCCGGCGTGTGCGTGCTGAAGGGGTTCACGCGTGCGCCCGGCGTGAGGCCCGGCGGACAGGTCGGGTGCGACCTGCCCATGCGTGCTGTTCACCGCATGCCCTGCGGCAGAGTCCTTGCCCGGCCCCTGCGCAACGCGCGGGTGAGCACGACGACCGACGCGTTGTGGTCGGCGTCGTCGAAGTGCCCGCAGGCGGTGCAGACGAAGGTGTCCCGGTCGGTCCGGGACGCCGGGTCCCGGTGATGGCAGACACCGCAGGTCTGTGAGGTGCCCGCGGCTTCCACAGCGACCAGTACCGACCCGTGGCGCGGGCACTTGTAGGCAAGCTGTCGCCTGCGTTCTCCGGGGAGGTTGTCGAGGATTGCTCGGTTGAGCCCGGCCTTCCGGGCCACGCCCCGTCGCGGCGCCCCGGCCGTTCCCCTGGCACTCCTGGTCATGTCCTTCACGCGGAGGTCCTCAATGACGACCAGGCCGTGGTTCTTGGCCAGGTCCGTCGTGAGCTTGTGCGTGAAGTCCAGCCGACGCCGTGCCTGCCGCGCCTTCAGCCGCGCGATCTCGCGCACGGTGCGGCGCAGCCGTGCGCTGCGGCCGTTTCCTGTCTCCTTTCCGGCACGACGCATCTGGCGGGCCTTCCGCCGCTCCAGCCCCCGCAAACGTCGTCGTTCCCCGACGGTCAGCGACGGTGGCATCATCCGCGGCTTCACCTCACCGGAAAGGAACGCAGACTGCTTGACCCCGAAGTCCACGCCGACCGGAGGCAATCCGTTCGGCGGGGCCGCACTCTGTCCAGTGTGGACTCCGAAGGAGATGTACCACCGGCCGGTGCCGTCCGTACGGATCGTCGCGTGTTTGATGCTGCCGCCAAGGGGGCGGAAGATCCGGAGTCTGACCTCACCAAGCTTCGGAATGCGGAGAGTAGCCCATTTGCGGCTGATTTCGGTGACTCGGACGGCTTGGGCCGGAAAAGGGATCGAGAGCCGCGCGCCCCGCTTCTTGAACCGGGGGAAGCCTGCCGGATGACCCGCGTTCCTGAAGTTGTCATACGCCTGATCAAGGCGTCGGAGGATCTGTTGCGGCGTCTGCGAAGGCAGGTCAGCGATCCAGTCGATGTCATGGCGGGCCCGCGTGAGGTACCGGCACTGCTCATCGGCCCGCAGAGACTTCCGGCGCTGCGAATAGACATAGATCCTCTGCTCAAGAGCGAGATTCCACACGGCCCGGCACGTATGACCCCATACCTTGAGCCGCTCCGCCTGCGCAGGCGTGGGATAGAGCCGGTACCTGCGCCCCGTATCCGCAGCATCCGCCGAACGGCGTCTCACCGGCCCCACCTTTCACACCGCCCCCTCGCAAGTCGGGACCTACCGTACATACCCGTCTGACCTGTTCGCTGCCGGTCCGGCCAGAAAGGTGGAAGTCGCCCCTTGGGCCATGCCTCCTACGTGCAAGGGCGGGAACAAATCGTCAACAGCTACGTACCAACCACCCCCGGGTGGCCCAGGTCACTGTCCCGTCCGTCAGGATGTTCGGAACGCATAAGTTTCTGGAGGGGACAGAACAGATGAGTTACAACCAGCCGGGCCCGTACGGTGGCCGGCCGCCTCAGCAGCCGGGGCCGTACGGTCAGCCGCAGCCCGGTCCTTACGGCCAGCAGCCGCCGCAGGGGCCGCCGCCGCAGCCCGGCTACGGTTATCCGCAGCAGGCCCCGCCCCCGCCGGGGACGCCGCCGCAGCCCGGGTACGGGTATCCGCAGCAGGGCGGGCCCTACGGGCAGCCGCCGCAGCAGCCTCCGTACGGTGCGGGTCCGGGCCAGTACCTGCCTCCTCCGCCCGCGCCCAAGAAGAAGACCGGGCTGATCATCGGGGTCGTCGTGGTGGCGCTGGCGGTCATAGCCGGCGGGGCGTACTTCCTGACCTCCGGCGGCGGTGGCGGCGGCTCGGTCGCCGACGACGGCCCGCACAAGCTGACCACGCCGGACACGGTCATCGGCGGCTCGTACAAGAAGGTCGACTCCGGCGCGGGCGGCGACGACGGCATGTCCGAGAAGGACCTCAAGGACATCGAGGGCTGGGGCGTCAAGAACCCGAAGGACGTCGGCGCGGGCTACTCCTCGGGCGGTGAGTCCCTGACGAGCAAGCAGCTCACCTTCAGCGGTGTGTACGGCGAGATCGACGACCCGGAGAAGGTCGTCGACTCACTCTTCGCGAAGATGAAGGCCGAGGCCGGCCAGGACAAGACCACCGAGGGTGAACTGGTCGGCAGCCCCCGAGGAGTTCACCCCGGAGGGCTTCGAGAACGGTGTGCTGAAGTGCCAGGAGGCCAAGATCACCGACAGCGGCAAGACGTCGTCCTTCCCCACCTGCATCTGGGCGGACCACAGCACCGCGGTCTATGTGCTCTCCATCGACCTGGCCCAACTCGCCACCGGTAAGGGCACGTCCCTCGAAGAGGCCGCCACCCTGGCCGCCAAGCTCCGCAACGACGTCCGCGTCGCGCTCTGACGCGTCACGCGCACCCGCACCACACGGAAGCGCCCGGGCAGTGTGACCGCCCGGGCGCCCGCTTTCCACGCTCAGGAATCATTCGGTTACGCTGAGTACCGGACTGGCCTACTGCGCGAGGGAGACGCATCATGACCGTGATGCTTGAGCGCCCGACGATAGACGGCAACGACCCCCGACGCTTCGAGGACCTGTGCAAGGCCCTCGACGAGTTGAACGTGCCGGACGGCTTCAAAGCCGAGATCATCAGGGGGAACATCGTCGTGTCGCCGTGGTCGAAGGCGTATTACCTGGACGTCATGGACCTGATCTGCGATCAGGTCCGTCCCCATCTTCCACGTGGCCACCGCATCAGCTCCGCACCGGCGCTCTATGTCTTCCCGGGGATCGAGCGGGCGTACGGTCCGGACGTCCATGCGGCCGACGGCCGGACCCGCAGGACGACCAGCCGGCATCTGGACGGGGAGGGCTTGTCCTTCATCGCCGAACTGACGTCGGCCTCGACGAGGGACGCCGACCTGGTCGACAAGGTCGAGCGCTATGGGAAGGCCGGCGTTCCCGTCTATCTGCTGCTCGACATGCAGGAGGACAGCGCCACTGTCTTCTGGTCCCCGACCGCCAAGGGGTACGAGTCTCACCTCACCGTGCCGTTCGGCAAGGACATCCTCATTCCCGCGCCGTTCAACTGCACTCTGAGCACCGAGGGTTTCCAGGCCCCGTTCGGGTACGACGAAAACTGACCTGCTGGCCCGCACCACACGGAAGCGCCCGGGCAGTGTGACCGCCCGGGCGCTTCGTGTGTACGTGTGTGTACGTGTGCGAGTGAGGCCGGTACGCGTTACGCCGCCGGCTTCGGCAGGCGTTACGCCGACTTCTCGTGTCTGCCGTCGTTCTTCACGATCCGCGGCTCGCGCGGGACCAGTGTCGGGTTCACGTTGTCGCGGACCACCGCCGCCGTGATGACGACGCGGGCGACGTCCTTGCGGGACGGGACCTCGTACATCACCGACTGGAGGACCTCTTCGAGGATCGCGCGCAGGCCCCGGGCGCCGGTGCCGCGGAGGATGGCCTGGTCGGCGATGGCCTCCAGGGCGGGGCGGTCGAAGTCCAGCTCCACGCCGTCGAGTTCGAAGAGCCGCTGATACTGCTTCACCAGCGCGTTCCGCGGCTCGACCAGGATCTGGAGCAGCGCCTCGCGGTCCAGGTTGTGGACCGACGTCAGGACCGGCAGCCGGCCGATGAACTCCGGGATCATCCCGAACTTCACCAGGTCCTCCGGCATGACCTCCTGGAACTGGTCGCTCGCCTCGATCTCCCGCTTCGAGCGGATCGTCGCCCCGAAGCCGATCCCCTTCGCGCCCGCCCGCGACTCGATGATCTTCTCAAGACCGGCGAACGCGCCGCCCACGATGAACAGCACATTCGTCGTGTCGATCTGGATGAACTCCTGGTGCGGGTGCTTCCGGCCGCCTTGCGGCGGTACGGACGCGGTCGTCCCCTCCAGGATCTTCAGCAGCGCCTGCTGCACGCCCTCGCCGCTCACATCGCGTGTGATCGAAGGGTTCTCGCTCTTGCGCGCGACCTTGTCGATCTCGTCGATGTAGATGATCCCGGTCTCGGCCTTCTTGACGTCGTAGTCGGCGGCCTGGATCAGCTTCAGCAGGATGTTCTCGACGTCCTCGCCGACATACCCGGCCTCCGTCAGCGCCGTGGCGTCCGCGATGGCGAACGGTACGTTCAGCATCCGGGCCAGTGTCTGCGCGAGCAGTGTCTTGCCGGACCCGGTCGGCCCCAGCAGCAGGATGTTCGACTTCGCCAGCTCGATCGCGTCGTCGCGGCCCGACCCGCTCCCGGTCTCGCCCGCCTGCACCCGCTTGTAGTGGTTGTAGACCGCCACCGAGAGCGCCTTCTTCGCGGGCTCCTGCCCGACGACGTACCCCTCCAGGAACTCGTAGATCTCGCGGGGCTTGGGCAGTTCCTCCCACCGCACCTCGGAGGTCTCCGCCAGCTCCTCCTCGATGATCTCGTTGCAGAGGTCGATGCACTCGTCGCAGATGTACACACCGGGACCCGCGATGAGCTTCTTCACCTGCTTCTGGCTCTTCCCGCAGAACGAGCACTTGAGCAGATCGCCGCCATCACCGATGCGTGCCACGAGGTGCTTCCCCTTCGCCTGGGAGCAGCTTTGGTTCAGCGGCTCCTGTGCCTCATATCCGACGGTACCTTGCCCGGGCCCCCGTTCGGGCCCCCCTTGGCGCGGTTCACGCTCACCGCGCCAAGGGCGCCGGGTGTGTCCGGTGTGTCAGGCGGCCGCAGCGGCCGTGGTCTTGCGGGTCGACACGATCTGGTCGACCAGTCCGTACGCGAGCGCGTCCTCGGCGGTGAGGATCTTGTCACGCTCGATGTCGTCGCGGACCTTCTCGATCGGCGTGGTGGAGTGCTTGGCCAGCATCTCTTCGAGCTGGGCACGCATCCGGAGGATCTCGTTGGCCGCGATCTCCAGGTCGGAGAGCTGCTCACGGCCGGTCTGGCTGGACGGCTGGTGGATCAGCACGCGCGCGTTGGGCAGGGCGAGCCGCTTGCCGGCCGTGCCGGCGGCGAGCAGGACGGCGGCGGCGGACGCGGCCTGGCCCATGCACACCGTCTGGATGTCGGGCTTCACGAACTGCATCGTGTCGTAGATGGCCGTGAGAGCCGTCATCGAGCCGCCGGGGCTGTTGATGTAGATCGAGATGTCCCGGTCGGGGTCCATGGACTCAAGGCAGAGGAGCTGCGCCATGACGTCATTGGCGGAGGCGTCGTCGATCTGCACACCGAGGAAGATCACGCGCTCCTCGAAGAGCTTCGCGTACGGGTCGTACTCGCGCACGCCCTGCGAGGTGCGTTCCACGAAGCGCGGGACGACGTAACGGTTGTCCACCTGAGGGCCGGTGTAGAGGCCGCTCGCGGAGTTGCTGTTCATGTGCATGTGGGTGTTCACCATCCTGTGGCGTTCGGTGGTCGTTGCGGGCTCGTGGCCGGCTGGTACGGGGCGGCGCTACTGCTCAGCGGGCGCGCTCAGGCCCCGGTGCCGCCGCCGCCCGGAACGCCCGAAGCAGCGGAGATGATCTCGTCGATGATGCCGTACTCCTTGGCCTCCTCGGCGGTGAACCAGCGGTCGCGGTCACCGTCGCGGATGATCGTCTCCTCGGTCTGGCCGGTGTGACGAGCGGTGATCTCCGCCATGCGCTTCTTCGTACGGAGAAGCTGCTCGGCCTGGATCTTGATGTCGGAGGCGGTGCCACCGAGGCCCGCGGAGCCCTGGTGCATGAGGATGTCGGTGTGCGGCAGCGCGAAGCGCTTGCCCGCCGTGCCGCCGGTCAGCAGGAACTGGCCCATGGAGGCGGCGAGACCCATACCGATGGTCACCACGTCGTTGGGGATGTACTGCATGGTGTCGTAGACGGCCATGCCGGCCGTCACGGAGCCACCGGGGCTGTTGATGTAGAGGTAGATGTCCTTCTCGGGCTCGGCCGCGAGGAGGAGGAGCTGCGCGGTGATCTTGTTGGCGATGTCGTCGTCGACCTGCTGGCCGAGGAAGATGATCCGCTCTCCGAGCAGCCGGCTGTAGACCTGGTCGCCGAGGCCACCACCGAGGGACGGCTCACCGGCGGCGTAAGGCATCAGATTCGTCACGCGTATACACCTGCTCGTCTCTGACGGCTTTGGCCGTCTCAGCGTCTTCGTACCGGGGACGGGAGACTCCCCAGCCCTCGTATTCATGGACCCTAACGCGCTGGTCGGCGGGCGCCATCCCGGTTCCGGGGCTGTTCGCTGGGAGCGCAAGGTAGTTGAGGAGCGCAAACGGCTGTACGGCCCGCTGCGGGCCTGCGCGCCGACGGGAAGGGCCCCGGGGTCGCGTGGCGCGTCCGGGGCCCTTCCTGGCGTTCACAGCGGCTCGGAGCCGTTACGGCAGAACGGCTCAGGCCTCGGGCTTGTCGGCCTTGTCCGCAGCGGCGTCGGCGGCGCTGTCCGCGGCCTCGGCGGCCTCCGCGGCCGGAGCCTTGGCGGCGGCCTCCACGGCCTCTCCCTCGTCCCCGTCCCCGTCCTCGTCCTCGTCCCGCAGGTCGACGGCCTCACCGTTCGTGTCCGTCACCTTCGCGGACTCAACGACCACGGCCAGCGCCTTGCCCCGGGCGACCTCGCCCACGAGCATCGGGACCTGGCCGCCCTCGACGACCGCCTTGGCGAACTCGTCGGGGGACATCCCGGAGGACTGGGCGCGCCGCATGAGGTGCTCGGTCAGCTCCTCCTGGTTGACGTTCAGCTTCTCCTTGTTGACCAGTTCGTCGAGGATGAACTGCGTCTTGATGCCCTTGACCGCCTGCTCCTTGGTCTCGGTCTCGAACTCCTCCTCGGTTTTGCCCTGGATCTCCAGGTACTTCGCGAGGTCGAGTCCCATCTGACCGAGCTGGTGGTGCTCCAGGTTGTGCTTACGGGTGTTGATCTCGTCCGCGAGGAGCTTCTCGGGGATCGGCACCTCGGCCAGCTTCAGCAGCTCGTCCAGGACCCGCTCCTGGGCCTGGGTGGCCTGGTCGTACTGCTTCTCGTTCTCCAGGCGCTTGCGCTCGTTCGCACGCATCTCCTCGATGGTGTCGAACTTGCTGGCCATCTGCGCGAAGTCGTCGTCCAGCTCGGGCACCTCACGGGCGGAGACCTGCGACACCTTGACGGTGACCTCGGCCTCCTTGCCCTCCGCGGCGCCGCCCTTCAGCTCGGAGGTGAAGGTGGCCTCGCCGCCCGCCTCCAGTCCGATGACGGCCTCGTCGATGCCGTCGAGCAGCTCGCCGGAGCCGATCGTGTACTGGATGCCGCTGGCGACGCCGTCCGGCAGCACCTCGCCGTCGACCCGGGCCTCCAGGTCGACGGTCACGACGTCGCCGTCGGCGGCGGCGCGCTCGACCGGGGCGGTGGAGGCGAAGCGCTCGCGCAGGCGCTCGACGGCCTTGTCGACGTCCTCCTCGCTGACCTCGACGGCGTCGACGGTGACAGCGATGCCGGAGTAGTCCGGGATCTCGATGACCGGGCGGACGTCCACCTCGGCGGTGAAGGCGAGCAGCTCGCCGTCCTTCAGCTCGGTGATGTCGACGTCGGGCTGACCGAGGACGTTCAGCTCACCCTCGTTGACCGCGTCGGTGTAGAACTTCGGGAGGGCGTCGTTGACCGCCTCCTCCAGCACAGCACCACGCCCGAACCGCTGGTCGATGATCCGGGCCGGGATCTTGCCCTTGCGGAAGCCCTTCACCGTGACCTGCTGGTTGATCTTCTTGTACGCCGCGTCGAGGCTGTCCTTGAGCTCCTCGAAGGGCACCTCGACAGTGAGCCGAACCCGGGTCGGGTTCAGGGTCTCCACGGCGCTCTTCACGGTTCGGTCTCCTTGGTGGCTGATTCAGGGGTTCTGCTGTGCCCGCGCCCTGTTCCGGCGGCGGCCCCAGCGGATGCCCGCCCGGCTCGTCAGAGACTCTTCAGACACACGGGCACGCAGCTTGCATAGTAACCGCAAGCGGGAAGCCGCCTACAACGCGCTGCCGCGCCGCGATCTTGCCTGAATGGTCGGGGTGGCCGGATTCGAACCGACGACCTTCCGCTCCCAAAGCGGACGCGCTACCAAGCTGCGCCACACCCCGTCGGTGCGACACGTAGGGTACATGCCCGCAGGCACGACGTCGGCCTCTTTGTACGGGGCCCTCGCCCCGGCCTCTCGCCAGGTGTGCGGCGAGCGGTCCGTACCCGCTACGATGTTGTCCGTGCCGGGGCCGATTCGGTCCGCGGCACGCGCTGTGCGGGCGTAGCTCAATGGTAGAGCCCTAGTCTTCCAAACTAGCTACGCGGGTTCGATTCCCGTCGCCCGCTCCATGTTCCGAAGCCTCCGGCCCGACCGCGTACGTCAGCGGTCGGGCCGGAGGCTTTTCGCGGGCTTGTGCCGTGCCGGTACGTGCCGGCCGGCGCGCGTCAGAAACGTATCTGGTTGATCATCTCGGCCAGTGAATTGAGGAACCGGTTCACCGAGGGCGCGATGTTGGTGGAGGCCAGGAAGAAGCCGAAGAGGATCGCCACGATCGCCGGCCCGCCCTTGAGGGAACCGCCGCGGATCAGCACCACCATGATGATCGCCAAGAGAAGCACCACAGACAGTGAAATGGCCACAACTGATCACACCCTTGGTCGGTTCACCCAGCCCTTGCCGCGCAACGTGCGCGACGTACACCCCTCTTGGACCATGGTGCCATCAACTCCCGCGCAGATGTTGTCGGGTGACGCCTTTCTTTCACCAGGATCCGCCCACGCCGGAAGCCGTCCTCAGGTCGTTTGGTAAACTAATTATTGACGATTCTTTGACACTTCCTTGACCAGCGGAGGAGCGATCCCATCGGACACGCGGAGACCCTCATAGCCATGGGCGGCGCCTTCCTCGCCGCCGCCGTACTCGCACGTCTGGGCAGCCGCATCGAGCTGCCCACCATCCCCCTCTTCATCCTGGCCGGGATCCTCCTCGGCCCCCACACGCCCGGCATCGTGCTGGTCTCCGATCCGCACGACCTGGAGATGCTCAGCGCCCTCGGCCTCGTCCTGCTCCTCTTCTATCTGGGCCTCGAATTCCATCTGGACGACCTCAAGGCGGGCGGCCGGAAGATGGCCCTCGCGGGCGGCACGTATCTCGCCCTGAACGTCGGCGCCGGACTCGGCTTCGGCTTCACGCTCGGCTGGGGTACGAGCGAGGCGCTGGTCCTCGCCGGGGTGCTCGGCATCTCCTCGTCCGCCATCGTCACCAAGGTCCTCGTCGACCTCGGCCGTATCGGCAACCCCGAGACGAAGCCCGTCCTCGGCATCATCGTCGTCGAGGACATCTTCCTGGCCCTCTACCTCGCGGCCCTCCAGCCGGTCCTGTCCGGCGCCGACAGCCTCTCGGCGGCGGTGATGGACGGGGCGGGCGCCTTCGGCTTCCTGCTGGCCCTGGCGGTCGCGGCGCGGTACGGGACGAAGCTCGTGGGCCGGTTCATCGCCACCAAGGACGACGAACTGCTCGTCATCTCCTTCCTCGGCGTCGCGGTCTTCGTGGCGGGCGTGTCCGAGTGGTTCGGAGTCGCGGACGCCATCGGCGCGTTCATGGTCGGCCTGATGCTCGGCGGTACGACCTCGGGCGACCGGATACGCAAGCTCGTCCACCCGCTGCGCGACGCGTTCGGCGCCATCTTCTTCTTCGCCTTCGGCCTGTCGATCAATCCCGGCGATCTGCCGACCGTCCTGTGGCCGGTGCTGGCGGCCGTCGCCGTGACGCTGGTGATGAACATCCTGGCGGGCCTCTCCGCCGCCCGGATCTTCCGCTTCGGGGCCGGACCGGCGGCCAATATCTCCACCACCCTGCTGGCGCGCGGCGAGTTCGCCCTGATCCTCGCCACCATGGCCGCCGGGGCGAGCCTCGACGTGCGGCTCGCCCCTTTCATCGCGGGTTACGTACTGATCCTGGCGGTACTGGGCCCCCTGGCGGCCGGCCGGTCGCACTGGCTGGCCCGCGTGCTGCCGGACGGGCGCCGTGGCGGCGACGGTGACGGCGGCGGACGGCCCGACGGACCGCGCCGCCTGGAAGAGGCCTCAGCCGCGAGCTGAGTCCGGCGCCCGCACCTTCGCCACGCACTCGAACCAGACCGTCTTCCCGCCACTCGCCCGCGGAGTCACCCCCCACCGGTCGGTCACGGCCTCCACCAGCAGTAACCCCCGTCCGCCCTCGGCCAGTTCGTCGACCGGCCCGTCGGCCGAGCTTGGCTGCTTTACGTATGGCACGCCGGGCGCCCTGTCCGTCACCTCGACGCGCAGCGCGTCCGGCTGCCACACAAACAGAATCGAACAGTGCCGGTTCGGCACATGCCGGACCACATTCGCCAGCAGCTCCGTCAGCGCCAACTCCGCGCCCTCGCAGAGTTCTTCCAGGTCCCACGCGCAGAGGTACGTCCGTACGATCCGACGCAGATGCCGGGCCGAGTGCTCACCGACGGTGAAGCTCATGCCGTAGGAGCTGGGCGGAAAATCAGCGCTCGTCTGCACGCTAACTCCAGGTCGTCGGGGACGGGTTGTCGTATTCACCCCCCAAGACTGCGACGACTCGACTACTCTCGGCCACGAACCGGCAGGAACGCTGCGTAACGTTGGAGGCAGTCGTGAAGAACACCCGAGACCTGGACCCGAGCGCTTCACCCCTCGATTACTACGGCGCGGAGCTACGGCGGCTGCGCGAAGCGCAGGGGCTCAACCAGCGGCAGTTAGGCGACGCGATCTTCTGTACGGGCTCACTCGTGGGCCAGATCGAGACGGCCCACAAGGTCCCAACCAGGCCATTTTCGGAGTCGGTGGACGCGGCGCTGAATACTGGGGGCACGTTCACACGCCTTTTGCCCCTGGTGCTGAAGAGCCAACTTCCGTCGTGGTTCCAGCCGTACGCGGACATGGAGCGAACAGCCAGGTACATCAACGCGTTTGAAGTTCAACTGGTGTACGGCCTGCTCCAGACAGAGGACTACGCACGAGCAGTTCTGGGAGCAGTAACGAAGACCAGGCTCACCGAACGGGTCGCGGCCAGGCTGGAGCGCCAGCGCATCCTGACGCGAGAACACCCACCGCTGGCCTGGGTTGTACTGAGCGAGGCAGTGCTGCACCTGGAGATCGGCGGCAAGAAGGTCATGCGCGAACAGCTCGCGCATCTGCTGTCCTTCAAGGACGCGGAGTGGGTTCAGATCCAGATACTGCCGTTCTCGGCCGGTGCGCACGCAGGGCTGATGGGCTCCTTCACCACCCTGCGCTCAGACGAAGCTCCGGACATCACCTACGTCGAGGGCTACGCAGATGGCCATTGGACAGCGCATCCGCAGGAAGTCATGAATCGTTCGCTCCGATACGATCATTTGCAGGCCGCCGCGCTCTCCGTGGAGGACTCGGCGGCAATGATCGCCCGCGTAATGGAGGAACGCTATGGAGAGCAACCCGAACCTGACGGGCGCACACTGGCGTAAGTCGAGCTACAGCGGCGACACCGGCGGCAACTGCATCGAGTGCGCGCCCCTCGGCCACACCGCCTGGGAGAAGTCGAGCCACAGCAGCGACACCGGCGGTGAGTGCGTTGAGTGCGCCACGGTCGGAGCCGTCGCCTGGCAGAAGTCGAGCCACAGCGGCGACACGGGCGGCACCTGCGTCGAGGTCGCCGCTTGCACCGCCGCCGTCGCCGTACGCGACTCGAAGAACCCCGAGGGCCCGGCGTTCACCGTCGCCCCTCACGCCTTCACCACGTTCGTCACCGCCACCGCAACCGGCGAGCTGACCCCCGTACATCCGTAACCATCCCCAACCAGAGGCCGGTACGGTCCAGCACCCCAGCCCCGTACCGGCCTCTGGTTGGGG
>NZ_LATD01000098.1 GCF_000981895.1 Streptomyces odonnellii | reverse complement strand
CCCACGCACGCCCCGCCCCCATCCCCACGCACGCCATCTCCACACGCCCCGTCTCCGCGCACGAAGGACCACGACGCATGAAGCCGCTCATCGGGATCAGCACCTATCTGGAGGAGTCCGCCGCGTGGGGCGTCTGGGAGCTGCCCGCGGCTCTGCTGCCCGCCGGCTATCCCCGGATCGTCCAGCGCGCCGGCGGGCTCGCCGCGATGCTGCCGCCGGACGACCCGGCCGCCGCGGCCCCGGTGGTGGCCCGGCTGGACGGGCTGGTGATCGCGGGCGGCCCGGATGTGGAACCCGTACGGTACGGAGCCGAGCCGCATCCCCGCACCGGACCGCCCGCCCGGGAGCGGGATGCCTGGGAACTGGCCCTGATCGACGCCGCGTTGGCGTCCGGCACCCCGCTGCTGGGGATCTGCCGGGGCATGCAGTTGCTCAATGTGGCGCTGGGCGGAACGCTCCTCCAGCATGTCGACGGCCACACCTCGCAGGTCGGGGGGACCTTCGGCGAGCATCCGGTGAAGCCGGTGCCCGGCACCCGCTACGGCGCCCTGGTGGCCGAGGAGTTCGCCGTACCGACACACCATCACCAGACGGTGGACCGGCTCGGGGAGGGGCTCACCGTATCGGCGTTCGCGGTGGACGGCACGGTCGAGGCCGTCGAACTGCCGGGCGCGCACTGGGTGCTGGGGGTGCAGTGGCATCCCGAGATGGCCGAGGACACCCGGGTGGTGGGCGCGCTGGTCGAAGCCGCCTCCTCGCGGGCCGCGGGCGTCTGAGCCCCCGGCCGGAGAACCCCGTTCTCAGTCCAGGGCGCCGTGGATCAGGGAGAGCAGGTCGCGCGCGGGGCCCGCGGGCCGGGTGCCGGCCGGCCAGACCGCGCGCAGATCGCGACGGAGCCGTACGCCCTCCACCGCCACCCTGACCAGCCGGCGGGCCGCCAGTTCCTCGCCGACGGCGAGTTCGCTCAGGACGCAGGGCCCCGCTCCGCTCACCGCGGCGGCCTTCAGGGCGGTGGTGGAGGCGAGTTCGAGGAGGGGCTCGGCGACTCCGCCGTACGGGGCGAGCCCGGCGTCCAGCACCTGACGCGTGCCGGAGCCCGGTTCCCGCAGGATCAGCGGGGTCGCGGCCAGTTCGCGTGCGTCGAGCGGTCCCCGGCGGCGGGCCCAGGGATGGCCGGGGGCGGCGATCACCAGCAGCCGGTCATGGCCGATGACAGCCGAGTCGAGGCCCTCGGGCGCCTCGCTGCCCTCCACGAAGCCGAGATCCGCCTGATGGGCCAGCACCCGCCCGGCGACCGCCGCGGAGTTGCCCGCCTGGAGGGAGACCGCGGTGTCCGGCCGGGCCCTGTGCAGCGCTATCAGCCAGCCGGGCAGCAGATACTCGGCGATGGTCATGCTGGCGGCGACACGCAGCCGTGAGTCCCTGCGGCCGCGCAGCGCCTGCGCTCCGGCGTCAAAGGCCTCGGCGGCCTCCACCACCCGCCGGGCCCAGTCGGTGACCAGGCTTCCGGCGTCGGTGAGCCGGGAGCCGCGCGGTGAGCGATCCACCAGGGCCACCCCCAGCAGCCGCTCCATCGCCCGGATCCGGCTGCTGGCGGCAGGCTGGGTGATGCCCAGTTCCCGGGCGGCCCGGCCGAGGCTGCCCAGCCGGGCGACGGCGAGCAGCAGTTCCAGCGCACCGAGGTCGGGCACCCGGTGGGCCAGTGGAGTGGCGGGGCGCGCGACGAACGGGGCATCGGCCATAAGTCCAGGTTATGACCCCATAGGGACAAGGGGCCTGGTGGGGGCGGTGCCCCGGCGCGACGGTGGATCCATGGCCACTCTCGCGCGCCCCCGTACACAGCCCGCGGCGGCGCGTCCCGCACCGGATCACGCGCAGGATCACGCACCGGACCGCGCACGGGATCCCGGAACGCCGCCGCCCGGAAATCCCCCCGGAAAGCGGCTGCCCCGGCTCCGGCATCTCGGGCCCAACTGGTACGCCATGGTGATGGGCACCGCGATCGTCGCGACCGCGGGCGCCGGGATCCCCTTCGACCTGCCGGGGCTGCGGGCCGGTTCGATCGTGGTGTGGGCGCTGTCGGCGGTGGCGCTCGCCGTCCTGCTGACCGCCAGGGCGGGCCACTGGCGGTACCACTCCGATCAGGCACGCGCCCATCTGCACGACCCGGCCATGGCTCCGTTCTACGGCTGTGTGGCGATGGCACTGCTGGCGGTCGGGTCCGCCACGCTGGCGGTGGGCCATGAGGTGCTCGGCCAGCGGGCGGCGGTCCTCGTGGACGCGGTGCTGTTCGGCGCGGGCACGCTCCTCGGGCTCCTGGTCGCCGTGGCCATGCTGTATCTGCTGGTCGTACGCCACCGGCCGGGGCCGGCGGAGATATCACCCGTCTGGTTGCTTCCGGTGGTGCCGCCCATGGTCTCGGCGGCGTCCGGGCCTTCGCTGCTGCCGTATCTGCCCGCCGGTCAGGGCCGCGCGGCGCTGCTGTTCGGCTGCTACGGGCTCTTCGGGCTGAGTCTGCTCGCGTCACTGACCCTGCTGCCGCTGATCTTCGGCCGGCTGGTGCACCACGGCCCGCTGCCGCTGGCGCTGACCCCGTCGCTCTTCCTGGTGCTCGGCCCGCTGGGGCAGTCGACCACGGCGGCGGGCCGGCTCGCCGATGTGGCGCACGGCGCGGTGAGCGCTCCGTACGCGCGGGCGCTGGGCGGTTTCGCGGTGCTGTACGGCGTACCGGTGATGGGGTTCGCGCTGCTGTGGCTGGCGCTGGCGACGGCCCTGGTGGTACAGGCCTGGCGGCGCGGGATGCGGTTCACGATGGCCTGGTGGGCCTTCACCTTCCCGGTCGGTACATGCATCACGGGCGCGGAGGGACTGGCGGGCCGTACCGGCCTGGTGGCGCTGGAGTGGCTCGCGCTGGGGCTGTACGCGCTGCTGGTCACGGCCTGGGCGGTGGCGGCGTGGTGCACCCTGCGCGGTCTGCTCGCCGGAGCGCTGCCCGCAGCATCTCCGGCGCCCGCACCAGCGACGGCCCGTACCACGTGAGGTACCGCCCGTCGACCAGGGCGGCGGGCAGTCCCGGGAAGGCTTCCGGGCCGTCGTCGGCGGTGAAGCGGTACGGCTCGTCGGGCAGGACCACGAGATCGGCGCCCGCGGCCCGCAGTTCGTCCAGCGGGATCCGCGGATAGCGCTCGGGGTGGGTTCCGTACACATTGGCCACCCCCAGCCGGGCCAGCAGATCCCCGGCGAAGGTGTCCCTGCCGAGGACCATCCAGGGCCTGCGCCAGACCGGCACGACCGCCGTGCGCCGCTCGTACGGGGGCGGCTGAGGCGTCTCCCAGGCGCGCCGGGCGTCGTCCAGCCAGCGCGGTACGGCGAGGCCACAGCCCGCCACCAGGACGCGTTCCAGCTCGGTGAAGGCCTGCTCCAGCGTTCTGACCTCGGTGACCAGCACGGTCAGCCCGGCGGCCCGGAGAGCGGCGAGATCGGGGGCGCGGTTCTCCTCCTCGTTGGCGATCACCAGATCGGGGCGGAGCTCGGCGACAGCGGCCACGTCGGGGTTCTTCGTACCGCCGATCCGTGCGGTGTCGAGGCCGACGGGCCGTACGCACCAGTCGGTGGCGCCCACGATCAGACCGGGCGCACTGGCGGCGACCGCCTCGGTGAGCGAGGGGACGAGCGAGACGACACGCGGGCCCGGCACGGTGCGGGTCCCCTCAGCGCCGGGGGTCGACGGTCGCGTCGATGTGCTCGGCGACGGCGACGACCAGGATGCGGGTGCCGGGCTCGGTGGCGCGCCAGCGGTGCCTCACCCCGCCGGAGAGGTAGAGCGTGTCCCCGCGCTCCAGGCGGTACGCGCGCCCCTCGGCCTCGACCTCGGCGGCGCCGTCCGCGATGTACATGATCTCGTCGTTGCGGTGCTGGTACTCGCGGCCGGTGTCCTGCTCGCCGGTGAATTCCTTGGCGTTGAGCTGATGCCCGCCCCGTACCACCCTGCGGACCCCCGGTCCGCCGTCGGAGGCCCGTACGACATCGACGGTGCGCGCTGAGTCGGCGGCGGCGTGCAGCCGGGCGGGGGTGGTTTCCAGGGCGTCTGCCACCCGTTCCAGCGAACGGGTGCTCGGTCTGGCCCGTTCGTTCTCGATCTGGCTGAGGAAGGGCACGGACAGCCCGCTGCGCGCGGCGACCGCCGCCAGGGTCAGGCCCAGGGACCTGCGCCGCCTGCGGACGGCCGCGCCCACCCTGAGCGCTTCCTTGTCGTCCATGACTGGGCTCCCTCCCGACCGGATCGTCATCTTCTCAGAGTTGACGCCAGTACAAGAGCTGTCCTGCCGCACCCGCTGCCGAACCCCGGCCGGTACGAGCGCACGGGCGGGGCGGCGGGCGACCCCCCGGGTCAATGATGCGCGTTTGCGGGTGATTCGCAAAGAGCCCGGATGTCTGTTCGAGCACATGGAAGAGGCGGGTCCACCCGCAGGCGGACCCGCCCTTCGCTGTAATCGCGGCCCTACGAGGCTCTGCCTATCACCCCGAAGAGCCGCCGTCGACCGGGGTCCATCGCTCCGCGAGGCCGGGATGGTCCTTGAGCCAGGTCCGGACTGCCTCCTGCTCCTTGCCCTTGCCCGCCGACTGGATCGTCGCCTCCAGGCCGGTGAGCTGCTCCTCGCTCATGCTGAAGTCCTTCAGCCAGGAGGCGACCTGCGGCTGGTCGGCGGAGAAGCCCTCGCGGGCCAGCGTGTGGACTCCGTCACTCTCCGCGCCGAAGGCCTTCCTGGGGTCCTTGAGCTTGGTGAGGTCATAGGTGCTGTACGCCCAGTGCGGCGACCAGAGCACCACGACGACCGGCTCCTTCTTGTCGTACGAGCGCTTGAGCTCGGACAGCATCCCGGGCGTGGAGCCGTCGACGAGGGTGTACTCGCCCTCCAGGCCGTACTCCTTGAGGACCTTGTCCTTGAGCAGGCCCATCTCGCCCGCGCTCGGCTCGATGCCGATGATCCGGCCCTTGAAGGTGGAGGCCTTGCCCTTGAGGTCGTCGAGGGAGTCAAAGCCCTTCATATAGGCGGGTACGGAGAGTTCCAGCGAGGTCTGGTCGTACCAGGAACCCATGTCCTCCAGGCTGTTCCTGTACTTCGCCCAGTAGGCGGCGTGGGTGACCGGGAGCCAGGAGTCGGTCTGGATGTCGATCTGGCCGCCCGCCTGGCCGGTGTAGAGCGAGCCGGCCTCGTACTGCCGGGCGTCGACCTCGTAACCGCGCCGCTCCAGCAGTTCCTTCCAGAGGAAGGTGGAGGCGATGCCCTCGTCCCAGGGGATGTATCCCATGGTGATCTTCTGGCCCTTACCGACATTCCCGGCGCCCTGGGCGGTGGTGCTCTGCGGGGAGCCGCCGAGGACGCCGATGCCGCCGGCGACCAGCGCGAGGACGGCCACACCGGCGAGGGCGACGACGGGCTGGGGGCGGTGGTCCCAGAGCCGCACCCCGCCGGTCAGTTCCTTCGCCTTGGCGACGGCGCGGCGGCCGAGCGGGGAGACCTGGAGGCTGAGCGCGCCGGTGACCCGGTCCAGATACATGGCCAGGATGACCACGGAGACGCCCGCCTCGAAGCCGAGGCCGATGTCGACATTGCCGATGGCGCGGTAGACGGCGCCGCCGAGGCCGCCGCCCCCGACCATGCCCGCGATGACCACCATGGACAGGCCCAGCATGATGACCTGGTTGATACCGGCCATGATCGTCTGGAGTGCCAGCGGAAGCTGGACGCGCAGCAGGGTGTCACGGGGGCTGGTGCCGAACGCCTCGGCGGCCTCGACCAGTTCGCCGTCGACCTGCCGGATGCCCAGCTCGGTCATCCGGACACCGGGCGGCAGCGCGAAGATGATCGTCGCGATGATGCCCGGGACCACACCGACACCGAAGAAGAAGACACCCGGGATCAGATAGACCATGGCGGGCATGGTCTGCATGAAGTCGAGCACCGGCCGGGTGACCGAACTGACCGCTCTGGAACGGGCGGCCCAGACACCCAGCGGGACGGCGATGAGCAGGGTCACGATGGTGGCGACGAGCACCAGCGAGAGGGTCGCCATCGCGTCGTCCCACAACTCGACCGAGTCGATCAGTGCGAAGCCGGCGAAGGCGAGAACGCCCGCGACGAGGCTGCGCAGCCACCAGGCGAGGACGGCGAGGATGCCCGCGAGGAGCAGCGGTTCCGGCGCCGAGAGCACCGCGTCGATGCCGTCGTACATGCCGGAGACGACCGAGCCGATGGCGTCGAACAGCCAGGACAGATGGCGCTGGAGGAAGTCGACGGCGGAATCGACGCCGTCGCCGAGACGGAACCTAGGCACTGGCGGCCGCCTCGCCTGTGGTGGTACTGGCAGGGGGCTGACCGACGGTGGTACGTGCGGCGGCCGGCGGGGTCAACGGCTCGCCCAGCGCGGCCAGCAGCCTCGCACGCGGAACGACTCCGACGAGCTTCCCCTCGCCGTCGGTGACCGCGACCGCGACGCCGCTGGTCGAGCAGGGGGTGAACAGCTCGCCGACCGGGGTCGAGCCGACCACGCTGGCGGGCGCGGCGGACATCACGTCCTCGGCGGTACGGAGTTCCCTGCCGTCGTCGGTACGGGTGCCGTAGGCGGTCTCCGGTTCGGCCATGATCGCGGCGGCGGTGAGCACCCGGGAGCGGTCGACGTCCTGGGTGAAGGAGGCGACATAGTCGTCGGCGGGGGTGACGAGGATGTCCTCGGCGCTGCCCTGCTGCACGATCTCGCCGTCGCGCATCACCGCGATGCGGTCGCCGAGGCGCATGGCCTCGTTGAGGTCGTGGGTGATGAACACGATGGTCTTCTTGAGCCGCGTCTGGAGTTCGAGAAGCTGGTCCTGCATGTCCCGGCGGATCAGCGGGTCCAGCGCGCTGAAGGACTCGTCCATCAGCAGCAGATCGGCGTCGGTGGCGAGCGCGCGGGCAAGGCCGACGCGCTGCTGCATCCCGCCGGACAGCTCGTCCGGCCAGGACGTCTCCCAGCCGCCCAGGCCGGTCAGCTCCAGCGCCTCCGCGGCGCGCTGCTCGCGCTCCGCGCGCGGGACCCCCTGGACCTCCAGTCCGTACGCGGCGTTCTCCAGGACGCTGCGGTGCGGGAACAGGGCGAAGTGCTGGAACACCATGCTGATCCTGGTGGACCGGACCTGGCGCAGTTCGCGCGGGCTCAGGGCGGTGAGGTCCTGGCCGTCGAAGAGGACGCGGCCGGCGGTGGGTTCGAGCAGCCCGTTGAGCATGCGCAGCAGGGTGGACTTGCCGGATCCGGACAGGCCCATGACGACGAAGATCTGTCCGGGCTCGACCGAGAAGGAGGCGTCGATCACCGCCGCGGTGGTGCCGGCGGCGCGCAGGGCGTCACGGTCCGTACCGTTCTTGAGCCCGGTCACGGCTTCGGCGGGTCGTCTGCCAAAGATCTTGTACAGGTGTTCGGCTTGGAGCCTGGACACATACACCTCTCGCGTTGAACGGATACGGCCTGCCACCCCCGCGGGCAGGCCATGGAACGGGCGGGTTCGGCCCGCTTCGCCCGGATATGGAGCTGGACCAATGGACGGTCCAACCGGACTCGCTCCGGGTGCGCGCCTGCCCCCGCTTCCATACGGCAAACGATTTAGTGGCCCGGGTCACAACGGGGTACAACGGGTTACTTGTCCGGGCTGTCCGGCGAGGGCGGCTGTCAGTGGGCTGGGGCATCATCGGGGATGTGACGCCACGCCTGATGCTCCTCGACACCGCCTCCCTCTACTTCCGCGCCTATTTCGGGGTCCCCGACTCCGTACGCGCCCCGGACGGCACCCCGGTCAACGCGGTGCGCGGACTGCTGGACTTCATCGCGCGCCTGGTCCAGGACCACCGCCCCGACGAGCTGGTGGCCTGCATGGACGCCGACTGGCGGCCCCAGTGGCGGGTGGATCTGATCCCGTCGTACAAGGCCCACCGGGTGGCCGAGGAGCACGCGGAGGGCCCTGACGAGGAGGAGACCCCGGACACGCTCGCCCCCCAGGTCCCGGTCATCGAGGCGGTGCTCGACGCGCTCGGCATCGCGCGGGTCGGGGTGGCGGGGTACGAGGCGGACGATGTGATCGGCACCCTCGCCGGCCGGGCCACGGGCCCGGTGGACATCGTCACCGGCGACCGCGATCTGTACCAGCTCGTCGACGACGCCCGCGGTGTCCGGGTGCTCTATCCCCTCAAGGGGGTCGGCACGCTCCAGCTCACCGACGAGGCGTTGCTGCGGGAGAAGTACGGCGTCGACGGATCCGGATATGTGGATCTGGCTCTGCTGCGCGGCGACCCCAGCGACGGTCTGCCCGGTGTGCCGGGGATCGGCGAGAAGACCGCGGCCAAACTGCTCGACAGCTTCGGTGATCTGGCCGGGATCATGGCGGCGGTCGACGATCCGCGCTCGAAGCTCACACCGTCGCAGCGCAAGCGGCTCGACGAGGCCCGGGACTATGTGGCGGTGGCGCCCAAAGTGGTGCGGGTCGCGGGGGACGTACCGCTGCCGGAGTTCGATCCGGCGCTGCCGTCGGCCCCGCGCGATCCGGCCATGGTCGACGCCCTCGCCACGCGCTGGGGGCTGGGCGGAGCGCTGCGCCGGCTCCTGGTGACGCTTGAGGGCTGACGGCCGCCGCGCCCGACCGTGCGCGTGCCGGTGGCCGCCGAGGCCGGCGACCGCCTTCGGACGCGCTCAGCATTGCCGTTCCCGGGCGAAGTGTTAGCTTAGGTAAGCCTAAGCCCGTGCGCGAGAGTCTGGGGAGACACCGTGGCAGAACAGCCGGCCCGCAAGGCACCGAAGGCCCGTGAAGCACAGGTCGTGCGCACCGAGTGGCTCACCCCGCACATGGTGCGGGTCGTTCTCGGCGGCGAGGGGCTGGGCACCTTCGAGGCCGGCGAGTTCACCGACCACTACATCAAGCTGCTGTTCGCCGCCGAGGGTGTGACGTATCCCGAGCCGTTCGACATAGAGCGGATCCGCGCCGAGCACCCGCGCGACCAGTGGCCCACGACCCGTACGTACACGGTGCGCGCCTGGGATCCGGACGCCCGGGAGATGACCGTGGACTTCGTGGTGCACGGCGACGAGGGGCTGGCGGGCCCCTGGGCGGCGCGGGCGCGGGCGGGCGAGACCGTACGGTTCTTCGGCCCGGGCGGTTCCTACGTACCGGATCCGGCGGCGGACTGGCATCTGCTGGCCGGGGACGAGAGCGCGCTGCCCGCGATCGCCGCGTCCCTGGAGCGGGTGCCGGCCGGAGCGACGGTGCACGCCTTCGTCGAGATCGCGGGCCCCGAGGAGGAGCAGAAGATCACGGCGCCGGACGGCACCGGGATCACCTGGCTGCACCGCGGTGACCGTCCGGTCGGTGAGGCGCTGGTCGCCGCCGTACGCGGGCTGGACTTCCCGGCCGGTGATGTACAGGCGTTCGTGCACGGCGAGGCGGGCTTCGTGAAGGACCTGCGCCGCCTTCTGCGGGTGGAGCGGAACATTCCGCGCGAGCGGCTGTCGGTCTCGGGGTACTGGCGGCTCGGCCAGACCGACGAGGCCTGGCGCGCCGTCAAGCGCGAGTGGAACGAACAGGTCGAGCGGGAGCAGGAGGGCGCGTAGCCCCGTACCCGTACGCCCACCCGTACCGTGCGTACATTCGGCGCTGAAGGCCGCCCGCCGGGCGGCCTTTCGCGTACGCCCACGGCACACACGCCGCGCGTACGCCCAGGGCACACGCCCCCGAGCCAGCGCCCCGGGCGGCCCGGCGCACGCCCATGACGCGCCGTCAGGCCATCGGAAGCTGTGACTGCTTCAGCTCGCCCTCCGGGTCGTACACCACGCACATGACGTCCCGGTCGCCGTCCGCCCAGGTCTCCTCGGTCGGCAGGACCGGATAGAAGTCGAGCCCCGACTTCTCGCGGCTCGTCCAGTAGCGCCGGAAGCCGCGCCCGCACCCCCGCCACGCGAAGTCCGCCAGTACCGCGCGGTCGTACGGTCCTTCATCGGCCGAGAGGAAGCCGTACGACTGGTTGGCCGCGCCCTCGCGGCACGCGCGGTAGAGCACGACCTTGTCGTCCGCGGTCACGGAGTACGTGGGGTCGGTGAAGCACTCCGCCCCCTCGATATTGAGGATGCCCGAGGTCTCCGCGGTGATGAAGGTGTCGCCCTTGTGCACCGGAGCCGGTGACGGCTCGACCAGCAGCGTCCCCAGCGCGAGCAGGCTGGGAACGGCGGCCAGCAGACGACGGGCCGGGTGCCGGGCGGCGGCGGTGCGGGCGACTGGCATGGCGGACACCTGAGGGGAAGAGGGCGGACGGCCGGAAGAACGGCGCCCCGAGGAGCGGGCGGCCCTCGGCCCCTGCATCCAGACATCCCCCGGTGAACACCGGATTCCGCACGCCCAACGGCCGGGAGCACGGCCGGAGTCGAGCCGGAACGAATGCCGCGGACTGTCCCCGGGCCGCCCTCCGGGCGGCCCGGATTCGTATGGCGTACATCCCGCAAGCAGTAAAAGTTAAGTCAATCCAGCTTAAATTCCCGGCAATCCAGGCAGCCGCCGTGGAACGTGCATTCACTTCCTTAAGGGGTACACCTCCTCGTGAACGACGTCAGAAGAAGACCCTGGGCCCATGCCTCTCGGCGCGTGAAGATCACCACGACCGGTGTCGCCGCGCTGGTCGTCGCCGGTGTCATCGCCGGCCCCGTCGCCTTCGGCGATGATGTCCCCGCCCCCGTCAAGGTCCCCGCGGCGGAGATCCACAAGCCGTCCGCCATGCCGGACCGCATCATGCTCACGCCCACCACCACTCCGGCCACCAGCCAGAAGGTGACCTGGCGCGCCAACGCGGACGCTCCGCACGCACAGGCCCAGTTCCTGGAGGCGCCGCGCGCCCTGGGGCAGGTCGCCCCGGCGGCGGGCGCCCTCACCACCGTCCACGCCGAGTCCACCACCTCGGTCAACACCTCGCTGGGGTACGCCTCCACGTACCACACCGCCCTGCTGTCCGGCCTCAAGCCGGCCACCCGCTACACCTACCGGGTCGGCGACGGCACCAACTGGAGCGCGTGGACGGACTTCACCACCGCCGCCGCGGACCTGAAGCCGTTCTCCTTCATCTACTACGGCGACGCGCAGAACTACATCGACTCCGCCGTCCCGCGCGTCTTCCGCCAGGCGTTCTCGGACCGGCCCGAGGCGAAGGTCATCGTCAACGCCGGTGACCTCATCGACTCGGCCAACAGCGAAGAGCAGTGGGGCCAGTGGTACCAGGCCGGCGGCTTCATCGACTCCCAGATCAACAACATCTCGGTGCCGGGCAACCACGAGTACAGCAACGGTCTGTCGAGCTTCTGGCGCCCGCAGTTCCCGTACCCGGACAACGGCCCGGGTGACGCGGCACTCAAGCAGACCGCGTACAGCGTGGACTACCAGGGTGTGCGCTTCATCGCCCTGGACTCCAACGTACAGAGCAACGCCGCGCTGATGGCCTCTCAGACCGCCTGGCTGGAGGACCTGCTCAAGAACAACCCCAACAAGTGGACCACGGTGACCTTCCACCACCCTGTCTACTCCACGACTGGCACCCGCAACAACCCGGCCGTACGCGACCAGTGGGGCCCGCTGTTCGAGAAGTACGGCGTCGACCTGGTGCTCCAGGGCCACGACCACAGCTACGGCCGCGGCAACAAGACCGCGAACCGCAAGAGCGTCACCACGCACAACGGTGTCACCTATGTGGTCTCGGTCTCCGGCGGCAAGATGTACGCGCTGAACGACGGCGCCAACTGGACCGGCAATGGCGCCGAGCCGGTCGTCAACAGCGAGAACACCCAGCTCTACCAGCTCGTCGACGTCCAGAACGACCAGCTCCGGTTCGAGGCCCGCTACGCCAACGGCCAGCACTTCGACGGCTTCACCATCCTCAAGAACAGCAAGGGTGAGAAGACCGTCAACGACCTGCCCACCCCGGAGAACTCCGTGGGCGAGCAGGTCGGCGTCGACAAGACCACGGTGCCCAGGGACGGCTCCCTGGACATCTCGGCCTACGGCTTCGACGCGTACGAGACGGCGTCGGTCTACATGCGCCGGGTCACCGAGGGCAAGCCGGTGAAGCAGGAGCTGGTCGGCGAGATGAAGGCCGACGAGCTGGGCAGGCTGAACGAGTCCTTCCCGCTGCGCCGCTTCACGTCGACGAAGGACGACTACGTCGTGTACGTGGAGAGCGAGAACCGGAAGATCACCAGCCCGGTCGTCCACGTGACGAAGTGATTCCACGCCGGGGCGAGGGCAACCCGGCCGCGCCCGCGTGCGCCGAACCTCGCCCCGGCCCGGCCGGGGCGCATCCCGCCCCGGCCGTCCAGGCCCGCCTGCCGTCCGGGCCCCTGCCGCCAAGGCCTCCGGCCGTCCGGGACCGCACAGGAGAACCGATCCCTTGACCACCTTTCAGAGCCCCGCCCGCCACCGGGCCGTACGTTCCGGCGCTGTCGGCTTCCGGGCCGCCCTCTTGCGGGCCGTACGTTCCCTGGCTGCCCGCTACCAGGCCGTACGTTCCTCCGCTGCCCGCTTCCGGACCGTACGCCTTCGGGCTGCCCGCCTCCGAGCCGTACGCGCACTGCCGGCCGGTGCCGTGCTGGCCTGCATCGGCACTCTGGCCGCTCCGGCGCCCGCCGCGGTCGCCCATCCCTTCGGACCGCCGTCCACGGCCCGGATCAGCGCGGACGGCTCCCGTGTGTCCATCGCCTGGCGGGCCACCGCGGACGACTGGGTGGCTCTCGGCCAGTCCCTCGGCGCCTTCGAGGACCCGGAGAGCGGCGCCGTCTCGACGGAGCTGACCGGCGAGCAGAAGCTCCAGCGCTCCCCCGCCGTGCACACCTATCTGCTGCGGCACATCACCGTCGCTCAGGACGGCGGCGCGTGCAAGGGCGAAGTGGCCGCGCTGGAGCGGCTGCTCGACGAGGGTGCCCGCCTGACCTTCGACTGCCCGGCCCCTCTGGTGGAGGCGGATGTCACGGTCAGTGTGCTCACCGATCTGAACGAGGCATACCGCACCGTGCTCACGACGGACGGCGCCGCGACCCCGCGGCAGACGCTGTTCACCGCCGCCGACCGCACCCACCATCTGCGGTTCAACGCGTCCGGCGGGGGCGTGCCGGGCTCGGTGGCCGCGGTGGCCGCCGGTACCGCGGTCGCCGTACTGGCCGTCGCGGCCGTCCTGTTCGTACGCCGGTCCCGCCGCCGTACGGCGACCGCCCCCGTGGCCGGGAGCCGGCCATGACGGACCTCGGCGGACTCGACAGCCGCCTGGTGGCTCTCTTCGACGGCCGCGCTGTCTTCTGGATAGCTCTTGTCGTCGCCCTGGGCGTGGGCGCGGCGCACGCCGTCGCACCCGGCCATGGCAAGGCGATCACGGCCGCGTATCTGGCGGGTACGCGAGGGCGCGTCCGGGACGCGGTACGCCTCGGTGTGATCGTCGCGGCGATGCACACCTTCTCCGTGCTGGTGCTGGCGCTGGTGTGGGTGGGCGTCAGCGGGACGGCGGCGTTCGGTACGGAGACGGCGACCGCGTGGATGCAGGCGGCGGCCGGAGTCATCGTGGTCGCCGTGGGAGCGAGCCTGGTGTACCGGCACCTGAGGGGACACGGCGGCCATGGGCACAGCCACACGCATGGGCACGAGCACGGCCACGCGCATGGGCACAGCGGCGAGCACGGCCACAGCCACGCGCAGGGGCACGACCACGAGCAGGGGCACCCGGCACACCCGGGACACCACCACCATCACCCCGCCCACACCCACACGCACACCCACGAGTTGACCGATCCCTGGTCCCGCCGCGGTCTGACGGCCCTCGCGCTCTCCGGCGGTCTGCTGCCCTCGCCGTCCGCCTTCCTCGTCCTGGTCAGCGGCCTGCTGACCGGCCGCGCGGCGGGCGCCGTGGTGCTCGTCGTCGTCTTCGGAATCGGCATGGCGGTCACCCTGACCTGCGTCGGCGTCATGAGCATCCGCGGCTTCGCCTTCCTGGAGAAGCGACTGCGCGGCGGAACCGCCGCGACCAGACTGGCGGCCTGGACCCCGGTGGTAGCCGGGCTGACAGTCGCGACGGCCGGCTGCCTCTACTTCCTCGCCGCCGTCTCCACCCTGTCCGCCTGACGCCGTGTCGGCCTGACACCACCGTGCGCGGCGCCCCGGCCCGTACCGAAGGTGCGGACCCGGGCGCCGCGCGGACGTGACTGCCTCCCGCCTCAGCCCACCGAGCTGTACGCCACCACTCCGCGCAGCACCGCGTCGACCGCCTTGCGCGCGTTCTTCGCGACCGTGCTGTTGTCCCGGGGGGCCGCCGCCGCGATCTGCCCGAGCACATCGATGACCTGCTTGCACCACCGTACGAAGTCACCGGCCGGCATCTCCGCCTCGCGCAGCACCTCGTCGAGCCCCCGGCCCGAGGCCCACATATAGACCGCCCAGGCGAAGCCGAGGTCCGGCTCGCGCTGGCCGACGCCCTCCGCCTGGTTGATCCTCAGCTCCTCCTCCAGGGCGTCGAGCCTGCCCCAGATATGGATCATCTCGCCGAGCGCGGCCTTGGCCTTGCCCGAAGGCAGCTTGGGCGCCACCGCGTCATCGGACTGCCGGGCCTCGTACACGAGCGCCGAGACACAGGCCGCCAGCTCGGCCGGGCCGAGGTCCTCCCAGACCCTGTCCCGCAGACACTCACTGGCGAGCAGGTCCAGCTCGCCGTAGAGCCTGGCGAGCCGCTTGCCGTGCACGGTGACCTCGTCACCGCGCAGATAGTCCAGCTCGGTGAGGAGCGCCACGATCCGGTCGAAGGTACGGGCGATGGTGTTCGTCCGGCCCTCGATCCTGCGCTCCAACTGGCGGGTGTCCCGCTGGAGCCGGTGGTAGCGCTCGGCCCAGCGGGCATGGTCCTCGCGCTCGTCGCAGCCATGGCAGGGATGGGCCCGCAGCTCCGAGCGCAGCCGGGCGATCTCGCGGTCGTCGGCCGCCGCCGCGCGCTGCTTGCGATGCCGCTCGGGCACGATATGACCGGCCTTGGAGCGCAGCGCGGACGCCAGATCGCGGCGCGACTGCGGCGAGCGCGCGTTGAAGGACTTGGGGATCCGCATCCGCTCCAGCGGCTCGACCGGCACGGGGAAGTCCATCGTGGCCAGCCGCTTGACCTGCCGCTCCACGGTCAGCACCAGTGGCCGCGGCCCGTCCTGGTGCTCGAAGCCCCGGTGCCCGTTGGCCCGGCCGGCCGGCAGCCCCGGGTCGAGGACCAGCGCCAGACCGGCGAACTTCCCGGTCGGTACGTGGATGACATCGCCCGCCTTGAGCTTCTCCAGCGCCGTGGCCGCGGCGGCCCGGCGCTGTGCGGCGCCCTGCTTGGCGAGATCGTTCTCGCGCTCCTTGAGGTCGCGGCGCAGCCGCGCGTACTCCTCGAAGTCCCCGAGGTGACAGGTCATCCCGGCGCGGTAGCCGTCGAGCCCCTCCTCGTTCTTCCGCACCTGGCGGGAGATCCCGACGACCGACTTGTCGGCCTGGAACTGGGCGAAGGAGGTCTCCAGCAGCTCACGCGAGCGGTGCCGCCCGAACTGGTGCACGAGGTTGACGGCCATGTTGTACGAGGGCCGGAAGCTGGAGCGCAGGGGGTACGTCCGGGTCCCGGCCAGCCCCGCCAGCCCGCCCGGGTCCATCCCGCGCTGCCAGAGCACCACCGCGTGGCCCTCGACGTCGATGCCCCGGCGCCCGGCCCGGCCGGTGAGCTGGGTGTACTCGCCGGGGGTGATGTCGGCGTGCTGCTCGCCGTTCCATTTGACGAGCTTCTCCAGCACCACGGACCTGGCGGGCATGTTGATGCCGAGCGCCAGGGTCTCGGTGGCGAAGACCGCCTTGACCAGTCCGCGGACGAACAGCTCCTCGACGACCTCCTTGAAGGTCGGCAGCATCCCCGCGTGGTGCGCGGCGATGCCCCGCTCCAGGCCCTCCAGCCACTCGTAGTAGCCGAGGACATGGAGATCCTCGCCGGGGATCGAGGCCGTGCGCTCCTCGACGATCTCGCGCACCCGCCGCCGCGCCTCGTCGTTGTTGAGCCGCAGCCCCGCGTACAGGCACTGCTGTACGGCGGCCTCGCAGCCGGCCCGGCTGAAGATGAAGGTGATCGCGGGCAGCAGCCCTTCCGCGTCGAGGCGCTCGATGACCTCGGGCCTGGAGGGCGTCCAGATCCGGCTCCGCTGCCGGCGCTCCCGCTCCCGGTCGGCCTCGCGGACCATCTTGCCGCGTCTGCGGTCGCGCGGGTTGTACGTCCGCTGGTTCTCCATCCGGGCCAGCCGGACGAGATCGGGGTTGACCTCCCGCTTGCCCGGGCCCCGGCCGCCGTGGTCGGACTCCTCCTCGAAGAGGTCGTACATCCGGCGGCCTGCCAGCACATGCTGCCAGAGCGGCACGGGCCGGTGCTCGGAGACGATCACCTCGGTGTCACCGCGGACGGTGTCCAGCCAGTCACCGAACTCCTCGGCGTTCGAGACCGTCGCCGAGAGCGAGACGAGCGTCACCGACTCGGGGAGGTGGATGATCACCTCTTCCCAGACCGCGCCCCGGAACCGGTCGGAGAGGTAGTGCACCTCGTCCATGACCACGTAACCGAGACCGACCAGTGACTGGGAGCCCGCGTACAGCATGTTCCGCAGCACCTCGGTGGTCATGACGATCACCGGGGCCTCGGCATTGACGCTGTTGTCACCGGTCAGCAGGCCGACCTTGCCCGCGCCGTAGCGCTTGACGAGATCGGCGTACTTCTGGTTGGAGAGCGCCTTGATGGGCGTGGTGTAGAAGCACTTACGCCCCTCGGCCAGGGCCAGGTGCACGGCGAACTCGCCGACGATCGTCTTGCCCGAACCCGTGGGCGCGGCGACAAGTACGCCCTTCCCGGCCTCAAGGGCCTGACAGGCCTCGATCTGGAACGGGTCGAGGCCGAAGTCGTACAACTCGCGAAAGGGTGCGAGCGCGGTGGCCTGCTCGGCTGCACGGATCCGGGCAGCGGCGTACCGCTCGGCTGGAGAGAGGTCCTCTGTCATCTTGCTGTCGAGCCTACCCGCCGCGTCTGAACAGTCAGCCGATCTTTAATCGTCCTTGGAAACCACCCGTACGGCGGCCGGTGGGCCGCCGTACGGGGAGGTCAGGTGATGTCGTCGTACCCGTTCAGCCGGTCCGTTCGCCCGCCCTGCTCGGGCAGTGCGGACGGCGGTGTGACCGGCTCGGTCGCACCGACGGACTCGGGGGTCAGATCGAGGTCGGAGGCCTCGTCGTCGTCCAGATCCGCGTCCGGGTTGTTGCGCCTGCGCCGCCGGTCGTTGAGGAAGCAGACACCCAGCGCAAGGAAGTACAGGAACACGATGGGGGCGGCCAGTGTCAGCATGGTGAGCGGGTCACCGGTCGGGGTCGCGACCGCGGAGAAGAGCGTGATCCCCAGCACCATCAGCCGCCACCAGGAGGCGAGCCGCTTCGCCGACAGCACTCCGGTGAAGTTCAGCAGGACCAGCAGCAGCGGCAGCTCGAAGGCCAGCCCGAACACGATCACCATGCGGACCACGAGATCGAGATACTCGTCGAGCGGCAGCAGGTTCCGCGCGTTGTCCGGGGTGAAGTCGAGCAGGATCGTGGCGGTCTGCGGAAGGATCTTGTACGCGAGGACGGCGCCGCTGAGGAAGAGCGGGACGCCGATCCCCACGAACGACAGCGCGTACTTCTTCTCGTGGCTGTGCAGTCCGGGCGCGAGGAAGCCCCAGAGCTGGTACAGCCAGACCGGTGTGGACAGCACGACACCCGAGACGAGGGAGACCTTCAGGGCGATCGAGAAGGGCGAGATCAGACCGTTGACGGTCATGTCCGCGCACGGCTGGCCGTTCTTCTGTGTCAGCGTGCCACCGACGCAGCCCACCGAGTCGAGGATCGGCTGCATCATGAACTCGATGAGGTCCTTGTAGTAGAACGCGGCGATGATCGTGATGACCAGGATCGCCAGGACCGACTTCAGCAGGCGGTTTCGCAGTTCACGCAGGTGCTCGGCAAGGGGCATGCGCCCCTCGACGTCTTTCTCCTGTTTCTCCTGCTTCCGGGCAGACTTGAGCAACCCGCGTCCCTCGTCTCGTAGCGGCAGCCGTCAGTGGGGTGCGGTCAGCTCTGGGCGGTGCGGTTCGGCTCGCTGACCGGACGGGAGCTGGTGACATCACCGGGCGAGGCCTGGATCGTCCTGGGCGCGGCCTGCTGCTGGGCGGTCGCGTCGGCCGTGGTGGCCTGGTCGGCCGGGGGAGCCGCGGCGCTGTCGTCGTCCTTCTTCATGGCCTTGGCCTCGCTCTTGAGGATGCGGGCCGACTTGCCGAGCGAACGCGCCATGTCGGGCAGCTTCTTGGCACCGAACAGCAGCAGGATGACAACGATGATCAGAACGATCTCGAGGGGCTTCAGATTGCCGATCATGTCCGACTTCCTTCTCGCTGAGGCGGTTGGGACGGGGGCTGCCCGTACAACCGAACCGGTGTCCGGCGTTGGTACTCGCAGCGATCGTAACCCGCAGGGGTAAACGCGGGGCAATCCCTGTGCATACTCCCGACTGCCCCGCGTACGACCGATCCGCGACCCGTGCGGCCCGTCCGGGTTCCTCCCGGTCCGGCCCACGGGGGGCGCGCTCGTCAGCGTACCGTCCGCCCCGGGCCGGGTGGAGGGCGCGGGGGCAACCGCTACCGCAGCGCGTCACCGGTGGCGGCCAGCCGGGTGGCGGCGCGCTCCAGATCCTCGGCGGCCCGGTTGATCCGCTCGGTGGTCGCGGCGACCTGCCGGCCGAGCCGCTGGGCCTCGGCAAAGACCCGGACGGCCAGGACACCGAGGACGGCGATCCCGCAGAAACCCAGGGCGACGGCGAGCATGGGCCAGAACATGGGCAGAACCTGAACCGTTCTCGGGGGATCTCGGACAATGGTGATCTCGGACAGTGGTGTACGACACGGAAGTCACGGGGCGCCGGGCTCAGGAAGTGGCGTGCAGGCGCAGTGTCCGCACCCCGCCGCCGGTGAGGAGTTCCACGATCCGCTCCCCCGCGGGCTTGCGCACGAGGCTCTCGCACTCGGGGCAGGTGAACGAGTAGAAGGTGGTCTTGGGCGTGGCCCCGATCGCCAGGCGCAGCGCGCCCGCCGAGAGTTCGAACCGGGCCAGGCACTCGGTACAGGACGCCTTGAAGAGCACGGGAAGCACCGCTGAGATCTCCGGCACTCCGGACGAGATCTCCGGCACCCCGGTCACCACCGACATCATTCCCGGCTCTCCTTCTTCCCGCCCGTCCACTCCCGGCCCCCGCCCGTCCACTCCTGTCTCACTCCCGCCCGTCGTACGCCGCGAGCGCCTCGTCCGCCGCCAGCCGCGCGCTCTCCGCGAGTTCCCTCGGGGAGACGATCCGTCCGTCACCGCCGAGCCGCAGGGCCAGCCGCCGCAGCGAGGCGGGCGCGGGCGTGCGCAGCGTGATCCGCAGCCCGCCGTCGGGCTGTTCCTCAGCGCTGTCGTGCGGGTAGTACTCGGCGACCCAGCGCCCGCCGGGCCCGACCTCGACCACCACTTCGGGATCCTCCGCCGACGGCTGTACGAGCCCCTCCGACAGATCCCTCAGCTCCAGCTCGGGCGGCGCGGCCGGGGCGTCCAGCAGCTTGATCTCGGCGACCCGGTCGAGCCGGAACGTACGCCGCGCCTCGGACAGCCGGCACCAGGCCTCCATATAGGTGTGGCCCACGGCGAACAGCCGGATCGGGTCGACCTCGCGCTCCGTCAGCTCGTCCCGCGCCGGTGAGTAGTAGCGCAGCCACAGCCTGCGACGCTCGGAGATGGCCCGGTCGACCTCGGCGAACACCCCGCCCTCGGACTCGAAGGTCACCGAGAGCCGGGAGCTGGCGCCCGCCGCCTCGCCCGCCGCGGCCTCCAGCTTGGCGGTGGCGCGCAGGAGAGCCTGCCGGTCGCCCTCGCGCAGCCCCGGCAGGGTGGTGACGGCCCGGGCGGCCACCAGCAGCGCCGTGGCCTCGTCGGCGGCGAGCCGCAGGGGCTCGGCGACATCGTCCGGGTTGTGCCACCAGATCCGGTCGCCGTCGGTGTCGATGTCGAGCAGATCCCCGCCGCGGAAGCTCGTACCGCACATGGGCAGGACATCGAGGTCCGAGATCAGTTCGTCCTCGCTGATCCCGAACGCCCGGGCCACGTCGCTGACATGGGCGCCGGGGCGCTCCCGCAGATAGGTCACCAGCGAGAGCATCCGCCGGGTCTGGTCGATGGCGTTGGCTGCCATGGTTGTCCGGGTCCCCCTCAGCCCTTCGCCACGGCGCGCAGCCGCTCGACGACATCGGCCCGCAGATCCGCGGGTTCCAGTACGACCACGTCCGGGCCGAACTCCACCAGCCAGGCGTCGAGGCCGTGCCCGTACGGGATCTCCAGCTCGTCCCAGCCGTCGCCCAGGTCCCTGGACGACACCGCCCGCGCGCGCAGCGGATAGCCGCACCCGGACCGCAGTCTGATCAGCGCGGAGCGGGTGGCGGTCTCCCCCGCCCAGCTCTCCACGGTCTCCCGTACGGTCACCGCGTCGGGTACGGGCGCGGTGAACGAACCCGCGCGGGAGCGGACCCTGCCCGTGATCCGGGAGAGCCGGAAGACCCGCTCGGCGCCGCGGTCGCGGTCCCAGCCGGCGAGATACCAGTGGCCGCGCCAGCACTCCAGCGTCCAGGGCTCCACCTGGCGCTGCTCGGGGCGGGCCGCGTTGGCCTTGCGGTAGTCGAAGACGACGGGCCGCCGGTCGCGGCAGGCGAGCATCAGCGGTTCGAACGCGGCCTCGTGGACCGGGATCCGCGGTTCGAGCGCGCTGTGGTGCGCCTCGTACGCGTCCTCCGCCTCCGGCATTCCGGCGGCGCGCAGCTTCTGGAGGGCGCCGCTCGCCGCGCCGGCCAGCCTGGCCTGCTGCCAGACCTTCGCGGCGAGGCCGAGGGCCGCGGCCTCCTCGGCGTCGAGGGTGATGGGGGGCAGCCGGTTGCTGTCGCGCCGGGCGAGATAGCCGGTCTCGCCGTCCAGGTTCTCCACCGTCTCGATGACCAGGCCGAGTTCGCGCAGATCTTCCTTGTCGCGCTCGAACATCCGGTTGAAGGAGTCGTCGGTGCCCGCTTCCAGATAGGCCTCGATGGAGCCCCGCAGCTCGCGTTTGCTGAGCGGGCGGCGGGTCCCGAGCAGACACAGCGCCAGATTCATCAGTCGCTCGGCCTTGGCAATGGCCATCGACGCCTTGCACCCCTTTTGATCGTTGCGGCCTCCGCCTGTCGACCGTACCGCCCCGGGGTGTCCGGACAAAAGCCGAGGGCCCGTGCGGACGGCACGGGCCCTCGGTCCTGAAGTCCTCCGCGGACCTGCGGGAGCGGGACGGCTCAGACGGACACCAGGTCGCAGACAAAGATCAGCGTCTCGCCCGGGGCGATACGGCCACCGCCGGCGCCGCGCTCCCCGTACGCGAGGTGCGCGGGGATGGTGAGCTGACGGCGCCCGCCGACCTTCATGCCCTGGACGCCCTGGTCCCAGCCGGCGATGACCTGACCGGCGCCGAGCTGGAACTGGAGCGGCGTGCCGCGGTTCCAGGACGCGTCGAACTCCTCACCGGTGGAGAAGGCGACGCCCACGTAGTGGACGGAGACGGTGTCGCCAGCCTTGGCCACCGGGCCGTCGCCCTCCGTGATGTCCTTGATCTCCAGATCGGCCGGCGGCTCGCCACCCGGGAAGTCGATCTCGGGCTTCTCGATGCTCACTGAACTGCTCCTCTAAATGATGAACGGGGCAACCGGGACAGTCTTACACCTTCGCCAGGATGTCCACGGCGAACACCAGCGTGGAGTTCTTGGGGATGCCCTGCTGCTCCTGGTCGCCGAAGGCCTGGTCCGGCGGGATCACGATCAGGATCCTGCTGCCCACCTTCTTGCCGACGATGCCCGACTTGAGGCCCTTGAGGGTCAGTTGGGGCAGCGGGAAGGTCGTGGTGCGGCCCGTCTTGTACGTGCTGTCGAACTGCTTGCGGTCCTTCCACAGATACGCCGCGTAGTTCAGCACGACCGTGTCCGAGTCCTTCACGACCTCGCCGTCGCTCTCCAGCACATAGCTGGAGACCAGCTTCTTGGGCGGGTCGGTCTTGGGGATCGTGACGGTCGGCTCCTTGCCGTCGTCGTTCGTCCCGACCTTGGGCAGCGAGATGTTGTCCTGCGCGACCACGGTGCCCTTGGCGGAGGCCGGGACCTGGGTCGCCTTCAGGATGTCGACCACGAAGACCAGTGTGGCGTTGGGCTTGATGCCGTCCTGGCCCTGTGCCCCGTACCCCAGCTCCGGCGGAATGCCCAGCTCGACGCGGCTGCCGACCTTCTGGCCCTCCAGTCCCTGGTCCCAGCCCTTGATGACCATGCCGGCGCCCAGGGTCAGATCGAAGGGCTGCTTGCGGTCGAAGCTGTTGTCGAAGGGCTTCTCGGAGTCCCAGCTCTGGCCCAGGTAATTGACCTGGATCGCGTCACCCTTCTTGACCTTGGGGCCGTCACCCTCGCTGATGACATTGACCTTGAGCGCCTTGGGCGGAGTGCCCTCGCCCTTGGCGAGGGTCGGCTTCTCACCGAATTTGGTGCCCGCGGTGATCGCGGGAAGTCCGTTCTTGGACGGGGCGGAGTCGGAGCCTCCGTCGTCCCCGCACGCCGCTGTCGACAACAGCAGCAGGGGGACGACGATCAGGCCGGCAAGTCGGCGCACGGATTCCTCAGATCTCAGACGGCACGGTAGTTGCACGACACTCTAGAACGTGCCCCGGGCCCCGTACGTATACGTACGGGGCCCGGTCGTCCTGTGCGGCGAGTGTTGTCTCGTACCGCCCGGCCGTCGGCTACATACCGGCGATCAGCTTCTCCACGCGGTCGTCCACGGAGCGGAACGGGTCCTTGCAGAGCACGGTGCGCTGTGCCTGGTCGTTGAGCTTGAGATGGACCCAGTCGACCGTGAAGTCCCTGCGCTGTTCCTGGGCCCGGCGGATGAAATCGCCGCGCAGCCGCGCCCTGGTGGTCTGCGGGGGCACCGACTTGCCCTCGAAGATCTTCAGGTCGTTGCAGATCCGCGCCGCCTGGCCGCGCTTCTCCAGCAGGTAGTAGAGCCCGCGACGGCGGTGGATGTCGTGGTACGCGAGATCTATCTGGGCGACCCGCGGATGCGACATGGTCATGTTGTGCTTGGCCCGGTACCGCTCGATGAGCTGGTACTTCATCACCCAGTCGATCTCGGTGGCGATACGGTCGAGGTCCTCCGCCTCGATCGCGTCGAGCGTACGGCCCCACAGCTCCAGGACCTGGTCGACCGTGCCGGTGCGGATGCCCCGGCGCTCGACGAAGTCCACGGCCTTCTCGTAGTACTCCCGCTGGACCTCCAGCGCGGAGGCCTCCCGGCCGCTGGCCAGCCGCACCTTGCGCTGGCCCGTGAGGTCATGGCTGACCTCACGGATCGCCCGGATCGGGTTCTCCAGGGTGAGATCGCGCATCACCGTGCCCGCCTCGATCATGCGCAGCACCAGATCGGTGGCGCCGACCTTCAGCAGCATCGTCGTCTCGGACATGTTCGAGTCGCCGACGATGACATGGAGCCTGCGGTACCGCTCCGCGTCCGCGTGCGGCTCGTCCCGGGTGTTGATGATCGGACGGGAACGGGTCGTCGCGGAACTGACGCCCTCCCAGATGTGCTCGGCGCGCTGGCTGACGCAGTAGACCGCGCCCCGAGGGGTCTGGAGCACCTTGCCGGCGCCGCAGAGAAGCTGCCTGGTGACGAGGAAGGGGATGAGGATGTCCGCGAGCCGGGAGAACTCTCCGTGGCGGGCGACGAGATAGTTCTCGTGGCAGCCGTAGGAGTTTCCCGCCGAGTCGGTGTTGTTCTTGAAGAGATAGACGTCGCCCGCGATTCCCTCCTCGTGCAGGCGGCGTTCGGCGTCGACGAGCAGGCCTTCGAGAATGCGCTCGCCCGCCTTGTCGTGGGTGACCAGTTCGGTCACGTTGTCGCATTCGGGAGTTGCGTATTCCGGATGCGACCCCACGTCGAGGTAGAGACGGGCGCCGTTCCGCAGGAAGACATTGCTGCTGCGGCCCCATGAGACAACACGGCGGAAGAGGTAGCGCGCCACTTCGTCAGGTGACAGTCGGCGCTGTCCCCTGAACGTGCACGTGACGCCGTACTCGTTCTCCAGCCCGAAAATGCGGCGGTCCATGTCTGAACATTACGCCTGATGACCAGAGCTGAAACCGGGTTCGGCCGCTCCGCCCGGATCATTTTCCGTCCGGATGGTGGCACTCGCGACATCTCCGGGACCACCGCCGGACACCTTCCCGCTCCCGCCGCCGGGAGCCGCCAGGACCCGCTGGGTGGCCAGCAGGACCAGCAGCGCGGCGATCCCGCCGGCCCCCGCGACCGCGAAGCTCGCGGAGGTGCTGCCCAGCTCCGCGGCCGGGCCCGCGGCGGCCGTACCGAGCGCGGAGCCGACCCCGATCGTGGTGACGAGCCAGGAGAACGCCTCGGTGACGGTGCCGCGCGGCGCGTGCCGGTCGACGACGATGAAGGCGCAGGCGATCGCGGGCGCCAGGAAGACCCCGGACACCGCGGCCAGTACGGTCATCGCGGGCACCCCGGGCGTGAGCGTCAGCGGCAGATAGCAGAGGGCCAGCAGGGCGACGATCGCACGGAGACGGCGCTCGGGGGCGGCGGCCCACTGCCTGGCCCCGTACACCGAGCCGCCGATCAGCGCGCCCAGCCCGAGCGCCGCCATCAGCCAGCCGTAGACGGACTCACGGCCATGGTCGTCGGCGTACGCGACACCCGCGACGGTGATCGAGCCGAGGGCTATCCCGACGAAGAGGAACGAGCCCAGCAGGGCCAGCAGGCCCGGTGAGCGCAGGGCGCCCAGCCAGTGCGCCTCGCGCGGCGCCGAGCGCCAGGCGCGCGACGGGGCGGAGACCACCACGGAGAGCGCGCCGAGGACCCCGATCGCGTTGATGACGAGCAGCGCGGCGGCCGGGGACCAGAGCGCGACGAGCAGGGTGACGAGCAGCGGGCCGACCGTGAACATGATCTCCTGGGCCACCGCGTCCATGGCGTAGGCCCGGTGCACCCGCTCCTCACCGCCGAGGACATTCGGCCACAGCGCCCGCAGCCCGCCCTCCAGCGGCGGTGTGAACAGGCCCGCGACCGCCACGGCGGCATAGGCGAGCAGGGTCGAGCCGGTCCCGGCGACGACGAGGAGCACGGCGCCCAGGGCGGAGACGACGGCGGCGGGAAGCTGTACCCGGGGCTGGCCGTACAGGTCCACGGCCCGGCCGAGCAGCGGCTGTCCGATCGCGTTGGCCACCCCGTACACCGCCGCGAGCGCGCCCGCGAGGCTGTAGCTGCCGTCACCGGCGCGGACGAGCATCACGATGGCGATGGGACCCGTGGCGTTCGGCAGCCGGCCCACCAGCGTCCCGGTGAGCAGCCGCGCGGCGTGCGGCGCCTTGAGGATGTCCCCGTAGCCGGTGGCCATGGCCCGCCCCCTCTCTCCCCCGGACCCGCCGGGGTTTTACGTATAACGTCGGCGTCATACGTACCATGTGGCCAGTCCGCCGGTCCACTGCCGCCGCGGCGGACGGGACCGGCCGGACGAGCGCTACGGAGAGCAGCAGCCATGACAGAGCAGCCCGCCAGGCCCACCAGCAGGGATGTGGCCCGGGCCGCCGGGGTGTCCCAGGCCACGGTCTCGCTCGTCCTCGGCGACAAATGGCGCGGCAGGGTCTCGGAGCGCACCGCCGGGCTCGTGCGCGACGCCGCGCACGCCCTTGAGTACCGGCCCAATCTCGCGGCCCGCAGCCTCCGTCTCGGTACGACCAGGACCGCGCTTCTGGTCGTGCCCGCGCTCACCAACGAGTTCTTCGCCCGCGTCTACACCGGCGCCGCCGAGGTCGCCGCGGAGCACGGCTTCGGGGTGGTCCTCTACCCCTCCCCCGCCGGCGTGGGCCCCGCCCGGGACCCCTTCGCCTCGGCGCGGGCGGCGCTGGACGGGGTGATCGCCTCGTCCATGGCGACCCAGGCCCTGGACGCGATACGCGGCGCCGATCTGCCGCTGGTGATGCTCGACAGCGATCCGGATGCGCCCGGCGCCGCCGCACGGGTGAATCTCGACATCGCCGACGGCATCCGGCAGGTCACGGAACATCTCCTCGCCCTGGGCCACCGGCGCCTGCTCCACCTCGCCTCCGCGATCTCCTCCTGGACCTTCGACATACGGGCCACAGCCCTGGCCGAGGCGGTACGGAACGTGCCCGACGCGGTCGTACGTACTGTCTCCGCGCCCCTGGACGTGGGCGCCGGGCGCGAGGCCACCGAGCGCGCCCTGAGCGCCCCCGGCCCCCGGCCCACCGCCCTGGTGTGCGACGACGACATCCTGGCCGCGGGAGCCTGCAAGGCGGTAAGGCGGCTGGGTCTGCGGGTGCCCGAGGACATCTCCGTCACCGGCTTCGACGATCTGGCGCTGGCGACGGCCATCGAGCCGGAGCTGACCACGGTGAGCCTGCCGGCCGAGCGGGTCGGCGAACGCGGGATGTCCGCTCTGCTGGCGGTCCTGGACGGCCGCCGCCCGGAGCCCGGCGACCTCCCGGTCTCCCTGGTGGTCCGCGCCTCGACGGCGCCACCGCCCCGGGACGCCTAGGGTCGCTCCGGCGGGACCCACCGACGGCCTCCCGGACACGGCTGTGCCCCGGCCCGCGGGAGCGGACCGGGGCACAGCGGAAGACCGGCCGGACAGGACCTACTTCTCGGTGCTGTCGGGCTTCTCGGTGTCCGTGGCGGGCGACTCCGCCGAACCCGAGTCGGCGGAGTCGGTGACGTCCGGCTCCTCCGTGTCCGAGGGCGCGTCCGTCGGCGTCGAGGCGGCGCCGTCCGCCTCCAGCAGCCGGGAGAGCTGACGGCCCACGATCCGCTTGAACTTGCGCTTCTGCGGTCGCGTACGGTCCAGGACCGCCACTTCCAGCCGCTCGGCGGGAATCTCCCGCTCGCCGCCGTTCGTATCCCGGGACAGCGCCTGGACGGCCAGCTTCAGCGCCTCCGCCAGCGACATACCCTCCCGATGCCGCTGGTCCAGATACGTGCTGATCTGCTCCGAGCTGCCGCCGACCGCGACCGAACCGTGCTCGTCCACGATCGATCCGTCGTGCGGCAGCCGGTAGATCTGGTCGCCGTCCGGTGTCGCGCCGACCTCGGCCACGACCAGCTCCACCTCATAGGGCTTCTCGCCCGCGCTGGAGAAGATCGTGCCCAGCGTCTGCGCATAGACGTTGGCCAGACCACGGGCCGTCACATCGTCCCGGTCATAGGTGTATCCGCGCAGGTCCGCGTAGCGCACACCGCCGATGCGCAGATTCTCGTACTCGTTGTACTTGCCGGCCGCCGCGAAGCCGATCCGGTCGTAGATCTCGCTGAACTTGTGCAGCGCGCGGGACGGGTTCTCGCCGACGAAGACGATGCCGTCGGCGTACTGGAGCACAACGAGGCTGCGACCACGCGCGATGCCCTTGCGCGCGTACTCCGCCCGGTCGGCCATGGCCTGCTGGGGTGAGACATAGAACGGCGTCGACACCGGCTATCCGTCCCTTTCTGTCAGTGGCATGTTTGTTCAGAAGAGGACGGCGTCAGAGCAGCGCGGCACGCGGGCCGTCGGGCCGCTGCAGCCGGTGCTCCAGGATCGAGCGGGCGATCTCCGAGGACTCCTCGTCCGTCAGCTTCCGGAAGCCCTCGTCCGTGATGGTCGTGACGATCGGATAGATACGGCGGGCCACATCGGGGCCGCCGGTCGCCGAATCGTCGTCGGCGGCGTCGTACAGCGCCTGGACGACCAGGGTGGTGGCCTGCTCCTCCGTCAGGTCCTCGCGGTAGAGCTTCTTCATCGCGCCCCGGGCGAAGATCGAGCCGGAGCCGGTGGAGGCGAAGCCCAGCTCCTCGGAGCGGCCGCCCGTCACGTCGTACGAGAAGATACGTCCCTTCCCGCGGTCGACGTCCCAGCCGGCGAAGAGCGGGACGACGGCCAGGCCCTGCATGGCCATGGCGAGATTGCTGCGGATCATCGTGGAGAGCCGGTTGGCCTTGCCCTCCAGGGAGAGCTGCGCGCCTTCGACCTTTTCGAAGTGCTCCAGCTCCAGTTGGAAGAGCTTGACCATCTCCACGGCGAGCCCGGCGGTGCCGGCGATACCCACCGCCGAGTACTCGTCGGCCGGGAAGACCTTCTCGATGTCGCGCTGCGCGATCATGTTCCCCATGGTCGCCCTGCGGTCACCGGCGAGCACCACCCCGCCGTCGAAGGTCGCGGCGACGATCGTCGTCCCGTGCGGCGCCTCGACGGCGCCCTGCAACGGCGGCAGCGAACGCTTGCCCGGCAGCATGTCCGGCGAGTGATGGGCCAGGAAGTCCATGAACGAGGACGAGCCGGGCGTCAGGAAGGCTGCCGGCAGACGCCCGGTGCTACGAGGGTTGGCTTCCACACGTTTCCTTCCGGATGGGCGGCGGCCCGCCGCTGGGGCCGGGCCTGTCTTGAATCTGTGCACGGACCTTACCCGCGCCGTCGCCGGTCATCCGTCCCGGTGCCACCGGCTTCCGCCGGCGCCCGGGACGGACAACGGCCTTTACTGGCCGCCCTTTTGAACGAAGGAACGCACGAAGTCCTCGGCGTTCTCTTCGAGGACGTCGTCGATCTCGTCCAGGACGGAGTCCACGTCGTCGGACAGTTTCTCCTGGCGCTCCTTGAGGTCCTCGGATGCCTGGGCCTCGTGGCCCTGCTCCTCGGTCTCCTCCGTGGAACGCGTCGCCTTCTGCTGGCCGCCGCCGGTGTCCTTGGTCGCCATATCCCTCACCCCGCTCGGTTCGCCCCGCTCGATGTGACCTTCAAGATCAGACCCTACAAGCAGGGTCCGACATCGGCCCCGCAGTTGCTACAACGTCCGGGTACCACCCCGATGATTCCCGGACGGGCGCTGTTTCAGCCGCCGGACAGCACCCGCACCAGTTCCTCGGCGGTGCGGCAGCGGTCGAGCAGCTCCTTGACGTGGTTGCGCGTCCCGCGCAGCGGCTCCAGCGTGGGGACTCGTTGCAGTGAGTCACGGCCGGGCAGATCGAAGATGACCGAATCCCACGAGGCCGCGGCCACATCGTCCGCGTACTGCTCCAGGCACCGGCCGCGGAAGTACGCCCTGGTGTCCTCTGGAGGCTTCGTCCTGGCCCGCTCGACGTCCTGGTCGTCCAGCAGCAGGCTGATCCTGCCGCGGGCCGCCAGACGGTTGTACAGGCCCTTCTCGGGGCGCACGTCGGCGTACTGGAGGTCCACGAGGTGCAGCCGCGCCGCGTCCCAGTCGACGTTGTCCCGGCGGCGGTAGCCCTCCAGGATCTCCCGCTTGGTGATCCAGTCCAGCTCGCCGGACAGGCTCATCGGATCGTTCTCCAGCCGGTTGAGCGTGTCCTCCCACCGGCCCAGGACGTCCCTGGTCTGCTCGTCGGCGTCGGATCCGTACCGCTCCTCGACGTACTTTCTGGCCAGCTCGTAGTACTCCATCTGGAGCTGGACAGCGGTGAGCGTGCGGCCGCTGCGGAGCGTGACCAGCCGGCCGAGCGTGGGGTCGTGCGAGACCTGATGGAGCGTACGGACCGGCTGGTCGACGGCCAGATCGACGTTGATGAAGCCGTCCTCGATCATCGACAGCACGAGCGCGGTCGTACCGAGCTTGAGATAGGTCGAGATCTCGGACAGATTCGCGTCGCCGATGATCACATGGAGCCGCCGGTACTTCTCGGCGTCGGAGTGCGGTTCGTCCCGGGTGTTGATGATGGGGCGCTTGAGGGTCGTCTCCAGCCCCACCTCGACCTCGAAGTAGTCCGCGCGCTGGCTGATCTGGAAGCCGTGCTCGTGCCCGTCCTGGCCGATGCCCACCCGCCCGGCGCCGGTGACGACCTGCCGCGAGACGAAGAACGGCGTCAGATGGCGCACGATGTCCGAGAACGGGGTCTCCCGCTTCATCAGGTAGTTCTCGTGCGTGCCGTAGGACGCGCCCTTGTTGTCGGTGTTGTTCTTGTACAGATGGATCGGCTGGGCGCCGGGAAGCTGGGCCGCGCGCTCGGCGGCCTCCGCCATGATCCGTTCGCCCGCCTTGTCCCAGAGGACGGCGTCACGCGGGTTGGTGATCTCCGGGGAGCTGTACTCGGGATGGGCGTGGTCGACGTACAGCCGCGCACCGTTCGTGAGGATCACATTCGCCAGGCCGATGTCCTCGTCGGTGAGCTGGCTGGAATCGGCCGTCTCGCGGGCGAGGTCGAAGCCACGGGCGTCCCGCAGCGGATTCTCTTCCTCGAAGTCCCAGCGGGCACGCCGCGCCCGGTGCATCGCCGCCGCGTAGGCGTTCACGATCTGGGACGAGGTGAGCATGGCATTGGCGTTCGGGTGCCCCGGGACGGAGATCCCGTACTCCGTCTCGATGCCCATTACTCGCCGTACGGTCATGCGGCCCTCCTTGCCCGGCGGCGCTCCCCTCCGGAAGCGGCGCTCAAGTACCGCTCTTTCCTCAGTACGTGTGCGGTCCCCGGCTCCGGGTACCGCCACGCGGCGGTACGAAAGAGCCTAGAACGCCTCCGCGCCGGTGGGGAGATCATTTCCGTCATTGGCCTGGTGTGGTGGAAGGAGCGGGGAAAGCAACCGGCTGCGGACGCCCTTCCGGACATCCGCAGCCGGGCTGCTTTTTACAGGTACTGACCGGTGTTCGCCACCGTGTCGATGGAACGGCCGGTGTCCGCGCCCTGCTTTCCGGTGACGAGCGTACGGATGAATACGATCCGCTCGCCCTTCTTGCCGGAGATCCGGGCCCAGTCGTCCGGGTTGGTGGTGTTCGGCAGGTCCTCGTTCTCCTTGAACTCGTCCACGCAAGCCTGGAGGAGATGGGAGACCCGAAGGCCCTTCTGGTTGTGGTCGAGGAAGGCCTTGATGGCCATCTTCTTGGCCCGGTCGACGATGTTCTGGATCATCGCGCCGGAGTTGAAGTCCTTGAAATAGAGAACTTCCTTGTCGCCGTTGGCGTACGTGACCTCCAGGAAGCGGTTCTCCTCGGACTCCGCGTACATCTGCTCGACCACGGACTGGATCATTCCGTGGGCGGCTGCCTCCTTGGATCCATTGTGCTCGGAGAGGTCGTCCGTGTGCAGCGGGAGCGAGGGGGTCAGGTACTTCGCGAAGATGTCCTTCGCGGCCTCCGCGTCCGGACGCTCGATCTTGATCTTCACATCGAGCCGGCCGGGGCGCAGGATCGCGGGGTCGATCATGTCCTCGCGGTTGGAGGCGCCGATGACGATGACGTTCTCCAGGCCCTCCACACCGTCGATCTCGGCGAGGAGCTGCGGGACGATGGTGTTCTCCACGTCCGAGCTCACACCGGATCCGCGGGTGCGGAAGAGGGATTCCATCTCGTCGAAGAAGACGATGACGGGGGTGCCCTCGCTCGCCTTCTCGCGGGCACGCTGGAAGACCAGGCGGATGTGCCGCTCGGTCTCGCCGACGTACTTGTTCAGCAGCTCCGGGCCCTTGATGTTGAGGAAGTAGCTCTTTCCCGCGGGCCTTCCGGTCACTTCCGCGACCTTCTTGGCAAGGGAGTTGGCGACGGCCTTGGCGATCAGTGTCTTGCCGCAGCCGGGCGGGCCGTAGAGCAGGATGCCCTTCGGCGGCCGCAGTTCGTGCTCCTTGAAGAGGTCCGGGTGGAGATACGGGAGCTCGACCGCGTCGCGGATCATCTCGATCTGGCCGCCGAGGCCGCCGATCTTGTCGTAGTCGACGTCCGGGACCTCTTCGAGGACCAGTTCCTCGACCTCGCTCTTGGGGACCACTTCATAGACGTAGCCGGAGCGGGGTTCGAGCAGGAGGGCGTCGCCGGGGCGGATGGTGATGTCCAGCAGCGGCTCGGCGAGCCGCACCACCCGCTCCTCGTCGGTGTGCCCGATCACCAGGGCGCGCTCGCCGTCCTCAAGGACTTCCTTGAGGGTGACGATGTCCCCGGCGCGCTCGTACGCCATGGCCTCGACCACATTGAGGGCCTCGTTGAGCATGACTTCCTGGCCGCGCCTGAGCTGGTCGAGTTCGACGCTGGGGCTGACATTCACCCGGAGCTTGCGGCCCCCGGTGAAGATATCGGCGGTGCCGTCCTCGTTGGCCTGCAGAAATACGCCGAAACCGGCCGGCGGCTGAGCGAGCCGGTCGACCTCTTCCTTGAGGGCCACGATCTGGTCGCGGGCCTCACGCAGCGTATTGGCGAGCCGCTCGTTCTGAGCGGACACGCCCGCCAGGTTCGTCTGCAGCTCGACGATCCGCTCTTCGAGAATCCTCGTGTGCCGCGGAGAGTCGGCGAGCTTTCGTCGCAGGACGGCGATTTCCTGCTCGAGATAGGCAACCTGGCCGGCTGGGTCTTCAGACCCCCGCCCCGGCCGGATGCCGCGGTTGATGTCGTCGTCGTGGGCTGCCACGGTCCTCACCTCCTCCAAGGGGAGCTGGACGCTTCCTGACCCTACCTGGGTGGGTGATGATTGAAACCCCTAGATCACAAAGACTGTGGGGTGTGTCCGATCTTCACCCTTGCGCTGTTGCTCACGCCAGGGGAATACCCACCCAGGAACATCAGAAAGCTGCCGGTTGTATCGTCGAAGTGTTCAACACCCGTCAGGGCTTGCGCGACTTACTTCACTACGCATCGCCCGGTGCGGCAAACGGCAGGAGAGATGACCGTGCAGCAGCAGGCTCCCACCGAAGGCGTCACCGAGTCCGGTGAGCCGCTCGAGGTCTGGATCGACCAGGACCTCTGCACCGGGGACGGGATCTGTGCCCAGTATGCTCCCGAGGTCTTCGAGCTGGACATCGACGGCCTCGCCTATGTGAAGAGCCCCGGGGACGAACTGCTCCAGTCCCCCGGTGCCACCACACCGGTGCCGCTGACACTGCTGCGCGATGTCGTCGACTCCGCCAGGGAGTGCCCGGGGGACTGTATTCACGTACGTCGCGTTTCGGACAGGGTAGAGGTGTACGGGCCCGACGCGGAACAGCAGTGAGCGGTATCACGGACCCGGGTCGACCGGCTGCGACCGGCCGCGCACTCCACGCTCAGGGCGGCTCGGTACGTGCCCGGAGCGGCGCGGAAAGTGCTCAGCGGTGTTCGGTGCGTGTCGGGGTCACGGCTGTTCGGCGCGGACGAAGGCCGCGTTCTGCCACTGCCAGGTGACGTGCTCCTCCTCGTCGGGGCAGCAGCTCGGCACCTCGGGGCTGGAATAGCCGAGCAGAGTGGCCAGAATCACCCGGTCACGGATCGCGAAGTCGGGGCCGACGCTCCGCTTGTCCTTGGGATCGACCAGGGTCGCCACGATTCTCGGTTTGCCGTCCGCGCCTCTGGTCAGCACATATACGCCCTGGGGCGGGGTTCCCGAGCCCGCGGCGCAGCGGACCGCGGCCACGGTCTCGGGATTCCGGTCCCCGTCGATGTCACCGGAGGCCTGGCGCGCCACGACCGTGTCCGCTCCCCCGCATTCCAGCGGGTAGTCCACCGTGGCCGGATCGGGTGCGGGCAGCGGGGCGGCGTCCGGCGAGGCGGCCTTCGGGGGCTTGGAGCCGTCCTGGGAGGCGGTGGCGGGGCCGGGCTGCAACAGGCCCGCCAGGGCCACCACACCGGCCATCGCGGTGGCCGTCGCGAGCCAGTGCATGGGGTGGGGCCGGGTGTGCGCGAGGTCCGGGACATCGGAGATCTGCACGCGGTGTGTCTCCTGTGAGGGGTGCCGGCGAGTTACCACGGTGGGAAGTGGCCAACGGTGGGAGGGAGACAGCATCGTGCCACACGTCACAGGGAGGCGGAACAGTGGGGTCCGTAAGCCCAACGTAAAGCCGCGGCCGCCCAGTTCCCCTCTCCGGCGGGGGAACTGGGCGGCCGCGTTGTCGTAGTTGGAGGGCGTGCCCCGACGTCGTGCGGAGGCTGTGCCCGGGGTGGTGGCTTCAGGTCTCGTACGGGAATGGGCCCGGCGCGGGTCAGTCCCGGGAGCCGCTACCGCTTCCCGGACCGTCGTAGTCGTCCCCGTACGCGCCCTTGGCGGGCCTGCGGCGGCGCAGGGGCGGCTCCACACCGTCCGCGAGCCTGCGGGCGGTCACGAGGAAGCCGGTGTGGCCGATCATGCGATGGTCGGGACGTACGGCGAGACCCTCGACATGCCAGTTGCGGATCATCGACTCCCAGGCAGCCGGCTCGTTGAAGGTGCCGAACTCCCGGATCGTCTCGACGGTCCGGGCGAGCTGGGTGGTCGTCGCGACATAGGCGCAGAGGATGCCGCCGGGGACGAGGGCCTTGGAAACCGCCTCGATGCACTCCCAGGGGGCGAGCATGTCCAGAATCACGCGGTCGACATCCGTGTCCGACAGGTTGTCCTGAAGGTCGCCCACGGTGAGCTGCCAGGCCGGGTGCGGTTCGCCGAAGTAGCGCTCCACGTTCTGCTGGGCGATCTCGGCGAAGTCCTGGCGGCGCTCGTAGGAGTGCAGCATGCCCTGGTCGCCGATGACACGCAGCAGGAAGCTGCTGAGCGAGCCGGAGCCCACGCCTGCCTCGACGACGCGCGCGCCGGGGAAGATGTCGGCGAAGGCCAGGATCTGGCCGGCGTCCTTCGGGTAGACCACGGCGGCGCCGCGGGGCATGGACAGGACATAGTCGGGGAGCAGGGGGCGCAGCGCGAGGTAGGCGACGTTTCCCGTGGTACGGACAACACTGCCCTCGGGAGCACCGATCAGCTCGTCGTGCGGGAAGGACCCTTTGTGGGTGTGGAAGTTCTTCCCGGCTTCGAGCGTGAACGTGTAGTGGCGTCCCTTGGGGTCGGTGAGCTGGACCTGGTCCCCGACCTTGAAGGGCCCGCGTCGGCGGGCGGCACCGGTCGGTTCGGACATGCCTTCCACCTTAGTGCTTATTTTTAAGGGCTCGGTTCGCCTCCGGGCGCCCGCCTCTTTTTTGGGCTCGGTTCGCCTCCGGGCACCTCAAGCCCCCGTCGACGGTCGACCGTGCTCGATTCGCTCGTACCTCGCGAACCTGCGCGCGCTCTCCCTTTCGACGGCGGCCGGTGCCCTTCGGCTCACTCGCCAGGCGATCGTGCGCGGCCAGAACATCAAGGCACCCCAGCGGCTGGGCGCGATCTGGAGCGGGAAGCTACTGGGGGCGGGCCATCGCCGATACGAAGGCTCGCTCGACGTCGGCCGTCGAGAGGACTCCGTAGATCGCGCCGGACTCCTCCAGCACCAGGTACTCCGTCGCCGGATTGGCCCTCAGGCGGTCCAGGAGCGCCTCTCCCGCCAGTTCCGCGGGGACCTTCATGCCCTCCGTGAGGTCCTGCGCGAGCCCGCTCACCGCGACCCAGGGGCGGCGGTGCTGCGGGACCCCGACGATCGCCGACTCCCGTACCAGGCCGATCGGATCGCCATGGCCGTCGACGATGACCAGTGCGCGGGCGCCCGCCTCGTTGGCGCGGCGCAGCGCCTCGGACAGTGGCGTGCTCGACTCCACGGGCACCGCGCGGCGGGTGAGGGCGCGCGCCTGGAGCTCGGGAAGGTGCTCGCGGAGCCTGGCCATCCGCAGGCTGTTGCCCGCGCCGGTCCAGATGATCGCGGCGAGGATGGCCGCGAGCAGTGCGTCGGTGACCGTCTCCATGCCGCTGACCTGAGACGCGGACGTACCCAGCGCTCCGGTCTGGGTGAGCAGCGGAAGGCCGATGAGGACAGCGACGGCGAGGCCGCGGCCGACCCAGGCGGCGGCGACGGTGCCGCTCATGGGCTTGCCGGTGATCTTCCAGACGACCGCGCGCAGCATCCGGCCGCCGTCCAGCGGGAGGCCGGGCAGCAGGTTGAAGACGGCGACGATCAGATTGGAGACCATCAGCCCGGCGAGCAGCACCCCGGGGACCGTGCCGGCCTCGACGAACAGCAGGCCGAGGTAGAAGAGGCCCGCCAGGATCAGGGAGAGCAGCGGTCCCACGAAGGCCAGCACGAATTCACGGCCCGGTGTCTCGGATTCCTTCTCGATCTCCGAGACTCCGCCGAAGAACTGGAGCTGGATACGGCGCACCGGCAGTTTGTAGCGCAGCGCGGCGACCGTATGGGCGAGTTCATGGACGAGTACGGACGCGTAGAAGGCGACCGCGAAGAACAGGGAGACCAGATAGCGCAGTCCGCCCAGGTCCGGCAGGACCCGTTCGAGCTGGCCGCCGAAGATCCAGGTGATCAGCGCGGCCACCAGGAACCAGCTCGGGGCGACATAGACGGGCACCCCGAAGGGGCGCCCCATGAGGATGCCTCCGCCCGGGTCCTCGCGCTTCACCGGCTTCCCGTCGGGACCCGTGTCCCCGTCGCCGGGCCGCGGCCGCGCGTTCTCGCCGCTCTCGTCGTCCTCTTTCACGAGTTCCCTTCGTTCGCGGCAGCGTCCAGTTCGCGGCAGCGTCGCCCGCTCGATCATGCCAGTGCGAGAGGCTCCGTGGTCGATGGTATTCGGCTGGGCGGGGTCCCACAGGACAGGGTCCAGGGTCTTTCGTTCGGGTCTGGCTGGATCAGGGAGCGCCCGCCTCGGGAGCGGCTGATGTCGGCGTTGGTGCCGTGGATTGGGCTCCCTCCTCCGCCTTGCCGCGGAGCGTCGGCGACCGACGACAACGCGGCGAGGCACGGTGCCAGGGGCCGCGAGCCCAGCCAGACCCGAACGAGAGGCCCTGGCTGTCAGTGTCGGGCCATAGGGTTTGCGTCATGAGTACGAGCCCGCCGTCCTCGGCGCCGGCACCCGCCGCGCAGCCGCCCGCCTCGTTGTCGCCCTCGCGTGCGAGCGACTTCATGCAGTGCCCGCTGCTGTACCGGTTCCGGGTGATCGACAAGCTGCCGGAGAAGCCCAGCGAGGCTGCCACGCGCGGCACGCTGGTGCACGCCGTGCTGGAGCGCCTCTTCGACGCCCCGGCCGTGGAGCGTACGGCGCCGCGCGCCAAGGCGCTGATTCCCGGGCAGTGGGACCGGCTGCTGAAGTCCCGTCCCGAGCTGGGCGAGCTGTTCGCGCAGGACGCGGAGGGCGAGCGGCTGGCGCGCTGGCTGGGCCAGGCGGAGGAGTTGGTGGAGCGCTGGTTCTCGCTGGAGGATCCGACGCGGCTGGAGCCCGCCGAGCGGGAGATGTTCGTCGAGACGGAGCTGGAGTCGGGGCTGCGGCTGCGCGGGGTGATCGACCGGGTCGATGTGGCGCCGACGGGCGAGGTGCGGATCGTCGACTACAAGACGGGCAAGGCGCCCCGGCCCGAGTACGCGGAGGGGGCGCTGTTCCAGATGACCTTCTACGCGCTGGTGGTGTGGCGGCTCAAGCGGGTGCTGCCGCGCCGGCTCCAGCTCGTCTATCTGGGCAGCGGCGAGGTCGTGACGTACGACCCGGTGGAGGCGGATCTGAAGCGGGTGGAGCGCAAGCTGCTGGCCCTGTGGGACGCGATCAGGGAGGCCACCGAGACGGGCGACTGGCGGCCGCGGCCGACGAAGCTCTGCGGCTGGTGCGACCACCAGGCCTTCTGTCCGGAATTCGGCGGTACGCCGCCGGTGTATCCGCTGAGCGTACGGCCGCCGGCCCCGGCGCCCGAGGCCCCTTAGGGCGTATCAGGGGGTTCGCGCCCGGCGGAATCGCGGGTGGGCGGTCAGGGCAGAATGGGGCCGGTCTAGTGAAGGAGTTCCCCGTGACTGTCCGCGTCCTACTGGTCGATGACCAGCCGCTGCTGCGCACCGGCTTCCGGATGATCCTGGAGGCCGAGCAGGACATCGCGGTCGTCGGCGAGGCCGGGGACGGCCTCCAGGCCATCGACCAGGTCCGCGCGCTCCAGCCCGATGTGGTGCTGATGGACATCCGGATGCCGCGGATGGACGGGGTGGAGGCGACCCGTCAGATCACCGGCCCCGGCCGGGACGGTCCGGCGAAGGTGCTGGTGCTGACGACCTTCGACCTCGACGAGTACGTGGTGGAGGCGCTGCGCGCCGGGGCCAGCGGCTTTCTGCTCAAGGACGCCCCCGCCAATGAACTGGTGCAGGCGATCCGGGTGGTCGCGGCGGGCGAGGCGATGCTGGCGCCGAGCATCACACGCCGGCTGCTCGACAAGTACGCGGACCATCTCCCGTCCGGCGAGGAGCCGGTGCCCGACACCCTGCACACCCTCACCGAGCGCGAGGTCGAGGTGCTCAAGCTGGTGGCGCGCGGGCTGTCGAACGCGGAGATCGCCGCGGATCTCTTCGTCAGCGAGACCACCGTCAAGACGCATGTGGGGCATGTGCTGACCAAGCTGGGGCTGCGTGACCGGGTGCAGGCGGCGGTGTACGCGTACGAGAGCGGGCTGGTCCGCCCCGGCGCGCAGTAGCGGGCAGCGCCTCCAGCGGCGACCGGCCCGTTCCGCGGAACGGCGAAGGCCGGCCGGGGCACGCCCCGGCCGGCCTCACGTTTGCGGTCTAGCTCCCCGGTCAGTCGGAAGGCGCGCTCGTGCCGCGGCGCAGCTCCCAGAGCTGGAGCTCCGCGGACGAGTTGACCGCCCACTCGACCCGCGCGATGTCGTCGCGCGCGGCCACGTACTGCTTGCCCTGCCACAGCGGCAGCACCGGCACCTCCTCGGCGACGATGTCCTGGATCTGCGCGAAGGTCTTCGAGGCGGCGCTGCGGTCGGCCTCGCGGCGCGACTGCGGGATGAGCTGATTCCGCAGTTTGGGGTTGTTGTACGGGGAGTTGAGGAAGTTGTCCTTGTCGAAGAAGGGTCCGACGTACGTGTCCGGGTCCGGGAAGTCCGGGAACCATCCCATGCCGTAGATCGCGTACTCCCGCTTGGTCTGGTTCGGCCGGAAGACGCTCCACTCCTCGCCCTTGATGGTGACGTCGAAGAGCTTGCTGCTGTTGAGCTGCTCCCGGAGGGTCTCGAACTCCTTGACCGTGGCTTCGCCGTAGTGGTCCGTGGTGTAGTCCAGCGTGAGCTTCACCGGCGTGGTGATACCGGCGTCCTCCAGCACCTGCGCGGCCTTCGCCGGATTCGCGTCACCGTACTTGTTGAAGAACGAGTTGGTGTGCGTCGCGACGCTCGACGGGATCGGCGAGTACAGGGGCTCGGCCATCGCGCCGTACACCTTGGTGACGAGCTGGCCGCGGTCGATGGTGTACGCCATGGCCTGGCGTACCGCCTTCTCCTTGGCGACCGGGGCGTCGGTGTTGAAGGCGAGGTAGCGGATCTCCAGACCCGGCATCTCGGTGAGCTGGATGTTCTCCTTGGGGTTGTCGATCATCCCCTGGACCTGCTCGGGCGTCATGGCACGGGTCATCACATCGATGTCACCGGAGTCGAGCGCCGTGCCCATGTCGTCGGCGTCCTTGAAGGGCACCAGCTCGACCTTGTTGTTCTGGAGGCTGAGATCGCCCTTGTACTCGGGGTTCTTGGTGAAGATCGCCTTGACGACGGTGTCGTTCTTGACCTCGGCCTTGAAGGTGTACGGGCCCGAGCCGTCGACACCGAAGCCGTCACGGAGCTTCTTGGGGTCGTACGACTTGCGGCTGATGATGCCGGCCGGCGGGGTGGAGAGCTTGTACGGGAAGGTCGCGTCGGGCGACTTGAGATGGAAGACGATCTCGGAGTCGCCGTTGGTCTCCATGGTGTCGATATTGCTCAGCAGACCGGAGACACCGCTGGGGTCCTTGATGTCCAGGACGCGCTGGATGGAGTACTTCACGTCCTCGACGGTGAGGGGGTCGCCGCTGGAGAACTTGAGACCCTCGCGCAGCGTGCAGCGGTAGCTCTCGTTCTCCCGGTCGGTGAATCCGCACCGGGAAGCGGCCTCGGGCACCGGCGCTCCGCCGCCGCGCGGCACATGCATCAGCGTCTGGATGGTCTGACGGAGCACGTTCCAGGAGCCGGTGTCGTACGCGAAGGCCGGGTCCAGCGGGGCGGGGCCCTCCGGTGTGGCGATGTACTGATCCGTGGTGCCCACGACAATGGCATCACCGCCGTCGGACCCACCGTCCGAGCCGCCGCAACCGGCGAGCACGGGCGCAAGCAGGCCGATCACGGCCGACAGCGCCAAAGTCTTGCGGTTCATCCTGGACGTACTCCCTCATCCGGCACTGAGATACAGCGGTGCTATCGGAGACTCCGCCGCGCCCACCCGTTCGGGGCAGTGCGATCGGGCCGGGATACAGGGCGATCGGTCCTGTGTGCATGGCGACTTGGTGGGTCGTCGGGACACGTCGTTGATGCGGCGAAGTGCTCGCGACGAGATTAGTCTGAGGCTCCGGTATTGCCGGAACGGGCCTGATCTGAAACGTAATCACACAGTGATCGGCAATAGCGGCGTGTGGATATACGAGCACCGGAATGTTTCGTACACGCCTCCACCAATCCGGACACAAGGGCACAGGGGGACCCGGTCCCGGCGGTCATGGAGCAGCCCCGCCCACGCCTGTCGACGAGAGAGCAAGTGATAAAGGTCACTCCGGGGGCCGTTTAGCGGGACGGGGATTGTCCGCCGCGAGGGTAACGGAAAATATCCGTGCCAATGCCCAGAGTTTCCGTCCGTCCGTATTCCGGTGCGACGCTCTGTACGCGGATCAGTGTCCTTGCGTCATCATCCCGCGCAGGAATACCAGATCGACGTCTTCGAGCGAACCGACCACGATCCGTCCCGCGGCGGGCGCGATCGGCGCGACGGACGGTACGGCGACGACCCGGCAGCCGGCGGCCTCGGCGGCGGCGACCCCGGTGGCAGTGTCCTCGATGACCGCGCAGCGCGCGGGATCGGCGCCCAGGCCCCGGGCGGCCAGCAGATAGGGGTCGGGGTGCGGTTTGGTACGGGGCACCTCGTCGCCCGCGACGGTGAGCGAGAAGTACTCGGGCCCGAGGGAGGCCAGGACACGGTCGATGATGCGCCGGTGCGAGGCGGAGACCAGGGCGGTGGGCACCTCGTGCGCGGCCAGCTCGGTGAGCAGGCGCGTCGCACCGGGCATCAGCGGTACGCCGCGTCCGATGCGGTCCTCGAAGGTGTCGTTGAGCAGTACGGTCAGCTCGGCGAGGGTGATGGCGGCGCCGGTGGCCTCGATCAGGAAGGTCGCGCTGCGGGTCATGGGGCCTCCCACCACCACATCGCGCCATGTCTCGTCGAGAACGTGTCCGAGGGCTTTGAAGACCTCCACCTCGGCGTCCCACCAGAATCCCTCCGTGTCGACGAGTGTGCCGTCCATGTCGAGCAGGACTGCGTCGAGGGCCGACCCTTCGGCCGTACGGGTCAAGGACGCGGGGACCGTACTGGTCATCCGGCACACCTCCATGAGGGACGAGAAGGCCGGTCACCTTTCCCGCGGGGGTACCCCGCCGGGACAGGCGACCGGCCTGCACTGGACCGATAAGTGTACGACTCGTCCGGGCCCCGCGCCGACCGGGATCCGCGAACCCGTTGCGGCCCGGGGCCCGGCGCGGGTCAGCGAGCGTTGAAGTACTTGGCCTCGGGGTGGTGGATGACGATGGCGTCGGTGGACTGCTCAGGGTGGAGCTGGAACTCCTCCGAGAGCTGGACGCCGATCCGCTCGGGCTCCAGCAGCGCGGCGATCTTGGCCCGGTCCTCCAGGTCGGGGCACGCGCCGTAGCCCAGCGAGAAGCGGGCTCCCCGGTACTTCAGGGCGAACATGTCCTCGACCTCGGCCGGGTCCTCACCGGCGAAGCCCAGCTCGGAGCGGACCCGGGCGTGCCAGTACTCGGCGAGGGCCTCGGCGAGCTGGACGGAGAGACCGTGCAGTTCGAGGTAGTCGCGATAGGCGTTGGCCTCGAACAGCTCGGCCGTCCGCTCACCGATCTTCGAGCCGACGGTGACGACCTGGAGGCCCACCACATCGGTCTCGCCCGACTCCTCTGGACGGAAGAAGTCCGCGAGGCAGAGGCGGCGGCCACGGCGCTGGCGCGGGAAGGTGAAGCGGGTGCGCTCGGAGCCGTCGTCGTTGAGGATGATCAGGTCGTCGCCCTTGGAGACGCAGGGGAAGTAGCCGTAGACGACGGCGGCTTCGAGCAGGTTCTGGGTGTGCATCTGGTCGAGCCAGCCGCGCAGATGGGGCCTGCCCTCGCTCTCCACCAGCTCCTCGTAGCTGGGGCCGCCCTTGCGGGCTTCCTTGAGGCCCCACTGCCCCTTGAAGAGGGCGCCCTCGTCCAGCCAGGAGGCGTACTCCTTGAGCTGGATGCCCTTGACGACCCGGGTGCCCCAGAACGGCGGGGCGGGTACGGGATTGTCCAGGGCGACGTCCGAGCGGACCGCGCCCTGCTCGGGGCGCTCCTCGACCACCGTGCCGGCCGTGGCCCTGACCCGGCGCTGCTTCAGCTCGGGGAGGACCGCGCCGGGCACCCCCCGCTTGACCGCGATCAGGGCGTCCATCAGCCGCAGGCCCTCGAACGCGTCGCGCGCGTAGCGGACCTCGCCCTCGTAGATCTCGTGCAGGTCCTGCTCGACATAGGCGCGGGTGAGGGCGGCGCCGCCGAGGATGACCGGGTAGTCGGCGGCCAGCTTGCGCTGGTTCAGCTCCTCCAGGTTCTCCTTCATGATCACGGTCGACTTCACCAGCAGACCGGACATCCCGATGACGTCCGCCTTGTGCTCCTCGGCGGCCTCCAGGATCGCGGAGACGGGCTGCTTGATCCCCAGGTTCACCACGTTGTAGCCGTTGTTGGAGAGGATGATGTCGACCAGGTTCTTGCCGATGTCATGGACGTCCCCGCGGACGGTGGCCAGCACGATCGTGCCCTTGCCCTCGGCGTCGGTCTTCTCCATGTGCGGTTCGAGGAACGCCACCGCGGTCTTCATGACCTCGGCGGACTGGAGCACGAAGGGAAGCTGCATCTGGCCGGAGCCGAACAGCTCACCGACGACCTTCATGCCCTCCAGCAGCGTGTCATTGACGATGTCCAGGGCCGGGCGGCTCTCCAGCGCCTCGCCGAGATCCGTCTCCAGGCCGTTCTTCTCGCCGTCGATGATCCGCCGCTGAAGACGCTCGTCCAGCGGCAGCGCGAGCAGTTCCTCGGCCCGGCCGTCCTTCATCGACTTGGTGTTGACGCCCTCGAACAGCTCCATCAGCTTCTGGAGCGGGTCGTACCCCTCGCTGCGCCGGTCGTAGATCAGATCGTGCGCGACCTTGACCTGCTCATCGTCCAGGCGGGCGATCGGAAGGATCTTCGAGGCGTGCACGATCGCCGAGTCCAGCCCGGCCTTGACGCACTCGTCCAGGAACACCGAGTTCAGCACCACGCGGGCGGCCGGGTTGAGGCCGAAGGAGATGTTCGACAGGCCGAGGGTGGTCTGCACCTCGGGGTGGCGGCGCTTCAGCTCGCGGATCGCCTCGATGGTGGCGATGCCGTCGCCCCGGGACTCCTCCTGGCCGGTGCAGATGGTGAAGGTGAGGCAGTCGACGAGGATGTCCGACTCGTGGACGCCCCAGTTGGTGGTGAGGTCGGTGATCAGGCGCTCGGCGATGGCGACCTTGTGCTCGACGGTACGGGCCTGGCCCTCCTCGTCGATGGTCAGCGCGATCAGCGCGGCGCCGTGCTCCACCGCCAGCGCGGTGACCTTCGCGAACCGTGACTCCGGGCCGTCCCCGTCCTCGTAGTTCACCGAGTTGATCACCGCGCGGCCGCCCAGCTTCTCAAGACCGGCCTCGATCACCTTCAGCTCGGTCGAGTCCAGCACGATCGGCAGGGTGGAGGCGGTGGCGAAGCGGCCCGCCAGCTCGGCCATGTCGGCGACACCGTCACGGCCGACATAGTCCACACAGAGGTCCAGGAGGTGCGCACCTTCGCGGATCTGGTCGCGGGCCATCTCCACACAGTCGTCCCAGCGGCCGTCCAGCATGGCCTCGCGGAACTTCTTCGAGCCGTTGGCGTTGGTCCGCTCGCCGATCGCGAGGTACGAGGCGTCCTGCCGGAACGGCACGGTCTGGTAGAGGGAGGCGGCGCCCGGCTCGGGGTGCGGCTCGCGCTCCGTCAGCGCCGTGCCCCGTACCCGCTCGACGACCTGGCGCAGATGCTCCGGCGTCGTACCGCAGCAGCCGCCCACCAGGGACAGCCCGTACTCCTGTACGAAGGTCTCCTGCGCGTCCGCCAGCTCGCCGGCCGACAGCGGGTAGTGCGCGCCGTCCTTGCCGAGGACCGGCAGGCCCGCGTTCGGCATGCAGGACAGCGGGATACGGGAGTGCCTGGCCAGATAGCGCAGGTGCTCGCTCATCTCGGCCGGGCCTGTCGCGCAGTTCAGGCCGATCATGTCGATGCCCAGCGGCTCCAGCGCGGTCAGCGCCGCGCCGATCTCCGAGCCGAGCAGCATGGTGCCGGTCGTCTCGACCGTCACGGAGCAGATGACCGGCAGGTCGGTGCCGGTGGCGGCCAGCGCGCGGCGGGCGCCGAGGACGGCGGCCTTCGTCTGGAGCAGGTCCTGGGTGGTCTCCACCAGCAGCGCGTCGGCGCCGCCGGCGATCAGGCCCTCGGCGTTCTGCTGGTAGGCGTCGCGCAGGGTGAGGTACGGGACGTGCCCCAGCGTCGGGAGCTTGGTGCCCGGGCCCATGGAGCCCAGCACCCAGCGCTGCTGCCCGGTGGAGGCGGTGAACCCGTCCGCGGCCTCCCGGGCGATGCTCGCGCCCGACTCGGCCAGCTCGAAGACCCGCTCGGGGATGTCGTACTCGGAGAGGGCCGCGAAATTCGTACCGAAGGTGTTCGTCTCCACGCAGTCCACACCGACCGAGAAGTACGCCTCGTGGACGGACCGGACGATGTCCGGGCGTGTCACGTTCAGGATCTCGTTGCAGCCCTCCAGATTCTGGAAGTCCTCCAACGTCGGATCCTGCGCCTGGAGCATCGTGCCCATCGCGCCGTCGGCCACCACCACTCGGGTGGCGAGCGCCTCACGGAGGGCTTCGATACGGGTCCGGCTGTCGGTGGACGGGGTCGGCGACGAGGCCATGAAAGTACTCCCGGGGATGCGACGGCTGTCGGCTTTGCGTCCCCTGATCGAAGACGCACCCGGCCAGCCTAGCCGGGCGGGCCCCTTCGTGGTGGGGCATCTCGGCGAGCGGACGAGATCCACGGTGTGCGGCGGCACCGGCACCGGGCGGTCCCGGGGCGAATGGCGGATGATCGGTAGGGGACGGGTTCCGGGAGCGGATCCCGCGCACCGGGCAGGAGCGGACACCGTGAGCGACGCAACCACCACCGGCACCGCACGCGCGGCCGGGCCGTTCATCGCGGCCATCGACCAGGGCACCACATCGAGCCGCTGCATCGTCTTCGACCGGGACGGCCGGATCGTCGCCGTCGACCAGAAGGAGCACGAGCAGATCTTCCCGAAGCCGGGGTGGGTGGAGCACAACGCGGTCGAGATCTGGGCCAATGTGCGGGAGGTCGTGGCGGGCGCGGTGCGGAAGGCGGGCATCACCTCCGCCGATGTCCGGGCGATCGGGATCACCAACCAGCGCGAGACGACCCTGCTCTGGGACCGGAGCACCGGTGTGCCCGTCCACAACGCCGTCGTGTGGCAGGACACCCGTACCGACGCCCTCTGCCGGGAGCTGGGCCGCAATGTCGGCCAGGACCGGTTCCGGCGCGAGACCGGTCTGCCGCTGTCCAGCTACTTCGCGGGCCCGAAGATCCGCTGGCTGCTGGACAACGTGGCCGGTCTGCGGGAGCGCGCCGAGCGCGGGGAGATCCTCTTCGGCACGATGGACTCCTGGGTCATCTGGAATCTGACCGGCGGGGTCCACGGCGGCGCGCATGTCACGGATGTCACCAACGCCTCCCGGACGATGCTGATGAATCTGCGCACCCTCGAATGGGATCCCAAGATCCTCTCCTCCATGGGGGTGCCGGCCGCGGTCCTGCCGAGGATCCGGTCCTCGTCGGAGGTGTACGGCACGGCCAAGGGCGGCGTCCTGGACGGTGTACCGGTCGCCTCGGCGCTCGGCGACCAGCAGGCGGCGCTCTTCGGGCAGGCCTGTTATGCCGTGGGAGAGGCCAAGTCGACCTACGGCACCGGCACTTTCATGCTGATGAACACCGGCGGCAAGCCCGTCAATTCGTACAGCGGACTGCTGACGACCGTCGGCTACCGGATCGGTGACGAGCCCGCGGTGTACGCCCTGGAGGGGGCCATCGCGGTCACGGGCGCGCTGGTGCAGTGGATGCGCGACCAACTGGGGCTGATCGGTTCCGCGGCCGAGATCGAGGCCCTGGCCGCCTCGGTCGACGACAACGGCGGGGCGTACTTCGTACCCGCCTTCTCCGGTCTGTTCGCGCCGCACTGGCGCGCGGACGCCCGCGGGGTGATCGCCGGGCTGACCGGCTATGTCACCAAGGCGCACCTGGCCCGCGCGGTGCTGGAGGCGACGGCCTGGCAGACGCGGGAGATCAGCGACGCCATGTCCAAGGACTCCGGGGTGGAGCTGACCGCGCTCAAGGTCGACGGCGGGATGACGGGCAACAATCTGCTGATGCAGACGCTCTCCGATGTCCTGGACGCGCCGGTGGTGCGCCCGATGGTCTCCGAGACCACCTGCCTCGGCGCCGCCTATGCCGCCGGTCTGGCGGTGGGCTTCTGGCCCGACACCGACGCGCTGCGCGCCAACTGGCGCAGGGCCGCCGAGTGGACACCGAGGATGGACGCGGCGACCCGCGACCGCGAGTACGGGTACTGGCTCAAGGCCGTCGACCGCACCATGGGCTGGCTCGACGACGGCGACGGCTGAGCCAGCCCGGCGACAGCGGCCGGCCCGGCCCGGCGCCGCGCCCTGGGCGACGGCACAATCCGCACATCCGCGCGATACGCAGCGGCATTTCGGCCCGTCGGCACATCCGTACGGCATGACACGCGTACGAAATCGAGGGGCGCTCCTTTTCCGGAGCGCCCCTTCTCCGGCTTCCGGGACGCATAATGAAGGCCGATACATCGGATGTATGGAGGTCGCCATGGCAGTCACCGACGAGGCCATCGAGAAGATCAAGGGGATGATCGTCTCCGGTGCGCTGCGGCCGGGAGACCGCCTCCCGAAGGAGAGCGAACTCGCCGCCGATCTGGGGCTGTCGCGCAACTCGCTGCGCGAGGCGGTACGGGCGCTCTCGCTGATCCGCATCCTCGATGTACGGCAGGGCGACGGCACGTATGTCACGAGCCTCGACCCCCAACTCCTGCTGGAGGCGCTCAGCTTCGTGGTGGACTTCCACCGGGACGACACCGTGCTGGAGTTCCTCGCCGTACGCAGGATCCTGGAGCCGGCCGCCACCGCGATGGCGAGCGCGCGGATCACGGCGGCCGAACTGGACGTCCTGGACGCGCAGTTGGACGAGCTCGGCGCATGGCCCTCGGTGGAGCAGCTCGTCGCGGCGGATCTGGAGTTCCACCGGGGCATCGTGCAGTCGTCGGGGAACTCGGTGCTCTGCTCGCTGCTGGACGGGCTCTCGGGACCGACGACCCGGGCCAGGATCTGGCGCGGGCTGACCCAGGAGGACGCGGTCAGCCGTACGCTCCACGAGCACCGGGCGATCCTGGCGGCGCTCAGGGACCGGGACGCCGAGGCGGCCAGGTCCTGGGCGACCGTGCACATCGCGAGCGTGGAGATGTGGCTGAGGTCGACGCTCTGAGACGCCGAAGGGGCCGGCCCTCAAAGACGCCGGAGGCCCCTGGGACCACCAGGTCCCAGGGGCCGGCAGCGGCGCCGCGTGCGTAGCGTCAGTCCTGCTTCTCACCGCTCGCGAAGCGCGAGATCACCAGCGCGACGATGATGATCGCGCCGTTGAGGAACTGGTTCCAGAGCGCGGGCACTCCCCCGAGCGTCATCACATTCACCACGAGCTGAAGGGTCAGTACGCCCGTCAGCGCCCCGAACAGCGTGCCGCGCCCGCCCTTGAGGCTGATCCCGCCGATGACGGCCGCGGCGAAGACCTGGAAGATCCAGCCATTGCCCTGGGTGGCGGCGACCGACCCGTAGTGGCCGGTGTAGAGGATGCCGGCGAAGGCCGCCAGCAGCCCGCCGATGGCCAGCACGATCCAGGTGACGCGGTCCACCCGGATACCGGCGGCGCGGGCCGCCTCCGGGTTGCCGCCGATGGCGTACAGCGACCGCCCGTGCCGCAGCCAGGCGAGCGCCGCGCCGCCGATCGCGAACAGCGCCAGACAGATCCAGACGGCGGCCGGGACCCCCAGCCAGTCGGTCTTGCCCAGGTACCGGAAGGACTCCGGGACATCGGTGATCGACTTGCCCTCGGTGATACCGATGTGCAGACCGCGCAGCATGGTGAGCATGCCGAGGGTCGCGATGAAGCCGTTGACCCGCAGCTTCAGCATCAGGAAGCCGTTGATCGCCCCGATGGCCAGACCGACCAGCAGACAGGCGGGGATGGCCATCCAGACCGGCAGCAGACCGAGTCCGGCGAACCGGCCGCCCTCCGTGGGCAGCACCAGCCACATCGCGACGACCGGCGCGATACCGATCGTCGACTCCAGCGACAGGTCCATCCGGCCGCAGATCAGGATCAGCGCCTGGCCGAGGACCAGCAGGCTCAGCTCCGAGGACTGCTGGACGACACTGATGAGATTGCTGGAGGTGAGGAAGACCGGCGAGACGATGAAGCCGATCACCATCAGCACCAGGATCACCGGCACCAGTGAGAAGTCGCTCCACCGGATGAGCTGGAGCCGCCCCGGCGCCTTGGCTCCCACGGCCGTCTGTTCCGCCACCGGCGGTCGTATCGTCCCGGTCATTCCCGCTCTCCCACACCTTCCATGGCGGCGACCAGTTCCCGGTCGGTCCACCCGCTTCCGAACGACGCCACCACACGGCCGTGGAACAGGGCGAGCACCCGGTCGCACACCCGCAGATCGTCCAGCTCGTCCGAGATGATCACGGCCGCGCTGCCCTCGTCCGCCACTCTGCGCACCACGCCGAGCAGCGAGTCCTTCGACTTCACGTCGACGCCCGCGGTGGGCCGCAGCGCGACCAGCGCGCTCGGGCCGCGCGCCAGCGCGCGGGCGACGACGACCTTCTGCTGATTGCCGCCGGACAGCCCCGAGACGGGCTGCTCCGGGCCCTGGGTCTTGATGTCCAGCGAATCGATCATGCCCTGGGCGAACTCCCGGGTACGCGACGGCAGTACGGTCCCCCAGGGGCCGAGCTGGTCGGTGACCGTGAGCGTGGCGTTCTCGGCGACGCTGCGGTCCAGCACGAGGCCCTGGCGGTGCCGCTCCTCGGGGATGTAGCCGATGCCGGCGTCCAGCGCGTGCGGGACGCTGCCGGGCTTGACCACGCGCCCGCGTACGGCGATCCGCCCCGCGGTCGGCGCGCGCATCCCCACCAGCGTCTCGCCGAGCGCCGTGTTGCCACTGGCCGCGGAACCCGCGAGACCGAGCACCTCACCCGGCCGTACGGCCAGGTCCAGCGGCTCGAACTCACCGTCGAGGGCCAGCCCTTCGGCCTCCAGTACGGGCGCGGTCCCCGCGTCCGGCGCGGTCTTGCGCGCGGCGTGCCAGGCCACGGCCGTGCCCGCGGACTCCCCCGTCATCGCCGACACCAGATCCGCCTTCGAGAGGTCGGCGACCGGGGCCGTCAGCACATGGCGGGCGTCACGGTAGACGGTGACGGCGGTGCACAGGTCGTACACCTCCTGGAGATGGTGGGAGATGAAGAGGAACGCCACTCCCTGGCTCCGCAGTTCCCGGAGCTTGTCGAACAGCCGCTGGATACCTCGGGCGTCGAGCTGCGCGGTGGGCTCGTCGAGGATGATCAGCCGGGCGCCGAAGGACAGCGCCCGCGCGATCTCGACGAACTGCCGCTGCTCGACCGGGAGATCCTTGGCGCGGGCGTTGGGGTCGACATCGACTCCGTACTCCGCGAGCAGCGCCCGCGCCCGGGCGCGCAGCCCGCGCCAGCTGATGAACCGGCCGCCGGATCCCCCGGCGGCCCGGTCCAGGCCGTAGTGGTTCAGGAACAGATTCTCCGCGACGGTCAGGTCCGGGACCACCATCGATTTCTGGTAGACGCAGGCGACCTTTGACTGCCAGGCCGTGGTGTCGCCGAAGGCCGGTGCGGGCTCCCCGCCGAAGGTGACCCTGCCCGCGTCCGGCCTGTGCAGCCCGGTGATCACGCTGACCAGGGTGGACTTGCCCGCGCCGTTGCGCCCCACGAGCGCGTGGGACTCGCCGGGCCGCACGGTGAGCTTGACACCGTCGAGCGCCAGAGTGGGACCGAAGCGCTTGACGATGCCTTCAGCGTGTACCGCAGCCGGAGCTTCCTGCCGCTTGGAGTCCATCGCTAGCTCTTCTTCTCCAGCTGGTTGGCCCACAGCTTCGGGTCGTCCACGTTCTCCTTGGTCACGAGCGGCGCGGGAAGCTGGTCCTCGAAGCCGTTCGGGATCTTGATGATGGTGGAGTCGTGGTCGGTCGGGCCTTCCTTGGGAGTCACGCCCGCGAGCGCCTGCTTGGCCCAGTACAGCGCGTAGTTGGCGTAGAGGTCGGCCGGCTGGGAGACGGTGGCGTCGATCTTCCCCTCGCGGATGGCGTCCAGTTCCTCGGGGATGCCGTCGTTGGAGATGATCGTGATGTGCCCCGAGGTGCCGGGCGCCTTGAGGAGCTTCTTCTGCTCCAGCAGGGCGAGGGTCGGCTGGAGGAAGACACCGCCGGCCTGCATGTAGATGCCGTTGATGTCGGGGTGGGCGGCCAGCGTGGACTGGAGCTTGGCGGAGGCCACGTCGCCCTTCCACTCGGTGGCCAGCTCGAAGACCTGGATACCGGGGAACTTCTGGTCCATGCAGGACTTGAACGCCTCGGAGCGGTCACGCCCGTTGATGGAGGCGAGGTCGCCCTGGAACTCGACGACCTTGCCCTTGCCCTTGAGCTGCTCGCCCAGGTACTGGCAGGCCTTCTCGCCGTACGCGCGGTTGTCGGCCCGTACGACCATGTAGACGTCGCCCTTGTCGGGGCGGGTGTCCACGCTGATGACGGGGATCTTCTTGTCGCTCAGCGTCTGGAGCGTCTCGGCTATCGCGCCGGTGTCCTGCGGGGCCATGACGACGGCCTTGGCGCCCTGGTCGGTGAAGACCTGGACATTGGAGACGAGCTTTCCGATGTCGTTCTGCGAGTTGGTCAGGGGGAGCGCCTCGACCTCGCCCCCGTCGACGCCCTTCTCGATGTACTGCTGGTACGAGTTCCAGAAGTCGCTGTCGCTGCGCGGCAGGTCGATACCGACCTTGCCGCCGCCCGCGGCGTCGCTGCCCTGGTCACGGTTGCAGCCGGCCAGCGCCGCGACGGCGAGGACCACGGCGCAGGCCGAGGCTCCCGTCGTACGGAGCCGCCGGAGTGGAAGTCTCTGCGGGGCGATGCGTCCCGTGCGGTGTCGCTGCATGATGTCCCGATCCTTTTTGGTGAGGTGCGGCTCAGTTGGCGGGCCGCAGGCGCAGTCCCTGCATTCCGCCGTCGACCGCGAGCGCCGTCCCCGTGACGGCGGCCGCGGCGGGGCTGGCGAGATAGGCGACGGCGGCGGCGACCTCGGCCGCGGCGACGAGCCGTCCGGTGGGCTGGCGGGCTTCGAGGGCGGCGCGTTCCGCCTCGGGGTCCGCGGCCTGGTCGAGCAGCCGGCCCACCCAGGGGGTGTCGGCGGTGCCCGGGTTGACGCAGTTGACCCGGATGCCCTCGCGGACGTGGTCGGCGGCCATCGCCAGGGTCAGCGACAGCACCGCGCCCTTGCTGGCGCTGTAGAGGGCGCGCTGCGGCAGTCCTGCGGTGGCGGCGATCGAGCAGGTCTGGGTGATCGAGACGCAGCCGGGCCGCTCGGGTGCCGAGCGGCGCAGATGGGGCAGGGCGTGCCGGGCGGTGCGGACCATGCCGAGGACATTGATGTCGAGGACCCGCCGCCACTCCTCGTCCGGGTTGTCCGCGACCGTCCCGATGGCGCCGAGTCCGGCGTTGGAGACCACCGTGTGCAGTCCGCCGAACTCCGCGGCGGCGGTGTCCACGGCGGTCCGTACCGCTTCGTCGTCGGTGACGTCCGCCTTGAGCGGCAGGGTCCCGGCGGGCACGCCCGCGCAGTCGCGGTCCAGTACGGCGACCTGCGCGCCCCGGGCCAGGAGCAGGGTGGCGATGGCCGCGCCGATGCCCGAGGCACCACCGGTCACCAGGGCGCCGAGCCCCTCGAAGTCCCGTACGTCCGTCATCGGTTGCTCTCCTCTGTGGTGCGGCGGCGGGCCTGCCAGACCGGCCCCTCCGGATAGCGGTGCGCGGCGATCGACCCGGGGAGCATGCGGGCCGAGAAGCCCGGCGCGCTCGGCGCGGCATAGCGTCCTGAGGTGATCACCACGGGGTCGGCGAAGTGCTCGTGGAGGTGGTCGACGTACTCGATGACCCGGTCCTCCCGGCTCCCCGACACCGCGACGTAGTCGAACATCGAGAGATGCTGGACGAGTTCGCAGAGCCCGACCCCGCCGGCGTGCGGGCAGACGGGTCTGCCGTACTTGGCGGCGAGCAGCAGGATCGCCAGATTCTCGTTGACGCCGGCCACCCGCGCCGCGTCGATCTGAACGTAGTCGACGGCCTCGGCCTGGAGAAGCTGCTTGAACATGACCCGGTTGGCGACATGTTCGCCGGTGGCCACCTTGACCGGCTGACCGGCCCGTACGGCGGCGTGGCCGAGGATGTCGTCGGGGCTGGTGGGCTCCTCGATCCAGTGCGGTTCGTACGGGGCGAGGGCCGCCATCCAGCGGACCGCGTCGGCGACGTCCCAGCGCTGGTTGGCGTCGACGGCGATCCGGATGTCGGGCCCGACGGCGGCGCGGGCCAGCTTCATCCGGCGTATGTCGTCCTCCAGATCGCCGCCCACCTTGAGCTTGATCTGTGTGAATCCGTCGGCGACGGCCTGCTGGGCGAGGGTGACGAGCTTGGTGTCGGAGTAGCCGAGCCAGCCGGGCGAGGTGGTGTACGCGGGGTAGCCCTCGGCACGCAGCCGGGCGGCCCGTTCGGCGCGGCCCGGCTCGGCGGCGCGCAGGATGGCCAGCGCCTCGTCGGGGGTGAGGGCGTCGGTGAGATAGCGGAAGTCGACGAGCGAGACGAGTTCCTCGGGCGTCATGCCGGCGAGGAACTCCCAGACGGGCTTGCCCGCGGCGCTCGCCGCCAGGTCCCAGGCGGCGTTGACGACCGCGCCCGCGGCCATGTGCATCACGCCCTTCTCCGGGCCGAGCCAGCGGAGCTGGGAGTCATGGGTCAGCTCGAAGTAGAGGGCGGCGAGGGCGTCCGCGGCGAGCGGCGCCGGTCTGCCCAGCACATACGGCCGCAGCGCCTCGATGGCGGCGGCGGTGACCTCGTTGCCCCGCCCGATCGTGAAGCAGAATCCGTGCCCCTCCGCTCCGGTGTCCGTACGCAGCACCACATAGGCGGCCGAGTAGTCGGGATCCGGGTTCATGGCGTCGGAGCCGTCGAGCTGTTCCGAGGTGGGAAAACGGATGTCGTGAACCTCGAACCCCGTGACGGTCTGACTCATGCACGCTCCCTGAGAAGAACATCCGACCTGATGCGGTCATCCGATGTATAGCGTCGGGGAGGCGCGATCGTCCAGAGTTAGAACGAAAAATACGATGACAGCTCGGATGAATCTTCAGAAAGAAGCATCGGTTCTCCGGCCTATGCCCCGGTTCGCCGAAGTTCACCCGGGCGTGCACGGGGCTGCGGGCGGGCACGCGGAAAGCCGTAAGGTTGGTCCGTACGAAAGGGAACTTCGGAAGGAGGCACTGGGTGATCGAGCTCGAGGGGGTTCCCGAGCTGATCGACCCGGTCATGGTGGCCGCGTTCGAGGGCTGGAACGACGCGGGCGACGCAGCCTCCACAGCGGTCGCCCATCTCGACCGGGAGTGGAAGGGCGAGGTGTTCGCGGCGCTCGACGCCGAGGACTACTACGACTTCCAGGTCAATCGGCCCACGGTCTATCTGGACGGCGGCCTGCGGAAGATCACCTGGCCGACCACCCGGCTCTCCGTGGTGCGGGTCGGCGGCGAGAAGCCCCGTGACCTGGTGCTGGTCCGGGGTATCGAACCGTCCATGCGCTGGCGGTCGTTCTGCAACGAGCTGCTGGGCTTCGCCCATGAGCTGGGCGTGGAGATGGTGGTCATCCTGGGCGCGCTGCTCGGTGACACCCCGCACACCCGGCCGGTGCCGGTCAGCGGTGTCACCTCGGACACCGACCTGGCCCGGACGATGGATCTGGAGGAGACCCGGTACGAGGGACCGACCGGCATCGTCGGCATCCTCCAGGAGGCCTGCACCCATGCCGGCGTCCCCGCGGTGAGCCTGTGGGCCGCGGTGCCGCACTATGTCTCGCAGCCGCCGAACCCGAAGGCGACACTGGCCCTGCTGAACCGGCTGGAGGACCTGATCGGGCTGCGGATCCCGCTGGGCGAGCTGGCCGAGGACGCGCGGGCCTGGCAGCTCGGGGTGGACCAACTGGCCGCCGAGGACAGCGAGGTGGCGGAGTACGTCCAGTCGCTGGAGGAGGCGCGGGACACCGCCGAGCTTCCCGAGGCGTCCGGCGAGGCCATCGCCCGGGAATTCGAACGCTATCTGCGTCGGCGCGACGGCGGTCCCGGTCCCGGGCAGGCGCCGGGAGGCCATGCCACGGAGAGCGGTGAGGGCCCGTCATATCTGCGGGACGCCTCGGGCGGGCGCGGCCGGGCGCAGCGGCCGCCGCGCGGTGGCGGCGAGTCCGGCAAGGACACCGACCAGGGCTCGGAGCCGGGTACGGGAGGTCCTCAGCCGGGGCCGGACGGCGAGGACGATTCCTCGGAGGACTGAGGGCTCGCCCCGGCGGCGGAACGGAGAGAGCGGGGCGGCGCCACTGGGGCGCCGCCCCGCTCCGTACATCCGGAGACGGCATCCGGAGACCGTAACCAGAGACCCGCGTCCCGAGACCCGCGTCCGCAGGCAGAGACCCGTGCCCGGCGGCGGGGGCCCGGGTCCGGAGCCAGAGGCCCGGGTCCGGAGCCAGAGGCCCGGGTCTGGCGGCTCCGTACGCCTGGAGCAGTCCTGGACCGCTCCTGGAGCGGTCCAGGATCACGCCTTGAGCACTTCTAGAGCGCGACTCCCAGCAGTGCGTCGACCGCTCGGGAAACCACGCCGGGCGCCCCCTCGTCCGTACCGCCCGTGGAGTCCTGGAGCGCCGCCCAGCGGTCGACCGCCCCCAGCGCCGCCGGGGCGTCCAGATCGTCCGCCAGTGCCTCGCGGATCTCTTCGAGCAGCCCCTCGGCCGCCGGTGCGTCAGGCCGCGACACCGCGGCCCGCCAGCGCGCCAGCCGCTCCTCGGCCTCCCGGAGGACCTCGTCGGTCCACTCCCAGTCGGAACGGTAGTGGTGCGCGAGCAGGGCGAGCCGGATCGCCGCCGGGTCCACGCCCTCGCGGCGCAGCGTGGACACGAAGACGAGGTTGCCCTTGGATTTGGACATCTTCTCGCCGTTGAGGGCGACCATCCCGGCGTGCACATAGGTGCGTGCGAAGGGGTGCTCACCGGTCAGCGCCTGGGCGTGCGAGGCGCCCATCTCGTGGTGCGGGAAGGCCAGATCGCTGCCGCCGCCCTGGACGTCGAAGCCCATGCCGAGGTGGTCGAGGGCGATGGCCACGCACTCGATGTGCCAGCCGGGCCTGCCCCGGCCCAGCGTGCCTCCGTCCCAGCTCGGCTCGCCCGGGCGGGCGGCCAGCCAGAGCACCGGGTCCAGGGGGTTCTTCTTGCCCGGCCTGTCGGGGTCGCCGCCGCGCTCCGCCGACAGCAGCCGCATGGCCTCGGTGTCGAGCCGGGAGACCTCGCCGAAGTGCGGGTCGGCCGCCACCGAGAAGTAGATGTCGCCGTCGAGTTCGTACGCCGCCCCGGCGTCACGCAGCCGCTCCACCAGCGGCACGATGCCCGGTATCGCCTCGACCGCGCCGATGTAGTGCTGGGGCGGCAGCATCCGCAGCGCGGTCATGTCCTCCCGGAAGAGCGTTGTCTCGCGCTCCGCGAGACCGGTCCAGTCCACCCCGTCGCGCCGCGCCCGCTCCAGCAGCGGATCGTCGACATCCGTCACGTTCTGGACGTACTGAACCTGCCGCTTCGTGTCGAGCCACACGCGCTGAACGAGGTCGAACGCGTTGTAGGTCGCCGCATGACCCATGTGGGTCGCGTCGTACGGGGTGATGCCGCAGACGTAGATACGGGCGACGGGACCGGGCTCGAGGGTGACTCGGCCATTGGTCGAGGTGTCGTGAATCCTGAGGTCGCGGCCACTGCCAGGCAGGGCGGGGACCTCGGAAGCGGGCCAGGCATACATGCCATGAGCGTAACCGGATGGAAGTTCCGGATACGAACCGGATGGGTGCCCTCGTGGCCGCCCGGGCACTCTTGCGCCCCGGGCCGGAACATGCTTGTGCCGTCCGGGAGATGCGCGCCGGACGGGACCGGGCTCCGTCGGATGCCGGGAGGGGTTCTAGACCGGCGGCCAGGGGATCGCCGGCCACTGGCCCGAGGGCTCCGGGTGCCGGCCGGTACGGAGCAGCTCACGGACCCGGGCCCGTACGGCGTCGGTCTCGGCCGCCGTGATGAGTTCGGCCAGCCGGGTGGCGAGGGGCGCCTGCTCCGTCAGGGAGTCCTCCAGCCGCGCGAGCACGTCGAGCACCTCCGCCGGCAGCGGATCGCCGGCCCAGCCCCACAGCAGGGTGCGCAGCTTGTCGTCGACATTGAAGGTGACACCGTGGTCGATGCCGTAGAGCTTCCCCCCGGCGGCGGAGAGCAGATGCCCGCCCTTGCGGTCACCGTTGTTGATGACCGCGTCGAGCACCGCGAGCCGGCGCAGCCGCTCGTCGTCGGCGTGCACGAGCAGTGCCGTGCGCCCCTCGCCGACCTCGGCGAAGCCGACCGCCTTCCAGCCGTCGTCCGGCTCCTCGCCCTCGACCAGGGCCAGCAGCGGCGGGGCCGCCCCCTCCTCCTCGGACTCGATCCAGAGCTGGCACATGCCCTGACCGTACGGGCCGTCCCGCAGCACGGTCGGCGGCACCAGGGCCCACCCGGTCGCCTCGGAGACCTCGTACGCGGCGACCTCGCGCTGGGCGAGCGTGCCGTCGGGGAAGTCCCACAGGGGCCGCTCCCCCGCGACCGGCTTGTAGACGCAGTGGGCCTCTTCGCCCTCGTACGAGACGGAGCAGTAGAGCACCGCGTTGGACGCCTCACGGATCTGCCCGCGCACGGTCAGCTCGCCCTTGGCGAGCAGATCGGCAACGGTCACGCTCCGCGGCGGTATCCGTTCTGGCGCGGGCATACATGTCCTTCCGGATCGAGCGGCAGACTGCACAGCGGACACGGCGGCCGGCCCGCGTTGACCACGTCCAGGGCGCGCTTGGCGAAGGCCCTGGCCTGGGCGCCGGAGAGCCGGACGCGGAGCATCGGCGGGCCGTTCTCCTCGTCCTGGAGCAGCCGCTCCTCGGCCTCCGCGAGGTCCTCCTCGGTGTCGGCGTCCAGCTCGACGAGGGCCTGGGCCTCGACGATCATGCGCTGCTCGTCGCCGTCCCAGGCCAGCGCCATGGTGCCGACCCGGAACTCCTCCTCGACGGGGGCGTCCAGCGGGGCGGAGTCGGAGATCTCGGAGGGCGCCATGACCGGTACGGGGGCGTTCCCCCCGGTACGGCGTACGACCTCGTCGAGCAGCTCGTCGATGCGCTCGGCGAGCGCGGCCACCTGGGTCTTCTCCAGGGCGACGCTGGTGACGCGCCCCCCGGCGGAAGCCTGGAGGAAGAACGTACGGCGTCCAGGCAGCCCGACCGTACCGGCCACGAAGCGGTCCGGCGGATCGTAGAGGAACACCTGACGGGACACGTCCTGCTCCCTTGGAAATCGTCCGGCACTGACGGGCAGTGACGGATTCGGTGACGGATATGGCGTAACGCGTATGTGGCGTGATGGATATGGCGTGACGGATACAGATCAACAGCAGTGGGCGGAACCGGGGTCCGGGGACGGCCCCTGGATCACGCGGACGGCGCGTCCACCCTACTGCGCGGAGCGATCACGGTGCTCCCGCGCCGCCTCCCACAACACCGCTGCCGCCGCCGCTGTTCTCACGAGGCGCCAGTCCGGCGAGATCCCCGGTGTCGCCGAGCCGGGTCAGGAAGGGGCGCAGGCGTGTGTACCGGATGGCGGTCACCGAGCAGGGGTCCACATGGATGCGCTGGAAGAGGTCCAGATGCATCCCAAGGGCGTCCGCCACGAGCGCCTTGATGATGTCCCCGTGGGAGCACATCAGGAAGACGGCGTCCTCGCCGTGCTCCTCCTCGATCCGCGCGTTCCACTCCCGTACGGCCTCCACGGCGCGTGTCTGCATGGCGCGCATGGATTCGCCGCCGGGGAACACGGCGGCGGAGGGGTGCTGCTGTACGACGGTCATCAGCGGCTCGTCCGCCAGCTCGGCCAGCTTGCGGCCCGACCAGTCGCCGTAGTGGCACTCGCCGATCCGCTCGTCGGTCCGCGCCTCCAGCCCGGGGCGGGCGTCGAGCAGTGGCTGGAGCGTCTCGCGGCAGCGCTGGAGCGGGCTGGTGACGACGGCGGCGAGCGGCACCCCGGCCAGCCGGCCCGGCAGCGCGGCGGCCTGCTCGGCGCCGCGCTCGTCGAGGGCAACCCCCGGCGTCCAGCCGGCGAGCACGCCCGCGGTGTTGGCGGTGGAGCGTCCGTGACGTACGAGGATCAACATGGCCATGCCCGCCAGGGTATGCCGGTGGGCGCGGGGCCGAGCGCCCCGGTCGGCGCCCGGGGCACGGCCGGTCGCCGCTCGGGGGCACGCCCTGGGGCACGGCCGGGGGCGCGGCCCGGGGCACGGCCCGGGGCGCGGCCGGGGATACGGCCCGGGGAAATCGCCCGCGG
>NZ_LATD01000097.1 GCF_000981895.1 Streptomyces odonnellii | reverse complement strand
GCCCAGGGGTGGCGGGCCCAGCGGCGGGTCCGGGGGCGGGCTTCGCACCGGTCTCCGGCGTACGGGGATCCGGGCGTTCGGGCCGCTCCGGCGACTCGGATCGTTCCGGTCGCTCCGGACTTTCCGCGCGGCGGGCGCCCGTACTGCCCGGCAGCGACCTCGCGTCGCTGGGTGTGTACGGCGGCGCCGCCGCCGACTCGTCCGGCACCTGCTCCCACCAGGCCCGGGGCCGCTGCGCTTCGACCCCGTCGCCCCTGCGACCCCCGTCGCGTCCCTCACGGCCGGGACCGTACGGATCCGACGCGCTGGACGCACCGTACCGATCCGACGCGCTCGACGTACCGTACGTATCCGAGGCACCCGGCGCTTCCGTCGGCGTATCGGCCGTACCCCGCCCATCCGTTCCCGCAGTCCCTGCCGTACCCACCGTGCCCGCTGCCGAGTCGAAGCGGTCGTCGAGCGTGTCCCCCGAAGGGGCGCCGGGACCGGTGTCGGGTGCGGAATCGTCGTACAACCGGTTCCACCAGTCGTCGCCTGCCGGCGTCTGCCCCTGCTGACTCATGCCCCTATCTTCGACCGCGCCAGCGGTGCGAAAACGGGGCATCCAGAAATATTCAAGTCCGCCGGACGGCCCCACCCCCCACGGGAAGGACGTCCGGCGGACATCACAGGTCCAGCGCGGGCCGGTGCGCGGACACAAGGTCCGCACACATCACTGTCCCGAGCAAATCCGGGCCAACCGCACCCAAAGGGCATATGACCGGGGTCTGTTGCTGCTGTGATGGCGCCACCTTGGCAGAGTGCCGTACCGAACAGCGATGATGTGGCACGGCGGGTTTACGCCGTGGCCGGTATCCGCCACGGCAGCCATGGCATGCGGTGGACCAGGGGTTGTGTCCGGGGCGAGGTTGTTTCCGGAGCGAGGTTGTTTCCGGGTCGGGGTGTTCCGGGTCGGGGTTGTGTCCGGGGAGGGGAGCAGGGGTGCTGGCAGCGATAGGTCTCGATGAGAGGCAGGAATCCGCGTATCGCGCGCTGGTGGCGATCGGCGCGGCGGAGGTCGCCGATCTTGCGCACCGGCTCGCGCTCCCCGAGCGGGACACCGAACAGGCCCTGCGCGGGCTGGAGCGGCAGGGCCTGGCGGCGCAGTCCTCGTCCCGTACCGGCAGGTGGGTCGCGGCGCCGCCCGCTGTCGCGCTCGGCGCGCTGCTCACCCAGCACCGCCATGAGCTGGAACAGGCAGAACTGGCCGCCGTACTGCTCGCCGAGGAGTACCGCGCCGAGGCCACCGAGCCCGCCGTGCACGATCTGGTCGAGGTGGTGACGGGAGCGAGCGCGGTGGCCCACCGCTTTCTGCAACTCCAGCTCGGCGCGACCGAGGAGGTCTGCGCACTGGTCACGGGAAAGCCCGTGGCCGTGACGGGCGTCGACAACAAGGCAGAAGAGCGTGCGGCGGCGCGCGGGGTCGCGTACCGGGTGGTGATCGAACGCGAGGTGCTCTCGCTCCCGGCCGGTATCACCGAACTCTCCGCGGCGCTCGGGCGCGACGAGCAGGTACGGGTCACCGAGCGGGTGCCGACGAAGCTGGTGGTCGCGGACCGCAACCTGGCGATGGTGCCGCTGACCGGCCGTGGTGCGCGCGAGACGGATCCCGCGGTCCTGGTGGTGCACGCGAGCGGGCTGCTGGAGTCGCTGATGGGGCTGTTCGAGGCGGTGTGGCGCGACGCTCTGCCGCTACGGCTCGGCGCGGACGGCGCGGTGGCGGAGGGCGGTTCTCCCGCTCCTGACGCCACGGATCTGGAGATCCTGTCCCTGCTGCTGGCCGGGATGACCGATGCGAGCGTGGCGAAACAACTCGACCTGGGCCTGCGGACCGTACAGCGCCGAGTGAAGGGCCTGATGGAGCTGAGCGGGGTGACGACCAGGCTGCAGTTGGGCTGGCACGCGTACGAGAGGGGGTGGGTGGCGCGGGGGACGCGGACGTGAGGTGTGTCCACCGCACATGGGCACGGGCCACATAGGCACTCGCCACACACATGCCCAGCGCACACGTCCGCAGACCACATGTGCTCGGCCTCCGTGTGTACGCGTCCATATGCCCAGCACCCATGTGTTCACCCGGACGCGTGCTCACCCCACGTGTGCTCACCTCATACGCAGATGCCGCATCGCGTACGACCGCCATGGCCGCCACGCCTCCTCGTCCTGTTCCTCCTCCGGTGCCACATCGGGGTCCCCGAGCGCCCGCATCCGGATCAGCGCGGCCGTCCGTGGGGTGACTCCGGGTACGGCGAGGAGCAACCGCTCGGCTTCGTCGCGGTCGGCGCCGGGATCGAGCCGTACGGTGCCGTCGGCGAGCGCGGTCGCGAGCGGGCCCGCCACCGGATCTCCGGCCAGCGCCGCCGGTTCCGGGAAGAGCCGGGTGAGCCCGCCGCGCGGCTGCGGCACGTCTTCTCCGTACAGTTCGACGAGCCGTCCCGCCGCCGCGTACCCGACGAGTGCGCGCAGCGCGTACTCCTCCGGTTCCGCCGCCCCCGGCGAACGCAGCCCGGGCCGGGCCGAAACGAGGGGCGCGAGCCGTGGGTCGGAGCCGAGGCGTTCGTCGACGGCATACGGGTCCGCGTCGAGGTCGAAGAGGCGGCGCAACCGCTGTACCGCCGTGGTGAGATCACGCAGATCGGTGAGGTGGATCCGTGCCTCCAGCCAGCCACTGCGGGCCCGGGCCTGCGCCGCGCCCGCCGGAAGCGCCTCGTCGACGCCGACGATGCCGGGCCCGTGGGGCAGCCGTAGCGTACGGCCGTAGGTGCGGTTCCCGGGCTCGCCGGTCACCTCCTCGATGTACGGAACGGCCTCCCGGGCGAGCAGGTCGAAGACCTCGCGCGCGGCGTACGGCCCCCGGTAGGCGAGCCGCAGCGGAATCCTGGTGAGGGCAGGCACGTCCGGGGACGGGGACAGAGACAGGGACAGGGACGGTGCATCGTCATGGTGCCCAACAGCCACGCTATTCCCGGCAGTTGGGGCGTCGCCAGTTGGGAAGCCGGCGGACCGGCCGTCGTCGGACCCACCGCGTGTGACGCGGCCATCGACGCCGGGTCCCCCGTCGTCGACGCGTGCCCGGCCCGACCCCGCGCTCCGTGCCGATACCGCCACCCGCGCCGCCGCCGCCGTTCTCCTGACGCCGGTTCCGGACTCGCGTCGCAGTTCGCTCGGCGTACGGGCGTAGATCTGCCGGATCGTGTCGTTGAACTGGCGCACACTCGCGAAGCCCGCCGCGAACGCGATCTCCGTGACCGGAAGCCCGGTCGTCTGGAGCAGCACCCGCGCCGTGTGCGCCCGCTGGGCACGGGCGAGGGCGACGGGGCCCGCGCCCAGTTCGGCGTTGAGCTGGCGCTGGACCTGCCGGGCGCTGTAGCCGAGTCGTCCGGCCAGCCCCGGCACCCCTTCCCGGTCCACGATCCCGTCGCCGATCATCCGCATCGCGCGGCCGACGACATCGGCGCGTACGTTCCACTCCGCCGACCCGGGAACGGCGTCCGGCCTGCAGCGGCGGCAGGCGCGGAAACCGTTGCCCTGGGCGGCGGCAGCGGTGGGGAAGAACCGTACGTTCTCCCGCTTCGGGGTCACCGCGGGACAGCTCGGCCGGCAGTAGATGCCGGTGGTCTCGACGGCGAAGAAGAACGCGCCGTCGAACCGCGCGTCACGGCTGCTGACCGCCTCGTATCTGGTCTCCTCGTCCATCACAGGATCCAGTGTGCGCCGGTACCGCCCCGGTCACTCGCGGTTTTCGGACAGCACGTTCCTGGCCTTCACCCACTGGCCCGCGCCGAGTCGACCCGGGCCAAGTCGACCCGGACCGATTCCACCCGGACCGATTCGGCCCCGCTCGGCGTACGGGCCGCGCCGGCCTGGCCCGTACGCCGAAAGGCCCCACTTGCCGAGCCGCCCCCACGCCGATCGCCCCTGGCAGGCCGGGGCCGGGCGCTCACCGCTTACCGGACTGCGGGCCTGCGCGGGCGCCTACCGCATCCGCCCGCGCTTGGCCTCCATCGCCGCGCGCCCCTCCGCGCCCTTGCGCTTCCACTCGCGCCGGATCTCACCCCGTAGCCGGGCGTCGGTCTTGGCGACGATGCGCTGGTTCTCACGCAGGAGCTTGCGGTAGCTCTCCAGCCGGCGTACGGACAGCGAACCGTCCTCCACCGCCTCCAGCACGGCGCACCCCGGTTCGGCCAGATGGGCGCAGTCATGGAACCGGCACTGCCCGGCCAGTTCCTCGATCTCCGAGAAGACCTGGCCGACCCCGGTCTCCGCGTCCCACAGCCCCACACCCCGCAGTCCGGGCGTGTCGATCAGCACCCCGCCGCCGGGCATGGCGAGGAGATTGCGGGTCGTGGTGGTGTGCCGCCCCTTGCCGTCGACGTCGCGGGTGGCCTGCACATCCATCACCTCGTCGCCGAGCAGCGCGTTGGCGAGCGTCGACTTTCCCGCGCCGGACACCCCGAGCAGCACACTCGTACCGCCCGACAGCACGGCGGAGAGCACTTCGATCCCCTCCCCCGTCGCCGCGCTGACCGCGAGCACCTGCACGCCGGGCGCGGTGGTCATGACGTCGTCGACGAGATGGCCGAGTACGGAGGCGTCCCCGACGAGATCGGCCTTGGTCAGCACGATGAGCGGCAGCGCACCGCTCTCCCAGGAGAGTGCCGACGTACGCAGCAGCGCATCACCACTAGAGCTGGACATCGCGAGTGCGAGGAACCGCTCGATCCGCCCAAGGTCCAACTCGACCGCGAGCGACACACAGATGACGACGTGATCGATATTAGTGGCCAGCACCTGGCCCTCGGAACGCTTCGAAGACGTCGACCGTACAAAGGCCGTACGCCGAGGCAGCAGCGTCCGCACATACCGCGGGTCACCGGACGGATCAACCGCGACCCAGTCCCCGGTGCACACCACCTTCATCGGATCACGCGGCACCACGAACTCCGTGTCAGCACGCGCCAGACCATCCGCGGTCACCACATCGCACTGCCCGCGATCAACCCGCACAACCCGGCCAGGCAACAGCCCCTGCCGGGCGTATGGCACGAACTCCGCCTCCCAGCCCTCGTCCCAGCCGTACGGGGCGAGCGGATGCGAAGCCGAGCAAGCCTCAGAAGAGGCAAAAGAGAAAGACAAGGGGAAACCCTTCACAGAGGTGGCCCCGGCACACGCGCCGACCAGGCACGAAGGAAGGAGAGATCGTCAGCCGGAAACCACAGGAATGGGAACGATGAGCCTCTGAACCTGGGCAGCACCCAGCGCAATGACAGTCATCAATGTCCTCACCTCCTGCTTCCTCAACGGTCCGACAACGCCCCGGCACAGCCCCGTTACGGCACCGCCCCGGCCATGGCCCACCGTAGCCGGACCCCACCGACCGCCGCGAGCCATTTTCCTGCCTCCGTCACGCAGCCAGCGTCATCTCACCCAACACGCCAGTTGCCCGCCCCTCAATCTCAACCACCGGCCGCCGATAGCTCACCCGAGCACCGGACAACGTCGAAAACTCCACCAACTGAAGCGAGAGGGCACACAGCGCCGGCCCCTCCACTTCATCGAGCGCACCAGCCAGACTGCCAAGCGACTCGGCCAGCTCCCACGAGGACGAGACCAAGAAGAAAGGGCCCGCCTCGGGCAGATCGGCCAGCAAGAAATCCATCCGGACCTCCGGCCTGGGTCCACGGCCGGACCAGGCAGCAGCCTTGCGTTCCGGGAATGTCGGAGCGCAACCACAGAACGCGCCGCGCTTATCTGCCGGCGTAAGAAACCTGTTCCCGTCACAGACATGAAAGAGCTCTTCTCCTGCCCTCAGAACCATGTGGAACGAAACAGACCGCCCACCCCGCAAAACAACCGGTATACGGTCACAGCACGTCAGCACTTCTACGCCGAAATCACTTCCGGTCTTCGATTCCTGGGCAGAACCGCCGTATAGGTCAACCAGAGCATCCGCCACCGCTCGATCACCGGTGGTGATGCACCAGGACGACAGAGCTAGTGGGTTACCACCCTGCTGTCGCGCCGCGTGGAATTGACCTACGCACGCGTTTCCCACGCCCCTCTCCCGGGCAGATGAACGCGGAGGCGTGATGCTCTCATACAGCGAAGTAGCCACAACAATCCTTCGGTAGAGCGGCAGATGCTGTCCGAGGATCCCGTGGACCGAGGCGCTTGGCGAAGCCGCAATTGAGGTGTAGGAGCAATCCGGACCTACACATTACGAGACCATGGGGATTCGTGATGCCTAGTTCCGGCTTGTGTTGCCGGATGCCGTTCTGCCTGATCAGAACACATGGGGACGGTTCCGGCGTGACGCCCTGTGTTACCTCATCCAAAGGCGTCCGGCCGCACTCTGGCCGCACATAGCCACACCTTCGGGTGAGCGAGACCGCCAGACACTGACGGCCAGGAGGAGCCCGGTGCCTGACGACACATTCAGCGACGCCCTCCCGCAGGCCCTGCGCCCCTCCAGAAAACGCCAGCTGCGCGACAGCGACCAGCGCAACCGGCAGCAGCGGATCACGGACTGCCTCGACGACCCCCTCTTCTACGAGATGGCCGAACTCCTGCCCGCCCGGGCCAACCGCGGTCGGCCGCGCGAGTATCCGGCCGTCGTGTACGTACTCATCTCCGCCCTGATGACCATGACCGGTTCCAAGCGTTCCGCCATTGGCTCTCTCGACCCCCAACAGTGGCGCTCCCTGCGCGCCTCGGTCCGCCGGCACTCCGGACGCACCGCCGCCGCCCGGCTGCCCGACTCACCGCCCAACCGCGGCCAGTACCTGGACGCGGAGGAGCGCATCCTGGCCCCCAACATCGACCTGATGCAGGACCTCTTCGAGCAGCAAGCCGTCCAACAGGCCCTGCGGCAGGGCCTGTTCCCGCCGGACGCCGTACGCAACTGGTCCAAGCCCGAGCGCCGCCAGCTCCTCGTCGGCGACGCAACCGTCCCCAAACCTCCGTCCAAGGCGGAACAGCGCGTCACGATCGACCCCGTCACCGGCGAGATACGCGAACACCGCGTCGATCCCCGCCCGGCTCTACTTCGAGAACGGCGAGAAGGAGAAAACCGCCACACGGGGAACGAAGTGGTTCTTCGCCTCTGCCAGGGACGACGGCTACTGGCGACGCGTCATCCTGAGCGTCCGGCACGTCGCCGGCGGCGACTACGAGGACGAAGCCGCCGTCGCCGTACGCGCCTTCACCCAGCTCGGCCGCATCCTGCCCGGCTGCATGGGCGTCGCCTACGACGGAGCCTTCCACGGCGTGCACCGCGACGCCCTGGCCCGCCTCGGCCTCCTGGTCATCAACCTACAGCACGGCTCCGCCGTCCCCCGCGCCTACGAACTCCTGCGCCCGGGCCGCTGCCGCCACGACCTGTGGTGCGCCGACGGCCGCATCGCCGAGCGCGTCCTCCTCGACGACGGCACGAGCACCCTCCTGCCCGTTCCCATCACCCGCCTCGAACACCGCAAAGGCGTCACCAAGTCACGCTGGTACCACCTGCTCCACATCCCCTGCCGCCACGGCGCCCACTCCCACCGCGTCCCGGTCGCCATCACCACCACCCCCGACGACCGCACCGGCACCAACCCCGACACCGGCCGCAGAATCAAGAGCGACACCGAACGCGGCTTCCACCGTGCCGAACACCTCCAGCAGATCCCCGAAGGCACCCTCACCCACCAGCAGCTCTACCCCTACCGCAGCGACGCCGAATCCGTGCACAGCCAGTTCGACAAGAGCCTCTGGAACGAACGCATGATCGCCTACGGCCTCGAACGCCAGAAGGTCTTCGCACTCGCCTTCGCCGCCGCCCAGAACGCCACCAGCCGCCGACTCTTCCTCGAACGACCGCCCGCCGTGCAGCCGGCCGTCATACACCGGACAGCGGCGTAGCCCACGACCACGTGCTACGCCCATGTAGCGGCCAGCACTCCCGTACGAAGCCCCTCGCCCACCCCTGGGCAAGGGGCTTCGACGCTGTGGAGCGTGCTATCGCACCGCCACGTAATCCTGGGACGCCTTGCTCACGATCCCGGCCACCTCAGCCGTCTTGTCCACGAACGCATCGTCCTTGAGATACCCGACCAAGTCATTCAGGATGCCCCGCGCAGCGCGCTGACGATCAACCCGGCCGATGCCTCGACAGCGATCAGGACGGAGGGCAACAGCAGGCTGCAGAACGTGAAATATCGGTTTGGTGATATGGAACATCAGAGCCGAAACCCCGCTGTACCCTCCGTGAACGAGAGTTCTGCAGCGCAAGGGGCGCCTGGTGCTGTCTAGGAGCTCGATGCGTTTGTGACCGGGGGCGGGGGTAGCGCACGTGGCCGCATTCGGCGGGCGTATGAGGGTCGTGGCCTATCTCAACCACGAGAAGACACTTTTCTACCGCTTGGTCCTGGATGTGCTGCTGGACGAGGAGGCCCGACTCGGCGTCCACCTCAGCACGGCGCAGATCAGGCAACGGGTCCAGGACGAGCTTGCGAGTGAACCGGATCTGATGGAGGCCCTTCCGGCGGTCGAGGGCCTGCTCGAAGACCTGTACGGCTGGCGGAACGTGGACCGGATTCACAACACCCGGTACACCACGACGCCCGAGGAGTACCTGCAACGGGACTACCTGTACCAGCTGACCTCGGCCGGTGCCCGGGTCCACCGCGAGATGACCCGGATCGACGAGGACATGTCCGATGCCGGCTCGCTGCAGGCCTCGATGCTTCCGGAGGTTCTCTCGTCCCTTGCCTCGCTGTTGCGGGCCCTTCGCGAGGACGACGGCGACCTCAGCACCGCTCTCGGCGCCTTCCGGCGCACGACGGAGGGATTCGCGCGGTTGTCGGAGGACGCGAAGCTCTTCGTCCAGGGCCTCAACGGCTCGTTGGCTTCGGAGGAGATCCGGGAGCCCGAGGCGTTCATCGCCTACAAGAACGTCGTGGTGGGCTATCTGCAGTCCTTCACAGTCGTCCTGCACCAGAGCGCCGCTCCGATCGCGAAGCTGATCATCCAGTTGGAGCAGGCGGGGCTCCTGCCCCGGCTCACCGAGATGGCGGCACTCGAGGCCGCTCCCGTCCTGGGCGTCAGCCAAGACGAGGTCGTGGTCCGTGAGGCGCAGCGGATGCGAGAGCTGTGGGAGGGGCTGCGCCGCTGGTTCGTGGCCGCCGGAGACCGTCCTCCGATCGCCGAGCTGCTGCTCGACCGGGCCTCCGATGCGATCGCCTTCATCGTCATGACCGTCGGGCACATCAACGATCAGCGGTTCCGGCGGGCGAGCCGGACGGCCGACCTCGTGGCCCTGGCCGGCTGGTTCGACGGCTTCGACAGTGCCGGCGGCACGCGCGAGACCACCGCCTTGTGGCGTACGGCTTTCGGCTCCTACTCGTCCCGGCACCTGGGCCATCCCGGTGCGTTCGAGGACGACTGCGATGCGCGACCCGAGGTCGGCTGGTGGCAGACCGAGCCGGCTCCGGTGTCGGCAGAGCTGCGCTCGCGCGGGCCTCGGGCGCACACGGGACCCCCGCCGCGGGTCCGCGACCCACGACGCGCCAAGAGCCTGCTGGCTGCCCGGCAGCAGCAGGAACACGCGGCGACGGAAGCCGCCGAGCGGGCGCTGGCGGACAGAGGCCCGGTGCGGCTGTCGGAGCTCGGCCGACTGGATTCCGCCGAGGCGGAGGTCTTCCTGAACTGTCTGGGGCTCGTCCTGTCGGCGCGGGAGCGAAGCGGGGGCATCCGGCGCACGCGTACCCCCGACGGCCGCCTGCTGATAACGCTGGGGCCTGCGGCGGAAGGGTCGGCCGCCGCTGTGGAGTTGCGGGGCGGAGCGTTGAGCACGCGGGACTTCGAACTGACGCTGCGGGTGGAGGAGCGTGGGCGCCGGTGAATGGCTGGACCGGCGAGGAGGGGCACGAACGCCGCGAGGCTGTTCGGGCTCTGCTGCACACCCCCGTGCTTCGGCGCGAAGGCCGGCACAGGCGGCTGGTGGATCAGGCCCGTCGGCACGAGAAGGAACTACGTGCCTGGTTCGACCGGCAGTTGGGATGGCCGCTGGTGGTCGAGCGCGACCTGATACGGCTGCTCAAGATCCCCGAGGATCCCGGCCGCTTTCCCGATCTGACCGTCCCCACTCCGAGGCAGTGCGCACTGTACTGCCTGCTGTTGGCGGTGCTGGCTGACTGCGGTGGGCAGACCGTGATCAGCGAGCTCGCCGACCGCGTGACCGCTCTCACCACGGCGCACCGGGGTCTGCGCAGGTTCGAGGCCACCTCCACGCGGGAGCGCCGGGATCTGGTCGCGGCGCTCCGGCGCCTCACTGAGGGCGGTGTGCTGCGATCTCCCCGGGAGGCGGGCGTCACGGCCGACTCCGAGCAGGCCTACGTCGCGGGCCACGGCAACGCCGTCTATGACGTCAACCACCGCTTGGCCTCCTCCGCCGTGGTCTGCCCGGTCCCGCCCAGTCAGGCCGACGCCCCGGATACCCTGCTGCGCTTCACCGAAGGGGATCCCGGGCTCTGGGCCAGGACCGATACCGAGCTTCGGCAGGCGCTCATGCGTCGTCTGGTCGACGACCCGGTCGTCTACGTGGAAGACCTGCCCTCGGACCAACAGGAGTACCTGTCGGTTCACCGGGAGGAGTTGGCGGCGGAACTCGTCCTCGGACTCGACACCCGGGTGGAAGTGCGGGCCGAAGGCCTCGCGATCGTCGACTCCCGCTTCTCCGACACCGACTTCCCGGCGGCCAGCGCCGTCTCCGTGGCGGCGCTGGCACTGGCCGACCTGCTGGCCGGAGAGGCCGTCCCGGAGCAGACGGGCAGCTTCGTGGTCGGGCACGACCGTCTCTCCGAACTGGTGGACCTGGTCGCGGAACAGATCCGCCGCGTCGTGCCGAACATCGAACGCAAGCCCGTGGACGGCTCCGTCGTGCTGAGGTATTCCGTGCCCGTGCTGATGCAGTTCGGACTCGTCGACCCTCATGACGACGGTGTACTCGTCCGTCCCGCCCTCGCCCGCTACCGCGATCCTTCCGGACGCGGGGCCCGTGTCACCGGGGAGGCGTTGCTGCTCTTCGGCCAGGACCTCGACATGACGCCCCGCCGGAGCAAGCCGCACACCGCTCACCTCTCGCCTGCGGAAGGTCACCCCGATGCCATCGCCGACTGACCGAACGCCGGCGCCCGCGCTGCAGCGCATCCTCGACGGGGAGCTGCCGGTGCCGGAACGGGACCGGTTCCAGCAACTGCGCCTGGGCCTCATCGGTATGTGGGAGTACGAGGAGCAGGAGTTCGTCTCCTACCGCAACGGATTGATCCTGCGCGGGCGGAACGGGGCCGGGAAGACCAAGGTGATGGAGGTCACCAGCCCGCTGCTGCTGGACGCGCTGCTTACCGCCCGGCGGCTGGACCCGTTCGGCTCGACCGCACGCCCGATGCGGGACAACCTGCTGCATCGAGGGCGCAGCCATCGGGTCGGATACAGCTGGTGCGAGTACGGACGCGTCACCGAGGACGGCGGCTACGAGTTCGTCACCATCGGTATCGGAATCAGGGGCAGCACGTCCGCCAAGGGAGGGCTCCACAAGCCCTGGTTCTTCGTCACCGCCAAGCGGGTCGGCCAGGACTTCAGCCTGCTGAACGAACAGAGGCAGCCACACCTGCGCAAACAACTGGCGGCCCGGCTCGACCCCGGCGACGTCTTCGAGGACCGGCGCGCGTACCGGACAGCTGTCGCGGAGCGCTTGTTCGGCTTCGGCGTTGGAAAGCTGGCCGCCCTGGTGGAACTCCTCCTGGTCCTGCGCAAGCCGAAGCTGAGCGAGAACTTCAACGGCGAGCAGCTCAGCCGAATGCTGAGCAACGGACTGCCACCGGTCAGCACGGCACTGCTGGACGACCTGGCCGTCCGCTTCGACCAGTTGGCCCGTGACCGCGACGACCTGGAACAGCAGGAGCGGCATCAACTGGGTATGTCCACCTTCCTATCGGTGTACTCCCGCTACGCACGCCGGTGGACCAGGAACATCGCGGAGCAGCTGGCCGAGGCGGATTCTCAGCTCGCCAAGGCACAACAGGGCAGTAAGAACGCCGACGAGAAGGCCAAGCGGACCGGGAAAGCTCTGGAGAACGGGCAGGAGGAGCGGCGGCGTTTCCTCGAAGAGCGCGATACCTTCCGGATCGCCGTCGATGAGCTTCGTACCGACCCTCTGATGAATCAGCATGAACTCCTCAGGCAGCTCCAGGAGCAGGCTGAGGAGGCGGAAGCGAAGCTCCCCGACCTCCGACAGCGTCTGGAGGAGGCAGAGTCCGCCACGGCTAAGGCAGAAGGCTCAGCCGCCGAGCAGTCCCGACTCCTCGAAGGAGCCGCCGCCGTGCTGCTGGACGCCGAAGAGCAGGCCCTGACGCGGGCGGCCAGGACCCGCATCGGAGATGCTCACATCGAGCTCACCTCAACCATCCGAGAAGACCCCGCGAAGGCTGAGACCGCACTCTTGGGCCACGTGGAGGCCCGTACGAACGTTCTCCGGCGTGCCGTCGACCTGGCCCAGGCCACGCAGAACGCCAAGACCGCACGCGATCAAGCAGACGAAGCCCTCCAGAAGACCTTGGCTCTGTGCGGGACGGCCAAGCGGAACGTGGACGAAGGCGAGAAGCAACTCGCGGACCAGATGGCCGAATTGCGAGTCAAGCTCGTCGACTGGAGCGAGCGGTGCCAGGAACTGCGGCTGAGCGACCTCGAACTGAGTGAGCTCCAGTCCCTGGCCGCGACCTTCGGCCTCCCGGGCGCCACCGTCCTCTCCCAGGAGGTCGCCCGTCTCGCCCGCCCCCGAGGCGACCTGCTCGCCCGACAAGCATCCGACCTGGCCTCCCAACTCCGCACCCTGCAGGAGGAAAGGGACCGGACTGCCGCTCTGCGGCTGCGCGTCGCCCAGCAGACGGATCCCCTGCCGTCGGCCCCAACGCACGAGCGGCGGGATCGTAGCGTCGCCGCTGACGGTGCCCCGTTGTGGCGGCTGCTCGACTTCGCGCCGGACACCGACGACCGGACCCGGGCGGGTTTGGAGGCCGCCCTGCTCGGTTCGGGGGTGCTGGACGCATGGGTCACCCCTGCGGGAGGCCTGCTGAACGCCGACACTCTCGACAGTCTCCTGCCCGCCGACCGGGAGCCCGTCCTCGGCCGTTCCCTCGCCGACGTCCTGCACGCGGTCGACCACGAGATGGTTCCGTCGCGCGTGACCACACGCATTCTCGCTGCCATCGCGCTCGCCCCCGCGAACTCCGAGCAACCGATGGGCGATTGGGTATCGACCGACGGCTCCTGGCGGATCGGCCCGATCCACGGCCGTACCACGGCGACCCAGGCCGCTTACATCGGTGCCGCCGCCCGCCAGGCCGAGCGCCTCCGTCGGCTGCAGGCGCTGGACGATCAGCTCCTCGAACTGGACGGCCGGATTGTACGGATCAACGAGCGGCAGCAGCGTCTCACCGAGCGGCAGGACGACCTGCTGGCCGAGTGCGACGAGGTCGCCGACTTCGACCAGCCGCTGCGGGACTGCCAGGTGGCCCTGTCGGCGGCCAGACGCGTGTATGAAGCGCACGACAAGCAATGCCAACTCGACAAGACCGCGCTGGGCGAGAGGGATACCACCTGGAAGGAGGCCCTCGCGGAGCTTGAGCACTACGCCAGACAGCGCTCGACCGGCACCCAGCTGGAAGCGCTCGCCTCGGAGCAGCAGGCGCTCACTGAGTACAAGTCCAGTCTTGGCAACCTGTTCCGCCGTCTGGGCGACTGGTCGGCCCGGGCGGAGCAGCACACGAGCGCCGGCACATTGCTGACCACCTGCCGCGAACATCAGAAGTTGCTCGGGATCGACTTGGACGCCGCCGAGCGCGACGCCAAGAAGAAGCGCCGACGGCACGATGTGCGGCGCAGTGTTGTCGGGGCGGACGTCGACGACGTGTTGAAGAGGCTCGCCGTTGCCCAGGCCGGCCTCACGAAGAACACCGCCAAGGAGGACGAGAGCCTGGCAGCCCTGGAAACTGCGATCAAGCAGGACACTCTCGCCCAATCGGCACGCGCGCAGGCCCTCGACGTCGTCGAGCAGCGGAAGCGAGCCCTGGGCGAGCGATGCGGACAGTACCGGGAACTCGACCGACTCGGATTCCTCGCGCTGGTCTCCGCGGGAGGGCCGCCCGTGGACGCCCCCGACGCTGTCGCCGCTGCACAGGCCTTGCTCCGGCGGCTCGTCGACGATCCCTCGGATCCGTCCGCCCTCGACCAAGCACGCGACGAGGTGGACCGCGCCCGCCAGGCCCTCGAAGACGTACTGGCGGGGCCGGACTGGAAGGTACGTGCCGGTAACGAGGACCGCCTCGTCTCTGTTCGTCTGTTCCACAACGGTCAGCACCTCACCGTCGCGGATGGGCTCGCGATCGTGGAGAGAGAGGTCCGCGAACGGAACCGCCTGCTCGACGCGAGTGAACACGACCTGTTCACGGAGGTCCTGCTCGGACAGGTGGGCGACCATCTGCGCCGCCGCCGCGCACGGGCCAAGACACTCATCGGTGAGATGAACAGGCTTCTCGGATTGCGCCGCACGGCCTCGGGACACGTCATGCGCCTGGTGTGGGAGCCGGACCCCGACAAGGGCGAGGAGACCCGGGAGGCACTGGCGACGCTGGACCGGCAGGCCAGCCGGTTCCTGCCCGACGAGGCCCGTGAGCACTTGATCGCTTTCCTCGGCCAACAGATAGCCGTGGCCAGGGAGGCGGAGGGTGGAGTGGACTGGAAGAGCCACCTGCGTATCGCCCTCGACTACCGGACCTGGAGCCGGATCCGCGTCCAGTACAAGAGCGGCCCGCAAGAGAGATGGACCGACATCGACGCCGGCATGCACGGCAAAGGATCCGGCGGCGAGAAGGCCGTCATGCTGCAGCTCCCCCTCTTCGCCGCCGCGGCGGCCCATTACACCGGAGCTGCGCGGACCGCTCCGCGCCCGGTGTATCTGGACGAGGCGTTCGCCGGGATCGACGCCGAGATGCGGGGCGAGTGCATGGGACTGCTCGTTGAACTCGACCTCGACTTCGTCATGGCGAGCCATGACGAGTGGGGTTTCTACGAGGAGGTCCCAGGTGTGGCGACCTACCAGCTCTTCCGCGACCCGCAGACGGAGGGAGTCCTCACCACTCCCATCATCTGGGACGGGGCCGAGCGGCACCTCATGCTCGATCCCGCGCTGCTCGGCGGCAGCGGTCTCGACTTCGACGCTGACGACCAGCTCGGTGACGTCGAACACGCCGACGACGGCATCGACGAGGACGAGGATCTGGACTACGAGCCCGAGACGGAGGTGGAGCCCGAGGACACGGACGAGGACGGCACCACCTACAGCCGGACCAGGGGACTCCTGGAAGACATGGACCTGGACTGACATGGGAATCCGCGTCGCCCTCCACCCCGATCTCGCGCAGTGGGCCGCCAGCCCGGGTGGGGTCCTGTTCTGCACCCGTGTGCGCCAGCACATCGCCAACGGGGGAAAGCTGGACCGCCGCCTCAACCTCCGGATGACAGACCGTGAACGCGCCGACCTCATAGACCTGTTCGGTGACGCCGTCAGCACGGCAGGCGTCCATCTCGCACGCGCCGACGCAGTGCTGCGCGGCAGCCGACACACCGTGCCGCTCCGGATGCTGATCATCGGTACCGGTGGGCCGATCCGCACGAAGCGCGGCCAGGCCCGGTACCGGGCCATCATCAAACGCGACCGCCTGATGCGGGAACGTGCTGAGACTCTGGCCGCCATCGCCGGCGTTCCAGAACTGGCCGCAGAACACGCGCTGCTCGCGTCACTGCCGGACGACAACAAACGTGTGCCTCCCGAGGGCTCACGCGCCGCCACTCCGCACTGGGACACGTACCGCGCCGCGTTGCGAGCGGCAGCCGAGTGGTTCCGCACCGCGAGCCGGGACTGGAAGTGCAGCGAGCGTGAACTGGCAGCGCTGGCCCTCGGTGGGACCAAGACGTGGACCGATGCCTCCAAGGCCGCCTTCTCCCACCTGGTCGGCCTCCCGTTCGCCGAGGCCGTCCACACCAGCGACACGGGCCTGAGGATGACCGGCCCGGCCGAATGGCACCGACAAGGCCTCGTGGCGGACCTCACCCTCGCTGAACCCTTCATCGAGCTCCCCGGCCGGGCGGTCACGAGAGACGGCCGGTTCGATCTACAGGCCCGTGGCGTCCTCCTCATCGAGAATCAGGAGACTTTCGAAGCGGTCGCCTCACGCACCAGCGTCCCCAGGAACTGGCTCTGCGTCTGGACCGAAGGATTCGCCTCCGGAGCCCTGGCGCACTTCCTGGGTACTCGCGTACCCGAGTCCTTGCCGAACGCGGCCTGGGGGGACCTCGACCCGCCAGGCATCGACATCATCCTCGACCTCTCGGACAAGAGCGGCCGGAGCATCCAGCCCATCGCGATGGACGCCGAGCTGTACCGCCGCGGGCGCAAACTCGTCGAAGAACCGTCACAGCTCGAAAAATGGCTGACCCAGGCACAGCAGCAGGCCGACACCGTCCCGCATCCCTTCAAGGGCCTGGTGGCCGCCATGATCGAGCACGGCGGACTTCGCTGCGAACAAGAAGGCCTCCACGAACAGGTCCTCCCGTACCTGCACCGTTGGCTGGCCGAACTGAAACCCGTTCTGAGTGCCCCGGCAACGGCAGCCTTCCAAAAAATGGACCGCCACCACACCGCCCTTCACCTGAAGGTCACAGGAACGACGAAACACCAGCGAGTCACATAACTCGACCGGCAATTCGGCAACGCTGTGGATCGGATACCGACCAGCAGCTCTTGAAGCACGCGGAGTCCCTGAACGAGCCCGCCCGACACCGTTCAGGAGGCACCCCGCCCACGCGTACTCGTCGGCCGCCGAGCACCCCACGGCCTGACAACATCACGCCAGGCCGCCCCCAGGCAGTATCAAGCACACCCACAAGCCGACATATGGAACGGAACGCACCAACCGCTCTCCCCTCTGGCCCCTTCAGCATCCACCGACCGCTCTTCCCCAACGACAGAACTAGCAGGTCAAGAGGCTCCAACCCCGTCACCAGCCCCATCAGGCCCGATCCCCGCCACCCACACCCGCCCACATCCGCTACCCTGTCCTTGGCCAGTAGCCGGTACGCCATGTTGTCAGCCCAAGCAGCAACGCAGACGGCATGACACCAGCACTGACCAGCGGGTTTGTGTCCTAGCTGGGGGTCTGCGTTCTGGACTTTCCGACAAGGTTTTCCACAAGCCCCTCATACAGCCGTTCCAGCTCGGTGGCTTCGCGTGCCCCGATCAGGTTCAGCTTGTTAGCCGCCGCGTTCACGAGACTGCGCTCGAAGTCCTGGAGCGTGCTGACCCTGTTACCTGCGGTAGCGGCATCCAGTTTCTTCCGTAGGTCCTCGACGGCAGGTAAGCCTTCGTCCGCCAGGAGGCGGATCTTCTCGATCAAGTCCGCTGCCACAGCGATCCAGACTGCGATGAGTGCCGAACAGTAGGCTCCGGCTCCGTATGCCGCGATGGCCTCGTCTATATACCGGCGGAACTGCCGGGACCGGACCCGGTTCTTCAGGTCTTCGAGTGCGTACAACGGATGTTGGCCCCTTGCCGCGCGGCTGGACAGAGGTGACTACGCTACTCGCCGCCGCAGAGGGGAATATCCCGTCCGGCTCATTGATTTGTCTCTCCGTATGACGTCATAAAGGGGAGACGTGCGTGACCGATCTCAAGGTGTTCCGACTCGACGCGGACGGCAGGGACGTCGAGCTGCCGGGGGCAACGGTGGCACTGGAGGCCGAGCTTCAGCGCCGGGTTGAAGCCGGCATGGAGGCGATGTTGGGCATCCGCTTCCTGGCGTCGGAGTATCCGACGGGACCGTGGCACCGGGGCCGGGTCGACTCGCTTGGGCTGGACGAGAACAACACCCCGGTGGTGATCGAGTACAAGAAGGGCAGCGACAGCGGAGTTCTGTCGCAGGCCGTGTCCTACCTGTCGTGGCTGTGTTCCGCGCGTCATGAGTTCGAGGCGCTGGTCAGGGAGAAGCTGGGTTCCGAGGCCGCCGAGGCGATCGACTGGCGGAGTCCGCGGATGGTTTGTATTGCCGCCGGTTTTTCGCACCATGACCGGGTCGCGGTACGCCGTCTGGACGAGCGGATCGACCTGGTGCGTTACCGCGTCTTCGACGGCGGACTGCTGAGCCTGCTGCTGGTCGAGTCCGCCCCTGGCTCGGCCAGATCTGTCGCCTCACGGCGAGATCCTCGGGAGCGTGAGGTGTCGGCCGGTGCCGGCCGGACGAAGTCAGTGCTGGCGGCTCTTGACGCGGCGCCCGCTTCGCTTCGTGCTCTGTACGACGAGCTGGACGAGCTGCTGGCCGCCTCGGGCGAGGTGGAGGTCGACGTCAAGCTGCATTACATCGCCTACCGGAGACTGGTGAACGTGGCCTGCGTCGTCTTCCGGCCCAGGAACGAGGAGGTCCTCCTCTACCTGAAGATGGAACCGGACAGCGTAAAGCTGGAGGAGGGCTTCTCGCGCGGCATGCGCGGCATCGGCCACCACGGTACGGGCGACCTGGAGGTCCGGATCGCCTCGGCCGCCGACCTGGAGAAGGCGGCGCCGCTGATCCGGCGGGCATTTGAGGCAGCCTGACTCAAGAAGAAGGGGCGGCGAGTGCATCGGTGTCACGATGCGCCCGCCGCCCTTCGGCGTCTACGGTCCGTCGGCCCTGGTCTGGACGGTCTCATGCTCATGCCTCCGGTCCGGCGAGGACGAAGTCGTCCTGGGTGAGTTCGGCGCGGAGCCTGCGTTCGGCGATGTCGGCGTAGTGGGAGGACAGTTCGACGCCGACGAAGTGCCGGCCTTCGCGCAGTGCTGCGACGCCTGTCGAGCCGGAGCCGGTGAAGGGGTCGAGGACGGTGCCGTCTTCGCGGCAGATCTGGACGAGTTCCCGCATGATCTCGACGGGTTTCTGGGTGATGTGGACACGGTCTTTTCGGGGCTGGGACGCGGTGAAGTGGCCGGGCAGGTAGAGGTTCCGGGTCTTGTCGAGGCCGCCTTTGACGCCCCAGGTGATGAACTCGGCGGACTGTTTGAAGCCTCCCTTGCGGGGGCGGCTGGCGGGTTTGATCCAGGGGATGGTGCCGCTCCACGTCCAGCCGGCCATCTGCAGCGCGTCGCTGGTGGTCGGCTCCTGGCGCCAGTCGGAGAACACCATGGCCACCGAGTGCTCGACCGCGACCCGGTATGCCTCGGTGAGCAGGGCAGTCAGCCAGCTCCGGTAGGAGCGCTGGTCGCGGTTCTCGCCGGGGAAGTTCTGCAGGTCGTGGGCGGAGCCGGTGGTGACGTATTTGGCGCGTGCGGTGCGGCTGGTGCGGTCGGAGCTGGTGCGTCCGCCGCTGTTGTACGGGGGGTCGGTGATGACGGCGTGGATGCTCTCGTCGGGGAGGGTTTTCAGGACGGTGAGGGCGTCGCCTCGGTGCAGTGTGTAGCTCATACGCGGTGCCTCTTGTTCTGGGCGCGTGGGGAGGGTGCCCGCTCCTCTCGGCGGTCGGCGAAGACCGGTCGGAGGGGGATACGCGGAGGGTAGACGCGTTTTCCGGCCGCACCCAACCAGCCCGAAGCCCGTGCTCGGCTCTGCGGTTCGAGGGTCGTTTGGTGGGGCCGGACTTCGCGTCTACTGTCTCGCCAAGTCACCGGGGCGGAGTCCCGCTCCACCTCTGCTGACCTGTGCTGATCCGTGTTGCCGCGTCCAAATGTGGTGCCGGGAAGGCACATTGACCCCCGTCCTGGAACACGCGAGGAGATCCCCTGTGCATTACCTGAGATTACGAGCGCGGCCGGCTGCCGCGCATAACCCGAGACCGGCGTCCGGGAGCTACCAACTCCCCTGACCTGGGCCCGCCTCCACGAGGGGCGGATTCACACCGGCGCGGTGCCGGCGGCTTTCCACGAGGAACCGGCACCGCGCCTCCTACAAACCGCGAGGAGCCGCTGCGATGCAGCACGCCGTCATACATCCACGCCCCGACCCCACACCACCGCCCCGTCGCGCTCACCCCGGCGAACGGCGTCGGCGGTGAAGAAAACCGCCGGTGCTGTCGTCGGGCTCGTCTCCGCCGGAGCACTCCTGCTGGCTTCTCCTCTCCTGGTGGTGACGGCCGGGAGCGCGCTGGCCTCCTGTTCCACCGACGGCGCACAGGCTGTGGATACTGCGGCCGTGGCCGCGCAGGTGAAGGCGATCCTCGACGGCGGCGGCAAGAGCCCCGTCTCCATACCGGGCCTGGATGACCCGACGGAGCAGGTGCCCAACGCCAAGACCATCCAGGCCACCGGCGTTGCGATGCGCATCCCGGCCCGCGGGCAGGTCGTGGCGCTGGCTACCGCTCTGCAGGAGAGCGGTCTGCGGAACCTGAGCTACGGCGACCGTGATTCGCTGGGCCTGTTCCAGCAGCGGCCGTCGCAGGGATGGGGGACTGCCGAGCAGATCATGCAGCCGGTGTACGCGGCGACGAAGTTTTACGAGGCGCTGCGGAAGGTGTCGGGCTGGGAGTCGATGACGGTCACCCAGGCTGCCCAGACAGTTCAGCGCTCAGGCTTCCCCGACGCTTACGCCAAATGGGAGCCGCTGGCCACAGCCCTACGGAAGGCGATCGAACACCTGCTGACGGCGACCGGCAATCCATCACCGGATCCCGTGACGTCCGGTCCCGGTATCCCGAGTGTTCCCTCGTCGGATACCGCCAGCGGCTGTTCGGCCGGTGGCGACGGCAGCGATTTCGGGACGATCCCGGCCGGTGCCCTGCCCACCGGGTACACGATCCCGGCCGACGCGCCGCCGAAGGTGCGGACCGCGATCCGGTGGGCGCTGGGCCAGCTCGGCACCCCGTATCAGTGGGGCGGGAGCTGTACGGACTCCCACGGGCCGGACCCGATGGGCCGCTGCGACTGCTCCTCCCTGATGCAGCAGGCGTACAAGGCCGCCGGGGTCATTCTGACGCGGACCACCTCCACGCAGGTCAAGGAGGGCAAGCCGGTCCCGGCCGACGCCCTCGCCCCCGGTGATCTGGTGTTCACCGGGGGCACGGCCGAAGTCCCGGAGCATGTCGGGATGGTCATCGGCCAGGGGCTGATCGTCCACGCCCCGCACACCGGCGAGGTGGTCCGTATCGCGACCCTCGCCGACTGGAAGCCGCAGATCCTCGCGGCCCGCCGCGTCCTCTGACCGGCCCCACCCTCCAGCGTCTTCCCCTTTATTCCCGCCTTCCTCCGTGTGCACTTCCGCGCACCCAGAACCGAACTGGAGTTCACATGTTTCTCGCCGACAAGGTCGTCCCTCTCGCCTACGACCCCGGTATCAAGCCGAACGACGCCGGGCTGCCGGGCCTTGAGGTCCTCAAGCAGGTGGTCGGCTCCATCAACCTGTTCGGCATCATCGCCGTGGTCGGCGCGCTCGCGGTCAGCGCGGGCGTGTGGGCCTGGGGCCACCACTCCGGCGGCCACCAGGCCGAAGCCAACGGCAAGAAGGGCGTACTCGTCTCCGCCGGCGCCGCTCTGCTGCTGGGTGCGGCCAACGGTGTGGTCGCGTTCTTCTCGACGCTGGGAACGCAGGTCCACTGATGTCTCCCCGTTCCGCGGACCACGGCGGCGCCTCGCCCCTGCGCAACCGGGCGCTGATCGCCGCCGCCGTCCTGGCCGTGCTCGTTGCCCTCGTCGGCTTGGCTGCGTACCTCACCCGCGACAGCGGGACCTCCGCCGTCGCTCCGCCGTCCCGGGAGCTGAGCCCGTCCTCGGCAGTTGTCTCTCCCCCGGTTCCACCGTCCCCTCCGTACCCGGGAGCCATTCCGCGACCCGGCCGACTTTCCCCGTTCCGCCGTCTACACACGATCCGATCGCGTTCGCCAAGACGGCTGCTGCGTTGCTGTGGTCGTACGACACACGGGCCCACTCCCAGCCGGACTGGCTGGCCGCCCTGCACACCTGGCTCACCAGCGAGTCGAGGTACGCGGACCCGGCCTCGGTAGACGCCCTTGTGCCCTCGCCCGTGTTGTGGGGGCGGATGGCCGACCACGGCCAGTACGCCACCGCCACCGTGAACGAAGCCCGCTTCCCCGACTCCTTCACCCGCGCCCTGCAGGCCGACCCCGGCGCAAGCACCGCCGCATACATCTACGCGGTCACGGTCTCCGGCAAGCAGTCCATCGCCTGGACCGGCGCACCCCGCGGGGGCGCCGAGGCCCGCACGGTCACCCTCGCCGTCCAGTGCCGCCCGTCCCAGCCCTGCGCTCTGGCCGGCGTTCTGCCGGCCGTCGCGCCCTGACCCCGACCCACAGAGATGGAGGTACTGCCATGGATGTCTGTGACCTTCCGCTGATGGGCAGCGTCTGCGACACCGTCGACTTCGTCACCAACCCCGGCGGGGCCGTCACCGACGGCATCGGCGCATGGATCGCCAAGTCGATGGGCGAGGTCGCCGCCACCGCAGCCGACCTGGCTGCCAATGCCGTCAACACCACCACCGCCATCGACCTCAACGCCTCCTGGTTCCGCGCCAACTACGAGCTGCTGCTCCCCATCGGCCTGGCGATCACCGTCGGCACGTTCTGCCTCCAATTGGTCTCCGCCGCCTGGCGGCGCGACGAACGCGCCCTCGCCCAGGCCGCCATCGGCACCATGACCGGCGTCCTGTTCTCCTTCTGCGCCATCGCCTTCACCACCGTCGCCCTCACCGTCGTCGACGCCCTGTCCGCCGGCCTGTTCCAGGCCGCCAACTCCTCGGTGGACGACGCCATCCGCCGCGTCATCAGCGTCAACGAACTCGGCGCCATGTACGGACTCGGCTGGGGCGTGCCCGCGTTCGTCGCCCTGGGGTGTGCGATCGGAGCTTTCCTGTACTGGGGCGTCATGGTCGCGCGCAAAGTCGGCGTGCTGATCCTGGTCACGCTCGCGGTGTTCGCCGGGGCGGGTGGTGGCTGGGAGGCGGCCAAGCGGTGGCGGCGGGGCTGGATCGAAGCCACCGCCACCCTGGTGGTGAGCAAGCTCCTGATGACCGTGGTGTTCCTCATCGGGGTAAGCGCCATGGGCAAGTCCGACCCGCAGGACGGCATGGCCGCCCTCTCCGACGCGCTGGCCGGCATCGTCGTCATGGTCCTTGTTCTCCTGTGCCCGTACGCGACGTACCGGTTTGTGCGCTGGGCCTCTGACAGCGGCGGCCAGGACGACCTCCACCGCACTGGGATCGCCGGACTCGCTGTGACTGCGGGCGCGGTGAAGACCGCGGGAACGCTGGCCATGCAGATGGGCACGGGTATGCGTGCTCCGCAGGGGCCCAGTCAAGTGCCCGGGGCGGGCCCCGACGGCGTGACCTCCGGTATCGACCCCGCCGGCGGCCGGCTGAGCAAGGAGGGCATCGATCCCGGACCGGCCAGGCCCCAGACCAGCTTCCGGTACGGCGAAGACCCGAACGCCTCTGGCGACAAGGGCCGCGCGCTGATCCAGCGCCCCGGCATATCCCCGCTGATCACACGGCCCGCCGAGAACGGGGCGGACAGCTCCGCCGCTCCGGCCGTCAGCGCCCCCAGCGGCAGCTTGGCCAAGGTCGGACCGGCTGCGCCCTCCGGACCGGCGCCGACCGCTACGGGGCCGTCGCCGACCGGCTTGGCGAGCCCGACGCGCTGGGTCTACCCCGGCAAGCCGCCGTCCGGGTCCTGACCATCCATCACACCGGGGCGGGATGTGTCTCCTGCCGGGGCACATCCCGCCCCGGTATCCCGCTGCCATCCCTGATCTACGTGAACGGAACAACCATGTCCGATATCCCCCGAGCCGAAGCCGCCGCCACGGTCAAGTTCCCCCACCGCTCCAGGCGCGGCATCCTCCTCGGCCTGACCGCTCCGCAACTGATCACCGCCGCCCTCACCGGCCTGCTCCTGCTCACGGTGATCCTCACTCGCGGTGTGGTCGGCGCGCTCGAACTCATCCCGGTGTGGGCGGTGATCGTCCTGTTCGTCTTCGTCCGTCACCGGGGGAGGTCCCTGGCCGACTGGACACCGGTCGTCACCCGCTACGCGCACCGGCGTATGCGCGGTCAGTTGCTGTGGCTGACCCGCCCGTCCCAGCGGCCGGTGCGTGAGGGCATGTTGCATCTTCCCGGCACGGCGGCGAGCCTGCGCGTGGTCACCGCCCCCGACGGCCGGTACGGCGCGGTCCACAACCCGCACACCGGCACACTCACCGCCGTCGTCAAAGTGTCCTCCCGCGCCTACGCACTGCTCGACCCCGGGACGCAGAATGCCCATGTCGCCGGGTGGGGACGTGCGCTTGCCGCGCTGGCTCGTACGGGTCAGGTGGCCCGGATCCAGGTGATCGAGCGGACAGTGCCGGACTCCGGCGATGCCCTTTGCCGCCACTGGGAAACCCACGGTCGGCCCGACGCCCCGCTGGCGGGCGCCGTCTACAGCGAGCTGATCGCTTCCGCCGGTCCGGCGGCGGCTCCGCACGAGGCGTACGTTGCGGTGTCGCTGGACGCCAGGGCTGCCCGGCGGCTGGTCAACCAGGCCGGAGGTGGCCTGACCGGCGCCTTCAGCGTTCTGGGACAGCTCACCTCCACCTTCGACCAGGCCGCGCGCACCGCCGGGCTCACCCCCACCTGCTGGCTCTCCGCCACACAGATCGCGGCCGTCGTACGGACCGCCTACGACCCCAAAGCCCTCGCGGCACTCGACCGCTGGTCAGCGTCCAGCCGCCCCGAGGCCGATCCTGCCGCCGCCGGCCCGGTTGTGGTCGTGGAGAAACCGGACCACATTGCGACGGACTCGGCCTTCCACACCACGTACTGGATCGAGAACTGGCCCCGCACCGAAACCTCGGCGGGATTCCTGCACCAGCTCCTGTTCACCGCCGGGGTGCGCCGGACCCTGTCCCTCTCGTACGAACCAAAGGGACTCGATGCCGCCCTGCGGGATGTCCAGCGCAAGAAGGCCAGCGTGATCGCGGACGCCGCCGAGCGTACCCGGCGCGGGCAGGTCGACTCCGAGGCCGACGCGATCGAGTACCAGGACATCAAGTCCCGTGAACGCCAGCTCATCGCCGGCCACGCCGACGTGGCCATGACCGGGCTGCTGACCGTCTCCGCCGACTCCGAGGACGAACTGCGCACAGCGTGCGCGGTGGTGGAGACCGCGGCCGTCGGCGCGCAGCTCGATCTCCGGCCGCTGACCTGGCAGCAGGCCGAGGCGTTCACCGCCGCCGCCATGCCGCTCGCCCTCGCCGCCTGATGCCGGCCCTCGCCCCGTCTGAAAGAGCACCGCCATGTCCCGCAGCACCGCTTCTTCGACCCCGCAGGACTTCGTGCCCTTCGCCACCGCCGCCCTCGACTTCCACCGCGCACTCAACATCCCCGAAGGGCCCCTGGTCACCTCCCGGGCCGAGCTGGACTCCCTCCACGCACACCTCATCTCTGTACACGGACTCCTCGACGCTCACGCCGTCCGCACTGGCGCTCTCGTGCGGGTCGAAGGTGATCTTCTCCGTGCCGTCCGCACTCGGATCTGGCAGGCCGCCGACCACCTCCACACCGCCTACCACACAGCCCCTCGTACCGGATCCGGTGAGATCCCCGACCGCGAGGAATGCCAGTCCGGCCTGCCCGAAGGCGCCCCGGAACTGACGATCTGCCAGCGCCACCAGGCAGCCGCCCGCCTGGTACGCCGCCGCACCACCCCCTCCGACCTGCACACCCCCTTCACCGGCCTCATCCGCCACTGACCACCTTGCCGTTGACTGGAGATTCCGTCATGCCCAGGACCCGCGCCACCGCCTCCCACCTCTTCGTCCCCCGCAAGACATCCCGCGCCGAACAACGCGCCGCGCGCGCCGGCTTCGCCGAGGCCCGCCGCCAGGCCCGCCTCGCCGGAGTGGCGCCGAAGCGCAGCAACGAGGAGACCTACGGGGCAGAGCTGCGGCCGGTGTATCCAGCGTCGGGACGCCCAGGCCCTGCCTCGGCGCGGGGCGGCAGGCTCCGTCTGCCCGCCCACCGGATGACCACCGCCACCGTCTCGGGCGCCTACCCCTTCCTCGCCGAAGGCGGCCTGGGTGCGGAGGGCATCTTCATCGGCCGCGACGTCCACGCGGAGGCGGCGTTCTGCTACGACCCGTTCACGCTGTACGGCAGCGGCCGGATCGAAGGCTTCACCAATCCGAACGCAGTGCTGGCCGGGATCATCGGCATGGGCAAGTCCGCACTCGCCAAGTCCATCGCGACCAGGTCGATCGCGCACGGCTACCGGGTCTATGTGCCCTGCGACCCCAAGGGCGAGTGGACCGCGGTCGCCCAGGCTCTCGGCGGCTACACCATCGCCCTGGGCCCCGGCCTGCCCGGCAGGCTCAACCCGCTGGACGCCCCCGCCCGCCCCGCCTCGGTCACCGAGGACAACTGGTCCGGCGAGGTCCGCAAGCGGCGCCTCCTGCTCCTGGCCGCCCTCGCCCGCACCGTCCTCACCCGCGACCTGCAGCCCATGGAACACACCGCCCTCGACCTCGCCCTGGACCTCGTGGTCACCGACGCCCAGGCGCGCGGGACGGTGCCGCTTCTCGGCGAGATCGCACACACCCTCGGCTCACCCGAACGCCTCGACCAGGCCCTCGGCGACCAGGCCAACCGGATGGGGCCCGCTGCCCAGGACCTGGCCCACGCCCTGCGCCGCCTGGTCCACGGTGACCTGTCCGGCATGTTCGACGCACCGTCCACCGTCGCATTCGACCCCACCACGCCCATGCTCTCCATCGACCTTTCGCGTCTTGGCGGCGCGGGCGACGACACCGCGCTCGTGCTGGCAATGACGTGCGCGAGCGCCTGGATGGAATCGGCCCTCGCCGACCCAGACGGCGGCAGGCGCTGGGTGATCTACGACGAGGCATGGCGCGTCATGCGCCACATCGGCCTGCTCGAACGGATGCAGAGCCAGTGGAAACTCAGCCGGGGACTCGGCATCGCCAACCTCATGATCATCCACCGCCTCAGCGACCTGCTCTCCGCCGGCGACGCCGGATCACGCGGCCGGGTCCTCGCCGAGGGCCTCCTCGCCGACTGCTCCACCCGCATCATCTACCGCCAGGAACCCGACCAACTCACCGCCGCCACAGCCCTGCTCGGCCTGACCGGCGTCGAAACCCAGGCCGTCTCCGCCCTCACCAAAGGCCGCGGCCTCTGGAAAGTCGCCGGCCGCTCCTTCATTACCCAGCACATCCTCCACCCCACTGAACGCCACCTCTTCGACACCGACACCCGCATGACCGCCAAATCCGCATTCCAGATAAATCACTGACAACTGGAAAGTCGATTGGAATCCCTGTGCCGACCTCTGCCCGCAGATCCGGGACCGCGCCCCACTGTCCCCTCGTTCCCGCCCGTCCCGGATGGACCCGCCATGCCCACGACCGAGCACCGCCCACTCCCCGACATCGCCGTCGGGCACCACCCCCAGTACGGCATCACCGCCGCCAACCCCGAGCGCCTGCCCGCCGGCCAGTGGATGCTCGAACGCCTCGACTTCCACCCAGTCCCCGGCCACCCCACCCTGTATGTCCTCAACGACCAGGCCCGCTGGGGACAGGACCGCGCCACACGCGCCGTGGCCTATCTGCGCAGGGCCGGATACCAGGTCGACGCAGACACCGCGTTCGAACCCCTGACGGACCACCGCCCCGCTCCCCAGCACGACCGACCTGCGCGCGTCGAGCCCGACGTCGCCTTCGCCGAACATCCCCAGCTCGGCATCATCGCCGCCACCGCCAACGACGCCGACCTCGGCGGCCAGTTCCTCGAAGAACACGGATGGCGCCACAACCCCCGTCTCGACATCTACACCCTGCCCACCACTACCGACCGCCGCGAGGCGCTCGGCAAGGTCGCCCGAGCCACGCCAGCCATGCAACGGGCCGGACTCCAGGTAGCGGTGCACCCCCACCTCGCCCGGGAGACAGCCGCACGCCGACCATCCGTGCCCACGACGGCAGTGCACAACGAGCGCGGCCAGGGCTTCGTCGGCACCATGTCCCGCGTCAGCGCTGCCGCGCGCGGTGCCAGCCCTACTCGCGCCGGCCTGCCCGCCAAGCCGCCGCTTCTCGCCCGCGGCGTCGCTGCCCCGGCGGCGCGCCCGGTGGATCCGCGCATCGCGTTCACCCGAAACCGCTGACTTTCAACTCCCGTAAGGGGACGTTCCCATGGCTGTTGTTGGTACGCCCGGCTGTCAGAACGTGTGGAAAGGCGAGTCGGGTAGCTGGGGGGCGGTGAGGCCCGCCCTGGAGCATGTCGGCAGTCATTGCCCATCGTTCGTGGTCCAGCCACGCACCGTTGATGTGCTGGAAGCTCCGGGCCCGCCTCGGCTTCGCCCAACACCCCACCGCTTTCCCGCCACCACCGATAGGAGATCCGCCTTGTCCGAAGCACCAGCAGAGCCGTTCATGACGATCCGGCACACCATCACCGGCGAGATCACCACTACCGGCTACAACGCCGCCGCCCGGCGGATCCTGCTCCAGGCCGGCTTCGAAGAGACACCAGGCTGCGCCTGCCGAGCGACGGAACCCGGTACGGAGCGGACGCACGGGCCTGCTCGGCAGCCAGCGAGCTGCTCGTCGCCGGCCATCCCCTGCACCTGGACCGAGCCCTCGGTCGGCCGGTGAGCGCCGACGGTACGCCCCGGTTGGCCCGGTCGCCGATGTCGGCACAGTCCGTGATCCGCTCCGAGAGCGGCCAGCCTCTCCAGCACATCGCCGGCCCCGCCCGCACCCCCACCTGTTGAAGGGAGCCCGTTTTGACCACACCCGGAACGCCTACCAGTCCAGCGCGCACCAAGGGCGGCGAGCTACGGGCCAAGGTGGCCCGACTGCTGGCCGGCCGGCCGGCGGACACGCTCACCATCGGGGACATGGCCAGGCATCTGGGCCACTCCCACGGCGCCGTCCGCAACGCCGCCCTCACCCTGGTGCGACGCGGCGAGGCCGACCAAAGCGGGACCGGGCAACCGGAGTTCCGCGCGAACGCGAAAACCGCCGCAGCCGCGCAGACCGCTGTGATCAGCCCACCGGGCACCCACTCTCCCCGCGCCCAGGCGGCCACGGCCCGCACGACCATTCCCGCAGCAGCCACGCCCAGGCAGACCGGCCCGATCCGCCGCGCGGGGGGCCAGCTCTACCATCCCCGGGAGCTGGCCGATCTGCCCGACGTCGAGGCGTTGAATCGCTTGCGCGACGCCGACGTGCCGGTGCTGCTCTACGGCCCTCCGGGCACCGGCAAGACGAGTCTGGTCGAGGCGGCGTTCCCGGACCTGCTCACCGTCGCCGGTGACGGCGACACCACGGTCGGCGACTTGGTCGGCGAGTACACACAGGACGACGCGGGAGCCTACGTCTTCCAGTACGGTCCGCTGGTCACCGCGATGACCGAGGGCCGGGCCCTGCTGATCGACGATGCCACATTGATCTCACCGAAGGTCCTGGCGGCGCTGTATCCCGCGATGGACGGGCGCAGGCAGATCCAGGTCAAGGCCCACAAGGGCGAGACCGTCAAGGCCGAGCCGGGCTTCTACGTGGTGGCGGGCCACAATCCCGGCGTCCACGGCGCGGTGTTGACGGAGGCGCTCGCGAGCCGGTTCAGCGTGCAAATCCAGATCGGCACGGACTATGACCTCGCCCTGGCGCTGAGGATCGATGCACGGGTGGTCCGGATCGCCCGACACCTCGCCCACCAAAGTCGAACTCGGCGAGCTGGGCTGGGCCCCCCAACTGCGAGAGCTGCTCAGCTACCAGAAGACCGAGGCCGTCCTCGGCACCAAAGCCGCGCTCGCGAACCTGGTCGGCATCGCTCCTGCGGAGGATCGCGACGCCGTCGCCGCCGCCGTCATCAAGGCTGTCGGCGTCAAGAAGATCGCTCCCCTCACCCTCGGCAAGCAGCTCCCCGCCTCGGCCGCCCGGCAGCCCCCGGGCCACGCCGGCTCCGCACACCGGGGCCACTCGCGATGAGCGCCCACCACCACGTCCAGCCCCCCGCCACCACGCCGGACGACGAAGCCGACCTCGCGCGATGGGACGACGACGGCGCCCCGCCCGCGCGACCCCGTTCCTCCCCGCACTTGTGGCTGCGCGTGGGAGCCGAACTCGGCGATCGCCTGGTCGCCCTCTCCGGCCGCCAGGACCTCCTCGTCACCTGCCGCCCCGGCACGCGCAGCGGCGCACCGGCCGCGTTCTTCCCCACTCTGGGCGAGGTCGAGTTCGACGCCGGCCTGTTCGCCCCGCTGAAGCCCCACGAGATCCATCCGCGGATCGTGGGCGACGAGGAGCGGTATCCCGCCGCCTGGGGAGTGTTCGTCCACGAGGCCGCGCACGCGGCCCACTCCGTCTGGACGAAGCCTGCCGGAGCGAACCCCCGTGTCGTCGAGGCCGCGCTCCTCCTGGAGGAGAGCCGCGTCGAAGGCGCGCACCTGATCACGCGGCCCACGGACCGCACGTACCTGCGCACCAGTGCCCGAACCCTGGTCATGCCCGACATCGCCCACCCCACCCTCCAGGGCATCGAGCACGCCGCCTCCGTGGCGGCCCTGGTCCTCGGCCGCCGTGACGTCGGCATCCTGGACGCCGGCGAGACCCGGGCCGTCGCCGATCTGTGCGAAAAGGTGCTGGGCGCAAACCTGCTGGCCACACTCACCCGCATCTGGACCGCAGCCCACCAGTGCGCCGACCACGACGCCACGACCATGCTCGCGCACGCTCAACAATGGTGCGACGCTCTGAACACCGCGGCCCCCGCCCTGCCCGTGCCGGAGAACCTCACCGATCTGCTGTCCGGCGCCGTGGGGGTCGTCATGGACAGCACGGCAGCCACCGACGCCGCCGACCTCGCGGCACAGGCCGCAGCGGCCAACGCCGTGGCCGCGCAGTCCAAGGCGCAGGCTCAGGACCGCGCCCAGCGGGCCGGCCAGCGACGCAAGGCCGCCGCCACCGCCAAGTCGGTCTTCAACGCCCGTGGCACCACCGTTGCTCCCGACGGCACACCGGCGCCCTACGGCAACCCGGTCACCGGCACCCGCAGGCCCACTGCCGCCGAGCAGAGTGCCGCCGCGCGCCTGAGCCGTGCCCTGCGTGCCGCCGCCTACCGCGAGCGGACCGAGGAGCGGTCCACCAGCCCCACCCCGCCCGGCCGCCTCAACATGCGCGCGGCCCTCGCCCGCGACGCTCAGCGCGCGGCCGGGTCGGTCCCCACCGCGGAACCCTTCACCCACACCCGCCGCCGGAACTCCCCCACCCCACCGCTGCGTGTGGGTATCGCCGTCGACGTCTCCGGCTCCATGCGTGCCGCCTGCGCGCCCGTCGCGTCCGCTGCCTGGATCGTGGCACGCGCAGCAGCCCTGACCGACCCCGACTCCCTTACCGCCACCATCGCCTATGACAGGCACCTGACCGCACTGACCCGACCCACCCACCGAGCACCAGAGCGCGTGACGACGTTCGATGCCAACGGCGGCCACCACAACCTCGGCGACGCCATCGACGCACTCGACCACGGCCTCGAACTCAGCCGCCCCGGCGCCGGCCGCCTCCTCGTGATCGTCACCGACGCCCGGTACGCCAGCGACGAAACCGCTCAAGCCGTCACCCGCGTCAAGCAGCTCACGACCGCCGGCTGCGCCGTACTCCAGCTCACCCTCACCGCCAAGTCCCACCACTTGCCGGGAACCACCTTGCTGCACCTGCCCCAGCCCTCCAGCGCTCCCTCCGCCATCGCCGCGGCGGCCACAGACGCCATCCGCAGGACACGCTGACGGGCTCAAGGACAGCGAAGGTGCCGCCATCGTCAGGCTGTTCCAGAACCCGGCCGGCTGCTTCGTGTCCGCCGATCGTGGCCGCAACGTCTCGTCCTCAGGCATGTCCACACCATCGCAGGCCGCTCCGAAGGACGTGAACCCATTCCCTGGCCCACCTGTACGGGCCACGAAGCCGATATCACGGGTTCGACTGCTGACCCGGCGGACGTATGCGGGCAGAGCGCTAGCGCAGGCCGGTGATGGCGAGGTCGAGGAGGCGTGTGGCCTGGGTGGTGCCGTCGGGTGTGTTGGGGGTGCGCCACAGGCAGCTCAGCAGCATGATCACGTCGACGGGGTCGATGCCGGGGCGGATGTCGCCGGCCTGTTCGCAGGCGTCGAGGAGTTGCTGGACGGCTGCGGTGACCGGGGGCCAGGAGGCGCTGATGACCTCCTGTGCGGCGGCTGAGTGGAGGGCTTCGCCGAGGTCGTGCTTGATGCGGACGTAGGCGGTGAGCGTGGTGAACCAGCGGCGGAAGGCGTCCAGCGGAGGGTGTTCGGCCAGGACGTCGGGCACGGAGGCGATGAGGCGGGCCAGGTCGTGCCGGTAGACCTCCAGGATCAGTGCCTCGCGGGTGGGGAAGTGCCGGTAGAGCGTCCCCGCGCCGACGCCGGCCCGCTTGGCGATGGAGTTGAGGGAGGCGCCCGGGGACTCGGCCAGGGCGTCGTGGGCGACCTGCAGGATCGTCTCGCGGTTCTTCAAGGCGTCCGCGCGCTGTTGCGGGGCACTGGCCATCGTGTCCTCCTCAGAGCGGGCGGGTGCGCCCGGAAGTAGCCCCGGCCGCGAAACGGAGAGTTCTCCGTTAGGCTTGAACGAGTCGGCGGAGAGTTCTCCGCTTGGCTTCGTTCCCATTCTAGGAGCTTCCCCGTGCGCTATATCAAGCTCGGCCGCACCGGTCTCGATGTCTCCCCGGTCGCCATCGGCGCCATGACCTACGGCGAACCCGACCGCGGGCACCCGGTCTGGTCGCTGGACGAGGAGTCCAGCCGCCCGCTGGTCAAGCACGCCCTCGAAGCGGGCGTCAACTTCTTCGACACCGCGAACATGTACTCCTACGGCTCCAGCGAGGAGATCCTCGGCCGGGCGCTGAAGGACTACGCGGACCGCGACGACGTCGTCATCCAAACCAAGATCCGGCACGTCATGCGGCCCGGCCGCCCGAACGGCGGCGGCCTGTCGCGCAAGGCGATCATGAGCGAGGTGGAGCACAGCCTGCGCCGACTGGGCACGGATTACGTCGACGTCCTCATGATCCACCGCCTCGACAACGAGACGCCCTTCGAGGAGACCCTTCAGGCGCTGGACGAGGTCGTCAGGTCGGGCAAGGCCCGCTACCTCGGCGTATCCTCCATGCACGCCTGGCAGTTCGCCAAACTCCTGCACCTGCAGGAGCGCCACGGGTGGGCCCGCTTCGTCACCCTGCAGGACCACTACAACCTCCTCGCCCGCGAGGAGGAGCGCGAAATGCTGCCGCTGTGCGCGGACGAGGGCGTGGCCACCAGCATCTGGAGCCCGCTGGCCCGCGGCCGGCTCGCCCGCCCCTTCGACCAGGCGAACACCGGCGAGCGCGCCGCCACCGACGGCGCCTACGCGGACACGCTCTACCAGGCGAACGCCGACAGCGACCGCCTCATCGTCGACGAGGTCGGCGCTGTCGCCGAGGCCCGCGGGGTCAGCCGCGCCCAGATCGCGCTGGCCTGGCTGCACCGCAACCCCGTCGTCGCCGCCCCGGTCGTCGGTGCCCGCACCATCGGGCAGATCGACGACGCGGTCGCGTCCGTCGACCTCGACCTCACCGACGAGGAGGCCCGGCGCCTGGAGACGCCCTACACCCCGCGCTACGACTTCCAGGGCGTCTCCGACGAACGCGAGATGGAACGCATCAAGGCGTCCATCCCCGGCTACGCCAACCTCTGACACCGCGCCCACACCGCGGCACCGCCACCGCGTCACGCGCGTGCCGGTCCGGGACGGCCCGGTGCGCGCGTGACGCACCACCCCCGACGACTGAGGTGCAGATATGTCCGAACCTGTAGGGCGGCTGGGGTCCGTAGCGCTGGACTGCGCCGACCCCCGACCGCTCGCCGCCTTCTGGGCGGCCATGCTGGGCGGAGACCTCACGACCGAGTCCGACGCCTTCTGCGCCGTCGAACTCGGAAGACTGCTGCTGGTCACCGTCCGCGTACCCGACTACCGGCCGCCCCAGTGGCCCGACGGCCAGGCCAAGCAGTTCCACCTGGACGTGGCCGTCGAGGACCTGGACAGGGCCGAGCGCCTCGCGCTCGCCACCGGCGCGACCACAGCTGCCCACCAGCCCAACCCCACCCGTTGGCGCGTCCTGCTCGACCCCGCCGGCCACCCCTTCTGCCTCACCACCCTCATCCCCAGCTGAACACACCCCTCGTGCCCACCGACACCGTCCCTGCGCACGAGCCCGCACATGAAGGAGACGTCCATGCCACAGGTCCTGGTCACCGGCGGCACCGGCTACATCGGAAGCTGGTGCGTACTCGCCCTGCTCGAAGCCGGGCACACCGTCCGCACCACTGTCCGCGACCTGGGGCGCGAACCCTCGCTGCGCTCCTGGCTCCACGCAGCCGCGCCGTTCGACGACACCCGCCTGACCGTGGTGCGCTCCGACCTCGAACGCCCCGACGGATGGGACCAGGCCGTAGCCGACTGCGACTTCGTCCTCCACGTCGCCTCACCGACCCTGCGCCGCACACCGGCCAACGAGGACGAGATGGTGGTCCCGGCACGTGAGGGCGTCCTGCGGGTACTGCGCGCCTCCCGTGACGCCGGCGTCCAGCGCGCCGTCCTGACCAGCGCGTTCGGCGCGATCGGGATAGGGCACCCCCCGCGCACCACGCCGTTCACCGAGGAGGACTGGACCAACGTCGAAGCCGACATCCCGCCCTACCAGCGCTCCAAGACCCTCGCCGAACGCGCCGCCTGGCAGTTCATTGCCGACGAGGGCGGCACCCTGGAGCTGGCCGCCGTCCATCCCGTCGGCGTCTTCGGACCACTGCTCGGCCCGGACGACCCGCCCTCCCTGCGCCTGGTGCGCAGAATGCTCGAAGGCAAGGTCCCCGCCTGCCCGCCCTTCGGCATGAGCTACGTCGACGTGCGCGACGTCGCGGACCTGCACCTGCGTGCGATGACCGACCCGGCGGCAGCGGACGAGCGCTTCCTGGCGTCCGCGGGACACAGCCTGCGCGTGGTCGACATCGCCCGAATCCTGCACGACCGCCTGGGCGACCGCGCCGCGAAGGCGCCGACCCGCGAACTGCCCGTATGGCTCACCCGCGGGCTCAGCATCGTGAACCCGGAACTGCGCCTGCTGCGGCACCAGCTCGGCCAGGACCTCGACGCCACCAGCGCCAAGGCCGAACGGCTCCTCGGATGGCGGGCACGCCCCATCGAGGACACCATCGCCGACACCGCCAAAAGCCTGCTCGCCCACGGCATCGGCACTGCGACATGAAGGGTGGGTTCGCACGGCCTGCCAGCGGGAGTCCGACGGCAGTTGGTAGGCCGACCTGGAGATCCACCTGCCCCGCCAGGGCAATGAGCGCGGCTGGCTCCTGACGGTCCCCGGCCGCCGTGGACTTCCAGGCACGTGCCACGGGTACAGGCTCCGCTGCCAAGCGCGATCGCATCCCATGCTGGCTGGCCGTCCCGTCTCACGCAGTAGCGGCCGTGTCAGTGCGGCGCGTCACCCAGTGAGCTGCTTGTCGAAGAAGCCGACGAGTTTCTCCACTGCTGGACCGACGTACTCGGGCTTGTCGTAGAGGGCGACGTGGCTTGCTCCGTCGATCCAGAGCAGTTCCTTGGGCTCCTGTGCCTCGGCGAACGCTTCGGTGGTCATGTGCCGGGTGACCGCTTCGGTGCCGACGATCATCAGCAGGGGACGCGGAGCGATCATGGCGATGAAGCGGAAGGGCTCGAAGACGGCGATCCGGTCGATGCTCGACCAGGTGAACTCCTTCGCAGAGCGGGGGTGCTGAGCACGGTCGGTGCAGTAGTACTCGAAGCCCTCGAAGCCATGCTGCCCGCCCAGCGCGCGCGCCTCCTCGGCCGTCTCGGGGAAGATGGGGAAGCTGCCCACGCCCTCTCCGCGCGCTTCCGCGGTCCGGGCCGCCGCGGCGGCATCCAGCATGGACTGGATTACGGCGGGGTCCTGGGTGTCGTCGGCGCCCGCGCGGAACTGGCGGCCAATGTCGGCGGCGCTTACGGTGGCGACGGCGCGGATGCGGTGGTCCGTGGCCGCGGCCGGGACGACGTAGCCGCCGGAGGCGCAGATACCCAGTGCCCCGATTCGGTGCGGGTCGACCTCCGGCCGGGTGCTCAGGAACGACACGGCCGCTTTGAGGTCCTCGACGCGATGCGCCGGATCTTCCAGTCCGCGCGGTTCTCCGCCGCTCTCGCCCTGGTAGGCGGCATCGAAGGCGAGCGTGACGAAGCCTCGCTCGGCCAGACGTGAGGCGTAGAGGCCCGCGGCCTGCTCCTTGACGCCACTGGCGGGGTGGCCGACCACGATCGCGGGCCGGGGAGTGGCTTCCTCGTCGGGAAGGTAGAGGCGCCCGGCCAGAGAGATGCCGGCGCTGTCGAAAGTGACATTTACGCTGTTCATGGCTTCACTTTCGGACCAGGTCAGCGGGTGCACAAGCGGTGGATTCCTGCCCCGGAAGGATCCTTCCCTCCCACATGAAGCAGCCCCGTGCATACAGTGGTGAACGTGACCCCGCCACGTGACACCAGCGAGGTGGGCGCCTTCCTCAAGGCGCGCAGAGCCGAACTGACGCCCCGCGCGGTCGGCCTGCCCGAGACCGGACAGCAGCGCAGGGTGGCGGGGCTGCGCCGCGAAGAGGTTGCGCAGCTGGCAGCCATCAGCGTCGACTACTACACCCGCCTCGAGCAGGGCCGCACGCCCGCGTCCGCTTCCGTCCTCGCCACCGTCGCCGCCGCGCTGCGGCTCGACGAGGACCAGCAGGCGTATCTGTACCAGATCGCAGGCAAGACGGACGCGCGACCGCAGCGCCGACACACCCGGCAGAGCCCGCGGCCCGCAATGCGCCGCCTCCTCGACCAGCTAAACGGCACTCCCGCCCTCGTGCTCGGCCGCTACATGGACGTGCTCGCCTGGAACCGGGCGGCCCGCGCGCTGTACACGGACTTCGGCACGATCCCCGCTCGGCAGCGCAACTACGTCAGGCTCGTGTTCACCGACCCCGTGATCCGCGCCCTGCACACCCGGTGGGAACACGACGCCCGCGACGCCGTCGCCGCTCTGCGCATGGAAGCCGCCTCGGACCCAGACCGTCCCGAACTGGCCCGGCTCGTCGGCGAGCTGGCCGTCCTGGACCCCGACTTCCGCACGTGGTGGGCCGAACGACGGGTCAACAGCGCGACCTACGGCACCAAGCACTACCGCCACCGAATCGTCGGGGATCTCACCCTGGACTGCGACACCTGGACCAGCCCCGACGGCAGCGGGCAGCGGCTCATGGTGCTCACCGCCGAACCCGGAACCCCCTCGGACGAAGCACTGCGCATCCTCGCCTCCTGGACAGCTCCCGACCACACGCACACCAAGCCCGCCACTGCCTCCGAGCCGACAGCGTCGCGAGCCCGCCTACCAGGCGTCGGATATGAGGGCTGAGCCGACGCACCTGGTGCGGCGGGCACATTCGGCACATTCAGGCGTGCGTCTCAGAGGGAACCCTGCCCGTGCGCGGTGGAGTCCTCTTTTCAACGCTTGAGCGGGCATGTCAGTGCGGCGACCGCGCAAAACCGCTTCGCCATGCCGGACGAATAACGCGCGCCGCCTCGTAGCAGTTCGACAACCAGTTGTCCTGGAAGTGCGAGCGGGTGCGTCCGCGCCAGGAGGGCAAAGCGGCCTGCCGATCAGTCGCCGCCGCCGTCGGGGGCCTGGGCCTTCCAGGCGTAGTACCCGGGCCCGAGGATGCTGTCGACCTGCGCGACGTCGACCTCCTCGCCGTCCTCACCGACGAAGGCGAGGCGCACGGGCCGGTCGGTCCTGGTGTCGACCAGCACCGAGGAAGGCCGTAGTCGTTGGGGCGATGCTTGTTGCCCCACTGGAGGAGGGCGCCCAGCACGGGCCGCAACTGGCGGCCGTCCGGCGTCAGGTAGTAGGCGTGGCGCTCCCGGGAACCTCGGCCGCCGGCCTCGGGGCGGTAGGGGCGGCGCTCCAGGATCCCCTCCTCGACGAGTGTGTTGAGCCTGGCGGTCAGGACGTCGGTGGAGATGCCGAGCGAGGCGCGGAACTCGCTGAAGGTGGTCCGGCCGTAGAAGGCGTCCCGGATGATCAGCAGGGACCAGCGCTGCATGCATTCCCGGGAGGCGCGCTACGGACGACGCCGTTCGTCTGGGAGATCGACGGAACCCGGGGATCCCTGCGGATCACCGGGGACATCGGCCTGCCCATGAGTGCCGCGCTGGCCGTCGAAGGGGCGCGCGACCAGGAGACCCTGTCGCCGCTCAAGCCTCCCGCCGGGTACGACCGGTTCCCGGAGCTGGCCGGAGCGCCGGCCCACAACGTCGCCCATCTGTACGCGGAGGTGGCCGAGGCACTGTCGGATGTGCCCCGTGCCGCGCACGAGGCGGAACCTCTCGGAGATGTGCACGGTGTCGCCCGGCCGCGTGTAGGTGAGCAGTTCGCGGAACTTCGAGCGCTGGAGGGGATGGAGGCGGCTGGAGGTGCCCGGGGCCTCCTCGAAGACGACCGGGTCCTTGATGCCTGCCTCGTCCAGGACGAGGTCCTGCCGGGCGGTCGACTGCTGATCGGTCGAGACCCGCTTGTAGACCAGGTTCGCCACCGAGGACCCCTTCCGTACCGAGGAATGGACCCTGTCTGTCGTCAAACCCTGTCATCAATCAGCATCGGATCTGATTGGATCCGCGCCGCCTCGAACCCCCGGATTGCAGGGGTTCATTGGACGCGTCGGCTGCCTGTCGTCAAACGTTTGCCGGCAGGCGGCCCGCAGCGTGGACCGGCCAGCAGCCATACCTCTGCCCGCATGCCGCGCCATCGCGGACGGCGATCCGGATGCGGCTGGCCCCGCGTAGCGCGGGGCCAGCCGTGTGCCGTGGGTCAGGAGAGGGGGTGCAGCCAGTGGGCCTCCAGTTCCCTCTCGACCAGGCCCGCGATGGCGGCGAAGTACGTCTGCATGAACGGCTGCGAAACGTGCGCCAGCAGGTGGGCGCCGGAGGACCAGCGCCCGTAGAAGGCGAAGGCGCCCGGCTGGTCCGGCGTGGTGTGCACCACGTACTGCTCGCATCCGTCCTCCTTGCGGGTGAGGCCGATGATCGCCTGGATCTCGCCCAGCATCCGGCCCTCCCCGCCCGCCTTGGCCCGGGCGTATCTATATACCGCGACTGGCGTGTCCGAGGCAAGGATGGCGGCGGGGATGAGGCCGTCGGGCATCGTGTCGTCAGTGCTCATGAGGTCCTACTCCGTCATGGTCGGTTCCGCCGGTGCTGATGGCCGCCTACCGGAGTGTAAAAGTTGACGTTAACGTCAAAGGCAAGTCGGGTGACGAACCCCGGGACGGCCCGACAGCAACCGGGACCCAGCGGCATACGGAGCAGATGGAGCGACGGGATGCGAATCGGCGAGGTGGCATCGGCCGCAGGAGTGAGCACGCGGGCGCTGCGCTACTACGAGCAGCAGCAGCTCATCGCGTCGAGCCGCAGCACAGGCGGGCAGCGCCTCTACACCCCGGACACGGTCGAGCGAGTGCGGTGGATCCAGCTCCTCTACGCTGCCGGGCTGAGCAGCCGGACGATCGTGGAGTTCCTGCCGTGCGTGCACACCGGTATCGCCGGCCTGGAGATGATCGCCCGGCTTCGCGCGGAGCGGGACCGCCTCGACGATCACATGCGGGACCTTGCCGCCACGCGAGCCCGACTGGACTCTGTCCTCGCCGCCGCCGAGTTCGGCGCGACACGGCCGGCTGGCGAGGCCGCGGGGGTCTGAGGCTCGACCAGCACGCGCACGCCTTGGCCCGGTGCCCAGGCCGAGGACGCCGAGCTGGTCCTCCATGCCCTCGCGGTAGCCGACGACCACACCGGGCCGAAGAAGCCGAGGAGTGGCTGTTCTCGGGCTTCAGCTGGGCGGAGTTCGACACCGAGGTGCATCTGATGCGCACGCTGGGCCGGTTCGAGGGCGGCGTTGACGCAGACCGGCCCCTTGGGGGACTCCTTGGAGGAGTTCACGGCCTCCGAGTTCCACTTCCCGGTCCGCGACTGGGACCTGTGCCGCTACAGAGACTGGTTCCTGCTCTCCTGCGTGGTGCTGCCCTGGATCGTCGAGCAGTACGACGCCGCGCTGGTGCCCGCCGGCTGACAGGCCCGCTTCAGTCGGCCGCCGACTCGTCCTCGTCCAGCTCCGGCGTATCCGGGTCGCGCAGCGGGCGCAGGGCGCTGGCGGCCGGGGTAGAGGCGGTGAAGCTGTAGCGGCCGAGCAGGTTCAGGTTCCGGTGCTTGAGCGGGGACAGGCGGGCGATGTCCTCGTCTCGGATCTCGTGGCCCTCGGCACGGAGCGCCTCGACGGCGGCGTCGATGTACTTCGTGGTCCACAGCACGATGGCGTTGAGGACCAGACCGAGCGCGCCGAGTAGACGGGTGAAGGCGACGTGGTCCGGCACGATCCAGTTCGGACTGGTCGCGCTGCCGATCAGGCTGTACGCGGCCACGGAGGAGCACTCTGTGCGCCTGCACGAGATCCACGTCGCTGACGGCAGTTCTCTGGGGGCTGAGCTGTTGCATGGCGACGTCTCGACGGTTGATGCAGCTCAGCGCTGTGCGCCTGAGCGTAGTAAGCGCAACACGTCTGGCGCTATCGCTGGTTCGGGTGGTTCATCTACTTCCGGTCCGGGAGCTATCGCGCGTACTGGAGCTGTTGCATCCGTTGCGGCACCAGGTCGTCGACGGCGGACACATGGCGCTCTTTGAGCACCCTGAGCTGGCCGCACGCGAGATCGTCTCCTTCCACGGAGAGGTCGGCGCGCGCATCACGGCTTGAGGCACCCGAACAGCGGGCCTGCGCCCAGGGGTTGCCCCTAAGCAGGGACTGCCCCTGGGCCGCCAGGCGGATCGCCTCAGGCGACGGGCACGATCGGGGCGCGGAACTGGCTGACATCGCCACCGAGGAGCCTGGGGACGGATGCGGCCGCCACTTCGTGGGGCTGGCCCAGTGAGACGCTGCTGACCTCGTCCAAGCGCTCATACTGGGCAGCGTCGAGCTGCACGTCGAGCGCGGCCAGGTAGTCCTCCAACTGTGGCAGGGTGCGCGGTCCGATCACCGGAACCAGCGGGGTGGCGGCACGAGAGGCGAACTCGCGGACCCAGGCGACCGCGACCTGAGCGGCAGGCACGCCGGTTTCCTTGGCGACGGCGAGGACCCTGTCCACGACGGCCGTCTTGCGTTGCGTGTCCTCGGTGTGAACGATGCGGCCCCAGTCACTCAGGCGCCCTTCGCTGCTTGTGCGGTACTTGCCCGTGAGGAGCCCGCCGCCCAGGGGCGACCACAGTGCGCCGCCGAGGCCGAGCGCTTCGGCCATGGGGAGGATCTCACGATCCGCGGTGCGCTCCACAAGGCTGTACTCGAACTGCACGCCGATGACCGGTGCCTGGCCCCGCAGCTCGCCCAGGGTGACCGCGCGGGAGGTGCGCCAGGCGGGGAAGTTGGACAGTCCGGCGTGCAGGATCAGGCCGCGCCGGGCCAGGTCTTCCAGGCCCCGCACGATCTCGTCCATGGGGGTCACGGTGTCGGGCATGTGGACCCACAGCAGGTCGATGTGGTCGGTCCGCAGCCGCTTGAGGCTGTCCTCTACGGCCCGTCGCATGTTCTGGCGGCTGTTGCCCACGGCCAGCACCCCCGGGTCGACGCCGACCCCGTAGGTGAACTTGGTGGCCAGGGTGAAGTGGTGACGCCGGCCGGTGAGCAGTTCGCCGAGGATCTCCTCCGACTCGCTGCCCTGGTAGCTCTCGGCTGTGTCGATGAACGTGCCGCCGGCGTCGGCGAAGCGGTCGAGGATGCGGCGGGCCTCGTCCCGGTCTGTGCCGGCGGCGACTGTGGTGCCGAACGTGCCGGCACCGAGCGCCACCTCGGACACGCGAAGGCCAGTGGTGCGGCCGAAAGTCGTGTACTGCATGGAAGTCTCCCAAGGGACAGCGAGCTCAGGATCGGGGTGGCTGCCTGGACGTGACGAGGTGCGCAGGTCGACACCCCAGCACAGGGTTCGATTTTTAGACTTATTCGTCATTGTGGCATTGCGAGTATGAAAGCGAAGCGAGTGAGGCGATGGTCGAGCAGGCGCTCGCGAGCCGTGGAGTCGGCCTTCAGTCGACCCCGTATACACGTTGCGGCCTCACCAGCACGGCGGCGCGACGCTCCGCCGCCATCACGCGGTCGTACTCCTCCCAGTCCCCGTGCCGCCCGCCGGCGGCGACGAAGATCTGCCTCAGGAGAATGCGGATGCGCTCCGCATCGAAGGCCGGGTGGTGGTCGTCAGGGCCGATGATCTCGGCCGTGCCCTCCACCGTGGCCCACGACCAGCCGACGCGCGCGGTCGCCGCGAGCCGCGGGCGGGCCCTGAGGTTGTTGAGCTTGACCTTGCCGGCGGTCACGAAGGCGACGACGCTCCCGTCGTCGAGCGGGTGGGGCACGACGGCGAGGTTGACCACTGACGCGTGCACGGCGCCGTTCGCGCGCAGGGTCGAGACCACTCCGAGGCCGTCCGCGGAGCCGGCCAGGGTCTGAAAGTCTTGCAGCGTAGTCATGTGCAGCTCCTAGCGAGCATGCGCTCTGCGGTCCTGTGGTCCGCTCGTCGCCTTCTCACTCCATGGGTTCGAAAAACATACGGACTACACTGGCAGCAGCCCGAGCAGAAGGAGGCGGCGGTGACGGCAACCGAATTCGACATCTTCGCGAGTGATGGGACGCGCGTCTGCTCGATCGCCGATGCCCTCGAACTCGTCGGTGACCGATGGTCACTGCTGGTGATCCGGGAGCTCGGCTTCGACGTGCGCCGCTTCGACCAGATCCAGAACCGCACCGGGGCCCCGCGCCAGATGCTCACCGCTCGCCTGCGCAAGCTTGAGGACGTCGGCATCGTCGAGCGCAGCAAGTACCAGGACCGGCCGGTGCGCTACGAGTACCTGCTCACCGCTGCCGGCCGCGAGCTCATCCCGGTCCTGTCCATGCTGCGGCAGTGGGGAGAGCGGCACGCGCCGCCCCGTATCGCGAGCAACGGCCTGCCGGCCACTGCTGCCACGCCGGTCAAAGCTGGCTGACCCCTCCCATCTGGCGCGCAGGCGTGCCGCCACCACCGAAGTCGTCGGGCACCCTGCCCGGGGGGCCCGACGACGAGCCGAGCCTCAGGCCGGGAGGAAGGGCTCGTCGTAGCGCGCGGCGTCCCTGACGCCGAGGACGTGCTGGGCGACGGGCCCGATGGGAACCCGCAGCGGGACGGTGTCCGCCTCAACGAGGTCCGCAAGAGCGGATGCCACCTGTTCGGGGCTGCTCATCATCTCCGGCGGAATGCCGCCCTCCAGCAAGGCCGCGTAGGGGTCGTCGTCCAGGGCGTACGTGGTCATGTTGTCCAGTGCGCCGGAGCTGATGGGACCGGGCTCGGCGAGCGTGACGTCGATGTCCAGCTTGGACAGCTCGATGGCGAGACTCTCGCCGAACGCTTCCAGCGCCCACTTGCTGGCCGCGTACGCGGAGTTGCCCGGCATGGCGATGCGTCCGCCCATGCTGGAGACGAGCACCAGGCGGCCGTTGCCGCGCCGGCGCATCTGAGGCAGCAGTGCCTGCACGACGCGGATCGCGCCGACGGTGTTCTGGGCGTACAGCCGCTCGATCTCTTCGAGCGGGCTCGCCTCGACGGCGGCACGGAAGATCACACCCGCATTCGAGATCAGTGTGTCGATCTCGCCAGCCTGCTCGACAGCGGCATCCACACTGGCCTGGTCGGTGACGTCCAAGCGCAGACGCTGCGCGACATCGAGGCCGTCCAGGGTGCGCGGGTCGCGGGCGGTGGCGACCACGCGGTGGCCACGCCTGGCCAGCTCGGCAGCGGTGGCTCGGCCGACACCCTTCGAGGCTCCGGTGATCAAGATCGAAGTCATGACGTGCTCCTTGTTCACACTGCGGGGACAGCCCTCGGGCCGCCCGCATCAATAGTAAGTTCCGTTTTCGAACTCTCTTGTTCGACGGTACCCTAGTGAGTCAGAAAAGTGAACTGACTCGGGGGCTACTGCATGCCGCACCCGCACGGGGCAGCTCAAAGGACCTCCACGACCTGGTCGGCGAGCTCTCCACCCGCAGTGACACCTTCCGGACCCGCTGGGCCGCCCACAACGTCACCCGCCACGGCACCGGGACCAGATGCTTCCACCACCCGGTCGTCGGCGACCTAACCCTCGCCTTCGAGGCCCTCGCCATGGCAGTCGAGCCCGGACTCACCCTCACCATCTACACCGCCGAACCCGGCTCACCCTTCGATGAGGGTTTGAAACTGCTCGCCTCCTGGGCCGCCTCACAGAACGCCGGTTCGTCCACGCAGGCAAGCTCACCCAGTCGAGCGGTATCCCGTGGTCGGCACCCGGATCTGGACCGCGGCCATCGGCGGCTTCTGGCTCCTGTGGTCGGTCATGGTGCCACTGACCCTTTTGTGGGTCATGGGCGTGGCCGAGAGCACCGAGGAGAACCTGACGAGCGAATGGTTCCGCAACGTCGTGGCGGGCACGTGGTGGGTTCTGGTCGCCAACATGCTGGCCGTGCCGTTTATGGCGGTGGCCGCCGTGATTCGCCTACTGCGCGGCCTGTTCGGTGACGTGGCGCGGTCGGCGTGACATCCGAAGGTGCGGTAGCGCCCCGGTCAGGCGGAGCCCCGGACCGAAGGCCGGCGGAGGAGGACCGAGTCCTCGGACGAGGGGCCGACCGGACGGCTCGGAACGCCCGGTCGGCCGAACGGCTCAGGGCGACCCGCGCAGGCCCCGGCGTGACTCTCGTCACTCGATGCGCCCCCTCGGGGGGCGCTGAAAGCGACACCGCGTGCCCCGTGGAGCGCGACACCGGCTCACGGCCTCGGCTGCCTACAAAGAGACGTGACCTGCGAGGGACACGGCGCTTCCCGCGACAGGCTCCTCCGAGCCCGGCGACCTGTCCGAACTGCTCCAGGCGGCCACCGACCGGGACCGGCCCGCCGAGAACCCCCACTTCTGACACCGCCCGGTGCCCCGCCCCGGGAGGGCACGTCGCCCTGCGTAACACCGCCGACGGGCTCGACATCGTCATCCGCGCGGACGGCCGCTGGGCCCGCCTGCACAACGACGCCCTCTCCGCGCGCTCCGCCTGCACGAGGTTTGCCTACGACGACCGCCTCGACGGGCGGCCCTGACCGCGGGCGTCTACCACTCATCTCCGGCCGGGCCAAAACGCGGAACCTCCGGATCCTCTTCCTGACCGTCCGACCACCGGGCCTGGGCCCGTTACGCACTTTTCGAGGTAGACGCCGTGTTCGCACGCCTGCAGCGCACTGGCCACACCGCTGGCCTGCTCGCCTATCTGTACGGGCCGGGCGAGCACGGCCATCACATCAACCCCCGCCTGATCACGGGCGACTGCCACGACACCCCGATCGAGGTCCCCGCACAAGGCGACGCTCCGCCGTACCTGGCCCGCGCCCTCGACGCGCCCGTCGAACGCCTCGGCACCCGGGCACCCGACCGGCCGGTGTGGGTCTGCTCGGTCCGTGCCGACCCCCGCCACCCCGACCTGACCGACACCCAGTGGGCCGAGGTCGCTCACCGCATGGTGGTCACCACCGGCATCGCCCCGGACGGCGATCTGGACGCCTGCCGCTGGATCGCCCTGCGCAACCAGCCCCACCGGGTCTACGTGGTGGCCACTCTCGCACGCGAGGACGGCAGCCTCCACAACACCTACCGCGACGCCTTCCGCATCCAGGCCGAATGCCACCGCATCGCCACCGAACTCGGCCACCTGCCCCCAGCCCCACACCCAACACCCCGCTTCCAGGAGTTACGCGTGCCTGCCCCCAATATCACGATCAGCATCGAGCCCAGCGGCAGCGTCACGGCCAAGGGCGCCAGCGATGGCCTGTCCGCCGCGCTCCTCACCCACGCCGGTTTCCGTCAGATCGAGGACTGGTACGGCCGCCGTCATCGGCTTCCGACTACCACGGCACCCGTAGACCGTACGGCCATCGCCTTCCATGCGGCTGAGATGCTCCGCGCCGCCCGGTACGAAGTTGCGTTGGATCCCGCTCTCGATACCGGCCAGCTGATCAGCCCGACCGATCCGTACGGTACCTATGTTGCCGGAGCGCACGTCCTGCAAGCTGAAGGACGACATCCGGGGAGCCGCGAACGCAACCGAGGCTGCCCTCGCTATCGACCAGCTCCTCCATCCGGCCGACGGTGTTCTGGTCCGGCTTCAGGAGGCCCTCGAAGCCACCGGGGAACAGGTCACCGACCTTGACGACGATGCCTGGGAACTCGCCGACCGCTTGACCGCCGCCTCGGAGCAACTCGCCACCGTCGGAGAGGAACTGGCCGGAACGGCTGCGGAGATACGCATCCTCGACAGCCCGCCGCAACGGGAAAGCAGCGACCGGTCCAGGACCGCCGCCCACAGCGCGGTCCCCGTCGCCGGCGCGGCCCGCGCCACCTCACCCGCTTCGGCCAACGTCTCGCCTCGCTTGGCGTGTCGGTGCCCGCGTCCATCACGCCCGCGTCGCCCGCGCAGGGCCCCAGCCCACGGACACGGTGAACCGTGATGCTCTCCTCCCGTTCCTCTTCACCGGGCCTGACGCGTACGTATTTCATCCGTGCCGCTGATGGCCTGGCGAGCATGACGGCCTCGTACGCGATCCCGCTTCTGGTGCTCCTCACAACCAACTCGACGACGCTGACGGGCGTCGCGTTCGTTGTGCAGTGGGTACCGCGCCTGGTGTCCTTCTCGTTCGCCGGATCGCTCGTGGACCGGTGGGGTGCCGGCCGGGCCTTCCGTACCGCCAACCTCGTCCGCGCCGCCGTGGTCGCGGTGGTCGGCGGGGTCCTGCTGGCTCTGCCCGCGACCGGTACGGCGACCACCTGGGTCGTCATGACCTTCGGGGCTGTTTCGGGTCTGGTGGCCGAGGTGTCCTTCGTCGCGGTCGAAACCCTCGGCGCCGCAGCCGGCCGTCGGCCCGGCGAACGAGCGCACCGGGTCCAAGCGGTGCAGACCGGTATCGACCAGGGCGCCCTGCTGCTCGGACCGCTTCTCGGCGGTCTCCTGCTCCTGTCCGGACCGCCCCTGCTGATGGCCGTGATCGCGGCGCTGGCTGTGACTGCGACGGCCGGTGCGCAGGGGCACAGTGGCCCGGTGGATCACCGTCCGGTTCCCAGCAGCCTGCTGACCGGCTGGCGGACCATGCGCAGCATTCCCCCTCTGGGCTGGCTGATCGGCGGTCTCGCCGCCTCCAATCTCTCTCTCGGTGTGCTCCAGGCCGCCACTCCCATCACGGTGATTCACCAGTACCACCGGTCGGGTGTGGAGGTGGGGACGATGTGGAGCCTGGCGGCCGTTGCCTCCCTGTTCGCTGTGTGGGCCGCCCACCGCGCGATCGGGCGGTGGCAGGTGTGGCCGGTCGGTGCGGCAGCCGCCACGCTCTCCACCGCGGCATGCCTGGCCATCGCTTTCGTGCCCGGCTTCCGCGCCTACACCGTGGTGGTCGCGGTGCTGATGGCCGCCGACGGGGTGCTGACCGTAGTCCTGCGGACCCTGCGCGGCCGTCTCATCCCCGCCCGTGCGTTCGGCTCCACCCTTGCGGTCACGATCATCCTGCTCCTGCTGCCGTTCCCCGTTGCCGGAATCCTCGTCGCCGCCGTACCCGCCGCCGGCCTCCCTCACCTGCTGCTGGCGTGCGCCGTTGTCCAGGGCGTGGTGCTAGGGCGTGTCTTCAAATGTCACGCCCACATCAGGAGCGAGGCGAGGGTGACGGCTGCCTGGTAGGACTCGGTGGTCTTCTCGTAGCGGGTCGCGATCCCGCGCCATTGCTTCAGGCGGTTGAAGCACCGTTCCACGACGTTACGCCGCTTGTAGAGCTGCTTGTCGAAGGCCGGCGGACGTCCGCCGCGGCTGCCGCGGCGGAGCCGGTTGCGGACCTGGTCGGCCCGCTCGGGAATGGTGTGTGGGATGCCCCGGTGCCGCAGCCAGGTCCGTATGGCGCGGGAGCTGTAGCCCTTGTCGCCCAGAACGTGTGCGGGCCGCACCCGGGGCCGCCCTGCTCCCATGCGAGGCACCCGGATTGCCTCCATCAGGGCGGTGAACTGCGTGCAGTCGTTGGTGTTCCCGCCCGTGACCACGAAGGCCAGCGGCCGCCCGAAGGCGTCGCAGGCCAGGTGGATCTTGCTGGTC
>NZ_LATD01000096.1 GCF_000981895.1 Streptomyces odonnellii | reverse complement strand
GCCCGGCGGGGGGCCGGGCCGGGGCTCGGCGACGGGTCGGGGCCGATGTGGTGCCGGGGTACGCTGGATGGCCAGCGCCGCCGGTCCGCCCGGTCCGGCCGGCTGGTCAACGCACCCGGTCCACCCACCCGGTCCACGAAAGATCTGTGATGCCTGAATCGGTCTTCCCACAGCTCGAAGCCCTGCTCCCGCATGTGCAGAAACCGATCCAATATGTGGGCGGCGAGCTGAACTCCACCGTCAAGGACTGGGACTCCTGCGATGTCCGCTGGGCGCTGATGTACCCGGACGCGTACGAGGTGGGGCTGCCCAACCAGGGCGTCATGATCCTGTACGAGGTACTGAACGAGCGCGAGGGCGTGCTCGCGGAGCGTACGTACAGCGTCTGGCCGGACCTCGAAGCGCTGATGCGCGAGCATCGGGTCCCGCAGTTCACGGTCGACTCGCACCGGCCGGTCTCCGCCTTCGACGTCCTCGGGATGAGCTTCTCCACCGAGCTGGGCTACACGAACATGCTCACCGCCCTGGACCTCGCGGGCATTCCGCTCGCGGCCCGGGACCGTACCGTCGACCACCCCATCGTCCTCGCGGGCGGCCACGCGGCCTTCAACCCCGAGCCGATCGCCGAGTTCATCGACTGCGCGGTCATCGGCGACGGCGAGCAGGCCGTCCTGGAGATCACGGAGATCATCCGTGCCTGGAAGGCCGAGGGCAGGCCCGGCGGGCGCGAGGAGGTCCTGTTCCGGCTCGCGAAGACCGGCGGGGTGTACGTCCCCGGCTTCTACGACGTCGAGTACCTGCCGGACGGCCGGATCGCCCGTGTCGTACCGAACAGGTCGGGCGTGCCGTGGCGGGTGTCCAAGCACACCGTGATGGACCTCGACGAGTGGCCGTACCCGAAGCAGCCGCTCGTACCGCTCGCCGAGACCGTTCATGAGCGGATGTCCGTGGAGATCTTCCGCGGCTGTACGCGCGGCTGCCGCTTCTGCCAGGCCGGCATGATCACGCGTCCGGTGCGCGAGCGTAGCATCACCGGTATCGGCGAGATGGTCGAGAAGGGGCTGAAGGCGACCGGCTTCGAGGAGGTCGGGCTGCTCTCGCTGTCCTCCGCCGACCACAGCGAGATCGGCGACATCGCCAAGGGGCTCGCCGACCGGTACGAGGAGGACAAGATCGGCCTCTCCCTGCCGTCCACCCGTGTCGACGCGTTCAATGTCGACCTGGCCAACGAGCTGACCAGGAACGGCCGCAGGTCCGGGCTGACCTTCGCGCCCGAGGGCGGCTCCGAGCGGATGCGCAAGGTCATCAACAAGATGGTCTCGGAGGAGGACCTGATCCGTACGGTCTCCACGGCGTACGGCAACGGCTGGCGCCAGGTGAAGCTGTACTTCATGTGCGGCCTGCCGACCGAGACCGACGAGGACGTCCTCCAGATCGGCGACATGGCCGTCAAGGTCATCGCCGAGGGCCGCAAGGTCTCCGGGCAGAACGACATCCGCTGCACGGTGTCGATCGGCGGCTTCGTGCCCAAGCCGCACACCCCGTTCCAGTGGGCGCCGCAGCTCAGCGCCGAGGAGACCGACGCGCGTCTGGAGAAGCTCCGGGACAAGATCCGCGGCGACAAGAAGTACGGCCGCTCGATCGGCTTCCGCTACCACGACGGCAAGCCCGGCATCGTCGAGGGCCTGCTTTCGCGCGGCGACCGGCGCGTCGGCGCGGTGATCCGCGCGGTGTACGAGGACGGCGGCCGCTTCGACGGCTGGCGCGAGCACTTCTCGTACGACCGCTGGATGGCCTGCGCGGAGAAGGCCCTGCCGGAGTACGGCGTGGACGTCGCCTGGTACACCACGCGCGAGCGCACCTACGAGGAGGTCCTGCCCTGGGACCACCTGGACTCCGGTCTCGACAAGGACTGGCTCTGGGAGGACTGGCAGGACGCGCTCGACGAGACGGAGGTCGAGGACTGCCGCTGGACGCCGTGCTTCGACTGCGGTGTGTGCCCGCAGATGGACACGCAGATCCAGATCGGCCCGACGGGCAAGAAGCTGCTGCCGCTGACGGTCGTCAAGTAACCGACGGTCGTCACATAGCCGACCGTCGTCACGCTGACGGTCGTCACGTAGTCGTCATCCGTCGGTCGTCATCAGTACGGGGCGGGCAGGGGGGACGAGCCTGGGGAACTCCTGGGGGCCCGTGCGCGTACTCTGGGTAGTACAACGATCGTCCCCTGGGGGATGGCCCCCATGTCCGAGGGCGGCGCGTCACCGCGTACCGCCCGCACCGAGGAGAAGAAGCACTGGGCAAGCGACAGCCCGAAGGTCCGCCGCCCGCACCGGCGGTGCAGCGCATCCGACTGCGCTACACCAAGCGAGGCCGCCTCCGGTTCACCAGCCACCGTGACTTCCAGCGCGCTTTCGAGCGGGCATTGCGCCGCGCCGACGTACCCATGGCGTACTCGGCGGGGTTCACCCCGCATCCGAAGGTGTCGTACGCCAATGCCGCACCCACCGGCACCGGCAGCGAGGCCGAGTTCCTGGAGATCGCCCTGGCGGAGGCCCGTGACCCGGACAGGCTGCGCGAGCTGCTGGACGAGTCGCTGCCGGCCGGGCTCGACATCATCGACGCCGTCGAGGCCCGTACGTCGGGGCTCGCCGACCGGCTGACCGCTTCCGTGTGGGAGCTGCGGCTGGACGGGGTCGAGCCCGAGGCGGCCGAGCGGGCCGTGGCGGCGTTCCTCGCAGCCGGGTCGGTCGAGGTGGAGCGCCGTACGAAGAGCGGTCTGCGGACCTTCGACGCACGGTCCGCCGTGATCGCACTGGAGGCGGGTTGTCCACAGGCCGATAGGCCGGGGGACGCGCCCTGTGCGATACTGCGCCTGGTTGTTCGGCACGCAACACCCGCCGTACGACCCGACGACGTCCTGTCCGGTCTCCGAGCTGTGGCCGACCTGGCGCCGCCGGTCCCCGCTGCGGTGACCAGGCTGGCGCAGGGGCTCTTCGACGAGGAGTCCGGCACGGTGACCGACCCGCTCGCGCCCGACCGCGAGGCAGTGCGGCCCGCCCCATCCGAGGCCGCCGTACTCGCCGCCGCGAAGGCGCCGGAAGGTGCAGGTTCCGCATAGGCGGTCGTTGTAGCGCAGCCCTGGGACTCGGGAGCCACCTGGGTCGGGCAGCGCGATGACCAGAAGACTTTCGCCAGGCCGTGCGTACAGCGCGCAGGGAACCGGCGAGCCAGACATAACAGCTCCCGTGCGGCGCCCGCGCCCCGGACGGCGGCATTCGCGCACTGCGCGGGCCGCGGCCGGACCGGACCAGGCGCGGCGCCCGGGAGCGTGACGGGAGAAACCCCCGCATGCTTGAGCCCATCGAACCCGGGACGCCCGGGGACACCACCGACAACGAACAGACCGAACAGCCGGCGCAGAGCGACCAGAGCGAACAGCCGGTTCAGAACGACACCCCCAGCGACACGCTGCCGCCGCGCCGCAGGCGCCGCGCCGCGTCCCGGCCCGCCGGGCCGCCGGCCGGGGCCGAGGCCGCGGAGGCCGTGACCGCGGCCGAGACGGTCGTGCCGGCCATACCGGCCGCTGAGGCGGCCGAGGCCGTGGAACCCGCTGAGACCGAGGACGCCGAAGAGACCGAGGCGGCTGCCGCTGCCGTCGTCGTCGAGGAGCCCGCGCCGCCGCGGGTGCGCCGTCGTGCGACGCGCAAGGTCACGGCGCCGGCTCCCGAGGTGACCGCGACGGAGAGCACGGAGAGTGCGGGGACGTCTGCCGCGACCGAGCCGGCTGAGACCGCTGAGGCTGCCGCACAGGAGGAGCCCGCCGCGCCGGAGCCCGCCGCGCCGCGTACCCGGCGGCGTGCGACCCGTAAGAGCGCGGCTCCCGAGGTGACCGCCGAGGCCGCTGAGCCGGCCGGGGCCGCTGAGGCCGCTGCCTCGGAGGAGCCCGCCGCCGAGCCGGCGCCCCCCGCCCGTACCAGGCGGCGTGCCACGCGTAAGGCCACCGCGCCCGAGGCCACCGTCACCGAGCCCACCGCCGCCGAGCCCGCTGTCGAGTCCGCCGGGACCGTCGTTCCCGAGGCCGCCGCCGAGCAGGCCGAGGCCGCCGAGGCCGTCAACGAGGAGCCCGCGCCCGTCACCCGTACGCGCCGCCGCGCCCGCAGGGCCACCGCGCCCGCAGGTGCGCCGGGCGCCGAGGTGAGCGCGAGCCAGCAGGGCGAGGGGCTGCCGCAGGACACGGTTGCGCAGATCAGCGCCGACGAGGAGCAGGTCAGGGCCGCCGAGAAGGCCGCGGGCCGTGGCCGTACGCGCCGCAGGGTCATCGCGCCCGAGACCGCCCCCGAGCCCGATCCGGTGACCGCCGTCGCGGCGGTGCAGGAGGCCGAGGCGCCCGAACGCACGCGCCGCCGTGCCGTCCGGCCCGCCGTCGCCGTCTTCCAGGCGCCGGTCTTCACCGAGCCGATGTTCCAGACGCCGGAGACCGCGGCTGCCGCTGCCGCCGCCCGGCCCGCGTACGACGACACGTACGACACCGACCCGGCCGTCGACGACTTCGACGACCGCTACGCCGACGACGCCGACGACCCCGTGCACGAGAGCGCCTCGGCGCCCGAGCCGGCCGCCGCGCCGGAGCCGTCCGGCCGCCGTCGGCGCCGCCGCCGCGGCGAGCACGCCGAGCCCGCCGAGAGCGCGCCGGCCGTGGAGGACACGCTCAGTGAGCAGCCGGACGAGTCCGGCGCCGAGGCGGAGCAGTCCGCCGAAGGCGACGACTCCGACGAGTACGAGGACCGTCCCTCGCGCCGTCGCCGCAGGGGCGGCCGGCGCCGCCGCCGCGGCGAGTCCGCCGAGGCCGACGAGACCACGGACGAGCAGCAGGACGAGCCCGCCGCCGAGGACACGGACCGCGAGAGCGACAACGACGACGAGGAGCACGAGGACGAGGGCGCCGCGGCACCGGAGTCGTCCGGGGGCGGCGGTTCGTCCAGCAGCCGTCGCCGCCGTCGGCGTCGCCGCCGCAGCGGTGACGGCGCGGCCGAGGCCGACACGGGCGGCGACGACCCGGAGCGTACGGTCGTCAAGGTCCGCGAGCCGCGCGAGCGGCGCGGCAAGGACACCGAGGCCGGCTCCGGCGGTGACGAAGTCCAGTCCATCAAGGGCTCGACCCGGCTGGAGGCCAAGAAGCAGCGCCGCCGCGAGGGGCGCGAGCAGGGCCGCCGCAGGGTGCCGATCATCACGGAGGCGGAGTTCCTCGCGCGCCGCGAGGCCGTCGAGCGTGTGATGGTCGTCCGCCAGAGCGGTGAGCGGACCCAGATCGGCGTCCTCGAAGACAATGTGCTCGTCGAGCACTACGTCAACAAGGAGCAGGCCACCAGCTACGTCGGCAATGTGTATCTGGGCAAGGTCCAGAACGTACTGCCGTCCATGGAGGCCGCCTTCGTCGACATCGGCAAGGGGCGCAACGCCGTCCTGTACGCGGGTGAGGTCAACTTCGAGGCGCTCGGCATGGCCAACGGGCCGCGTCGGATCGAGAGCGCCCTCAAGTCCGGACAGTCCGTACTCGTCCAGGTGACGAAGGACCCCATCGGGCACAAGGGCGCCCGGCTCACCAGCCAGGTGTCGCTGCCCGGCCGCTATCTGGTCTATGTGCCCGAGGGCTCGATGACCGGCATCAGCCGCAAGCTGCCCGACACCGAGCGGGCGCGGCTGAAGACCATCCTCAAGAAGATCGTCCCCGAGGACGCGGGCGTCATCGTCCGTACGGCCGCCGAGGGCGCCAGCGAGGACGAGCTGCGCCGCGACGTCGAACGGCTCCAGGGGCAGTGGGAGGACATCAGGAAGAAGGCGAAGAGCGGCAACGCGCCGACCCTTCTCTACGGTGAGCCCGACATGACCGTCCGGGTCGTCCGCGACATCTTCAACGAGGACTTCACGAAGGTCATCGTGAGCGGCGACGAGGCGTGGCGGACCATCCACGGCTATGTCACGCATGTCGCGCCGGACCTGTCCGACCGGCTGTCGCGCTGGACGAGCGAGGTCGACGTCTTCGCGACGTACCGGATCGACGAGCAGCTCATGAAGGCGCTGGACCGCAAGGTCTGGCTGCCCAGCGGCGGCTCGCTGGTGATCGACAAGACCGAGGCCATGGTCGTGGTCGACGTCAACACCGGGAAGTTCACCGGGCAGGGCGGCAATCTCGAGGAGACCGTCACCAGGAACAACCTGGAGGCGGCCGAGGAGATCGTGCGCCAGCTCCGGCTGCGCGACCTCGGCGGGATCGTCGTCATCGACTTCATCGACATGGTGCTGGAGTCCAATCGGGATCTGGTGCTGCGGCGGCTGCTGGAGTGCCTGGGCCGTGACCGTACGAAGCACCAGGTCGCCGAGGTCACCTCGCTGGGCCTGGTGCAGATGACCCGGAAGCGGGTCGGGCAGGGGCTGCTGGAGTCCTTCTCCGAGACCTGTGTCCACTGCAACGGCCGCGGTGTGATCGTGCACATGGAACAGCCGACGGCGGCCGGTGGCGGCGGGAACGGCAAGCGGTCCAAGAAGCGCGGTCGCGGCGGAGCCGGTGCGGACCACGAGCACGACCATGAGCACGAGCCCGTGGAGATCGTGGCGGAGACCGGGACCGAGCAGGAGAGCGAGGCCGAGGTAGCGGCGGAGGTGGCGGCTCCGGCCGCGCTGGCCGAGCCCGCCTTCGCTCCGGACGAGGAGCTGTACAGCAGCGTCGCCGAGGCGGAGGCGGCGGTACGGGGCCGTTCGCGGCGCCGGGCCACCCGTAAGGCGACCGCTCCGGCCGGCGTGCCCAAGGCCGTGGAGCCGGAGACGCCTGTCGAGGTCGAGGCCGCTCTGTCCGCACCGGAGGCCGAGCCCGAGGCGCTGGTGGAAGCGGCGGAGGTCCCCAAGGCCCGTACGCGCCGCCGGGCCACGCGCAAGGCGACGGCTCCGGCCGGTTCGCCGAAGGCCGTGGACGCGGCGGCGGTGGCCGAGGTGGTGCTGCCCGCGCCCGAGTCCGTACCCGCGCCGGCCGGTCCTGAGCTGGTGTCCGAGCTGGTGGCCGCCGAGGCGGCCGGGGCCGGGGCGCCCGTGGCCGTCGCCGAGGAGGCGCCGGTCGTGGCTCCGCCGCGGGCGCGGCGCCGGGTGACCCGCAAGGTCACCGCACCGGCGGGACCGCCGTCGGGCGGGGAGGACGGAGCGGTCGTGGTGGTGGCCTCGGCCGCGTCGGGCGCCACGTCCGCGGGATCCGACGAGGTCGCCGGCACGTCCGACGAGGCCGCCGGGACGTCGTCCGTGGCGGAGCCTCAGGACGCGGGTGCCCAGGACGCCCCGGAAGAGGCGTCCGCACCGGCCAAGAAGACGGCACGCAAGACCGCCGCCAAGAAGGCCACCACGAAGAAGGCCGCCGCCAAGAAGACGACGGCCAAGAAGGCCGCGGCGAAGAAGACGACGGTCAAGAAGACGGCCGCGAAGTCGGCGGCCAAGAAGACCGCGGCGGCGGAGCAGCAGACGCCCTCGGGCGTCAGCGCCACCACGGAGGACTGAGGCCCCGGACGCGTCCCGGATCTGTCCGGGACGCCGTACGGAGGTGTGCTCGACGTCGGACGGGACGGCCCATACGGCCGTCCCGTCCGGTGCGAGGAGGCTGGTTTGACCCTCCCGAGGGCGGGCCCGTAGTCTGAACCTTCGGCGTGCTCCTGTGCGCGCCCACTCCTGAGCACCCACCTCCCGGACTCCGGGGGAGGCCGCTCGTCCTGTCAGGACCGCCATGGGCCCCGGCCCGTGTGGGCGGCTGGCATCAGGGGTTCCGTTCCGAGCGAGAGTGAGATCCGCGTGTACGCCATCGTGCGCAGCGGTGGCCGCCAGCACAAGGTTGCTGTCGGCGACATCGTTGAGGTTGACAAGATTTCCACCGCCAAGGTCGGCGACACGGTGGAGCTCAGGACCCTGCTCGTGGTCGACGGCGACGCCGTGACCAGCGACCCGTGGGTGCTGGACGGCATCAAGGTCACGGCCGAGGTCGTGGACCACCACAAGGGCGCGAAGATCGACATCCTGCGCTACAAGAACAAGACCGGCTACCGCCGTCGCCAGGGTCACCGTCAGCAGTACACGGCGATCAAGGTCACCGGTATCCCCGCGGCCGCGAAGTAAGGGACTGAGGAGACATGGCACACAAGAAGGGCGCATCGTCCACCCGGAACGGGCGCGACTCGAACGCTCAGCGGCTCGGCGTGAAGCGCTTCGGCGGTCAGGTCGTCAACGCCGGTGAGATCATCGTCCGCCAGCGCGGCACCCACTTCCACCCGGGCTCCGGCGTCGGCCGTGGCGGCGACGACACGCTGTTCGCGCTGAACGCGGGCGTGGTGGAGTTCGGCACCAGCCGTGGCCGCAAGGTTGTGAACATCGTTCCGGTCGCCGCGTAATCCGGCAGCCGTAGAGCGGTTCTCCTCTGCTCGGCAGAGCTGTTCGGCAGCACTGCGCGGCGGAGCGTTTCACCTCGCGAGGGCGGACCTCACTTCCCGGCCGGGAAGCGGGTCCGCCCTTCGCATGTTGCACGCGTCAGAGATGTACGTACGTACGGGAGGCACCCCATGACCACCTTCGTGGACCGCGTCGAGCTGCATGTGGCCGCGGGTAACGGAGGCCACGGCTGCGCCTCCGTACACCGGGAGAAGTTCAAGCCGCTCGGCGGCCCGGACGGCGGGAACGGCGGGCACGGCGGTGATGTGATCCTGGTCGTCGACCAGTCCGTCACGACCCTGCTGGACTACCACCACTCGCCGCACCGCAAGGCCACCAACGGCAAGCCCGGCGAGGGCGGCAACCGCTCGGGCAAGGACGGCCAGGACCTGGTCCTGCCGGTGCCCGACGGTACGGTCGTCCTCGACCGGCAGGGCAATGTCCTCGCCGACCTGGTCGGGCAGGGCACCACCTATGTCGCCGCCGAGGGCGGCCGTGGCGGGCTCGGCAACGCCGCGCTGGCCTCGGCCCGGCGCAAGGCCCCCGGTTTCGCGCTGCTCGGCGAGCCCGGCACGGCGGGCGAGGTCGTGCTGGAGCTGAAGACGGTCGCCGATGTGGCGCTCGTCGGCTATCCGAGCGCCGGCAAGTCCTCGCTGATCTCGGTGCTCTCCGCCGCCAAGCCGAAGATCGCGGACTATCCGTTCACCACGCTCGTGCCCAACCTGGGCGTGGTCACGGCCGGTTCGACCGTCTACACCATCGCGGACGTCCCGGGGCTGATCCCGGGCGCCAGCCAGGGGCGTGGTCTGGGGCTGGAGTTCCTGCGCCATGTCGAGCGCTGCTCGGTGCTCGTCCATGTGCTGGACACGGCGACGCTGGAGTCCGACCGCGACCCGGTCACCGACCTCGACGTGATCGAGGAGGAGCTGACGCAGTACGGGGGTCTGGGCGGCCGGCCGAGGGTCGTCGTCCTCAACAAGGTGGACATCCCGGACGGCCGGGACCTGGCCGAGATGATCAGGCCCGAGCTCGAACAGCGCGGCTACCGGGTCTTCGAGGTGTCGGCGGTGGCCCATTCGGGGCTCAGGGAGCTGTCGTTCGCGCTCGCCGAGATCGTCGCGCAGGCGCGCGCCGAGAAGCCGAAGGAAGAGGCGACCCGGATCGTCATCCGGCCGAAGGCCGTCGACGACGCGGGGTTCACCGTCACCTTGGAGGACGACGGGATCTACCGGGTGCGCGGCGAGAAGCCCGAGCGCTGGGTGCGCCAGACCGACTTCAACAACGACGAGGCCGTCGGCTATCTCGCGGACCGGCTCAACCGGCTCGGGGTCGAGGACGCGCTGATGAAGGCTGGTGCGAAGGCGGGCGACGGGGTGGCCATCGGGGCGGAGGACAACGCGGTCGTCTTCGACTGGGAGCCGACGATGATGGCGGGCGCGGAGATGCTCGGACGGCGTGGCGAGGACCACCGTCTTGAGGCGCCGAGGCCGGCCGCGCAGCGGCGCAGGGACCGGGACGCGGAGCGGGACGAGGCGCAGCGGGAGTACGACGCGTTCCATCCCTTCTAAGGCGCGCACCCCTCCCGGGCCACGCTTCGCGTACCGGGCGTACACCTTACGTTCACCGGACCCGGCCGGTTGTCGGGTTTGTCCTCAATCGCCGGACGGGCTTGAATAACCCGTCCGGCAATTCGGTGCACGCAGAGTGGTGTACTAGTGTTCCCAGGTGAATCAGGGGTTGCGTGCCGATGTCGCTGGGCTGTGGTCCACCTTGCGAGAGGATTGCCGCGGGTGGGACCATCGCCTCATCCTCTGAGCCCGCAAGGTAGGTCAGTTCTGTGTCTGCAACTCCCGCGTCGCCCGCGAAGCCCCGTACCACCGCCGTCGTCCTGGCGGGCGGCACCGGTCAGCGAGTGGGCCTGTCGATCCCGAAGCAGTTGCTGAAGATCGCGGGGAAGGCGGTCATCGAGCACACACTGTCGGTGTTCGAGCGGAGCGACTCGATCGACGATGTCATCGTGCTGATGGCTCCCGGCTATGTGCCGGACGTGGAGAAGATCGTCGCCAAGGCCGGTCTCGCCAAGGTCAGCAGGATCATCGAGGGCGGCTCGACACGGAACGAGACCACCGAGCGCGCCATCGCGGCCCTCAGCGAGGGTCTGGCGGACGGCGAGGACCGCAATGTCCTCTTCCACGACGCCGTGCGCCCGCTGCTCTCGCAGCATGTGATCAAGGACTGTGTGGAGGCGCTGGAGCGCTACCAGGCCGTGGATGTGGCGATCCCGTCCGCGGACACGATCATCGTGACCCGTACGCACGGCGAGGACGGCGAGTTCATCACGGACGTCCCCGACCGGTCCCGGCTGCGGCGCGGCCAGACCCCGCAGGCGTTCAAGCTCTCCACCATCCGCAGGGCGTACGAGATCGCCGCCGGTGACCCCAACTTCCAGGCGACCGACGACTGTTCGGTGGTGCTGAGGTATCTGCCGGACGTGCCGATCCATGTGGTGGCGGGCGACGAGTTCAATATGAAGGTGACGCAGCCGGTCGATGTCTTCATCGCCGACAAGCTCTTCCAGCTCGCCTCCGCCACCGCCCCGCAGCAGTCCTCGGACGACTCCTACCGGGAGCTGCTGACCGGCAGGACCGTGGTCGTGTTCGGCGGCTCGTACGGCATCGGTGCGGACATCGCGCAGCTCGCGCAGGACTTCGGCGCGGCGGTCTACGCGCTGGGGCGCTCCACGACCGGTACGCATGTCGAGAACCCGGAACATGTCGACGACGCGCTCTCCCGCGCCTATGCCGAGACCGGCCGTATCGACTACGTGATCAACACCGCGGGCGTGCTCCGTATCGGCAAGCTGGCCGAGACGGACAACACCACCATTCAGGAAGCGCTGAACGTCAACTATCTGGCACCGGTGCAGATCGCCCGCGCCTCGTACAAATACCTTGCCGAGACCAAGGGCCAGCTCCTGCTCTACACCTCCAGCAGCTATACGCGCGGGCGCGCCGAATACAGCCTCTACTCGTCGACGAAGGCGGCCATGGTGAATCTCACCCAGGCGCTCTCCGACGAATGGGCGGCCGACGGGATCCGGGTCAATTGCGTGAATCCCGAGCGCACGGCCACCCCGATGCGCACCAGGGCGTTCGGCCAGGAGCCCGAGGGATCGTTGCTCTCCTCCGAGGCCGTCGCCAGGACCTCGCTCGATGTGCTGCTGTCCGAGCTGACCGGCCATGTCATCGACGTACGGCAGCAGGACCCGACCCGGGGCGCCTCCGAGGCGTCCGATTTCGAGCAGGCGCTCGCCGCCGTACTGGACCGCCAGGAAGATGTGAAATAATCCCCGTTTTCCCGTTTATCCATTTGCTCGTTCTTCCGCGGTCTGGAGCAGGTTTTCCGTGATTTCGACAGCCATTCGCCTGGCCCGTGTGGGCAGCGGGGCAGAGCTGGCAGCCGCACTTCTGCTGGGAATCTCCTTCCCGTGCGTGATGGTCGCCGCGATACTTCCCCAACTCTGGTTCTTCGCGGCGGCCGCCGCTGTGACCTATCTCGCGGACACCTTTCTGCACCGGCGCGGCAGCTATCTGGTGAACCGGCTCGCCAAGGTGCGCGCCGGTCTGTCGATCCGCTTTCTGATCCGGCAGATGCTGCTGGTGCTGCTGGTCGCGCGCTCGGGGCTCGGCGAGGACCGGATCTTCTATGTGACCGTGGTCGCCGTGCTGGCGTTCTACGGGCTCCAGGCCCCGCACGGCGCGATCGTCACCCTGCTCAGGCTGCGCCGGAAGCTGCCCGTGGTCACCCGCAACATCGACCTGGGCGCGCTGCGGATCCCCGACGCACCGCCGCGCTGGCTGCTCAACCGCTCCGCCGAGAAGATGCTCCATCTGGACGTCTTCGCCATGGTGGGGGTGCTGGTGACGCTGGAGACCCGGGACAACCTGTACGGCTTCGTGGGTCTCGGTCTGTCGGTGGTGCTGGCCGCGGGCTATGTCATGGGACTGCTGCCGTATCTGCGCCCGAGCCGGCTCGTACCGCCCGCCGAGAAGGTGCTCAAGGCGGTGGACGGCTGGCTGGCCGACTACCGGCCGACCGTGATGCTGTACTTCTCCGGCTCCAAGGAGTCCGCGTACCAGGTCAACATGTGGCTGGAGACGATGGGCGAGCTGGAGGGGCGGCCGCTGATCGTGCTGCGTGAGCGGGTCATAGCGCAGCAGCTCGGGCCGACGGCCGTGCCGGTGCTGTGTGTGCCCGGCGGGGTGCATCTGATGAACCTGGACCTGTCGACCGTACGGGTCGCGCTGTACGCGGCGAATGTCGGCAAGAACATCCATATGCTGCGCGTCCCGACCATGCGGCATGTCTTCATCGGGCACGGCGACAGCGACAAGCTCGCCAGCGTCAACCCGTTCAGCAAGGCGTACGACGAGGTGTGGACCGCGGGCCGGGCCGGGCGCGACCGGTACGCGCTGGCGGACGTCGGGGTGCGGGACGAGGACATCGTCGAGGTGGGCCGTCCGCAGCTCGCCCCGATCCGCCCGGCGGGCGGCACCGGGACCGGCGCCGGCGGCGGCGTTTCGACGAACCCGATTCCGACCGTGCTCTACGCCCCCACCTGGGAGGGCTGGGACGACAGCCCCGGCAACACCTCGCTGGTGGCGGCCGGCGAGAACATCGTCAAGGCGCTGCTGACCGCGGAGCCACCCGTTCGGGTGCTCTACAAACCGCACCCCTTCACCGGGACCCGCAGCCCCAAGGCGAAGGCCGCGCACGAGCGGATCGTCGCGCTGGTGGAGAAGGCCGCCGCCGAGCGTGCCACCGACGCCCGCTGGGCCGAGCGGGCCGCCGAGCTCCGCGCCGACCGCACGGCGGCGCGGGCGGAGCTGACCCGTATCGAGGCGCGGCTGACCGCGCTGTCCGCGGTCGCCGACGCGAGCCGGGACGAGGCGGAGGAGTCGCGCGACGCCAAGGCCGACCCGGCGCGGCTGGCCGAGCTGACCCGGCTGCGGGACGAGTGGAACGGCGCGTACTGGCGTTCCTTCGGCTGGTGGGAGCACCGTGTCATCGGCGGCTCCGAGCCCCGGCTCTACGACTGCTTCAACGAGTCGGACGCGATGGTCTCCGACATCTCCAGCGTGGTGTCGGACTTCATCGCGAGCGGCAAGCCGTACGCGGTGACCGACTCGGCGGGTCTGGGCGCCGAGGAGTTCAAGCGGCAGAACACCGCGGTGCGGGCGGCCGTGATCCTCTCCAACAGCGCCGCGGAACTGGGCCAGTTGCTCGCCGCGGTGGCCGATCCGGCGGCCGACCGGCTGGCGGCCGACCGCCGCGAGCTGAAGCGCTATCTGCTCGGCCCCGACGAGCCCTCGTCGATCGAGCGCTTCAACGCGGCGGCACGCGCGCTGGCGGCGAAGGCGCAGGCACGCAACACGGGAGTCGAACAGCGGATGGCGGGGCCGGAAGAGGCCGCGACACCGGCCGTACGGGGCTAACCCCCCGGCCATACACGGCAGATGGGGCTCCGGAACATGGCCCCGGCCCGGCAGGGCGCCTTCGGGCGCGCTGCCGGGCCTTTTCCGTACGGGAGTTGAGCACCGCCCCGGCGCGCCGGACGCCCACTGTGACGCGCATCACGCATACTGGCGATCGTGACAAGACAACCAACATCCGATGACGATTGTCTTGAATTCTGATGAACGATAAGTCAGTTCCCGATGTAAGTGTGATCGTCGGGGCATATGAAGCGATGCCTTATCTGATCCGCTGTCTGGAATCGGTGGAGGCCCAGACACTGGGCGCCGACCGTATCGAGATCGTCGCCATCGACGACGGCTCGACCGACGGCACGGGGGAGTACCTGGAGGAATTCGCGGCCAGGAGCGCCATCCCGACCAGGGTGGTACGGCAGGCTAATTCGGGCGGCCCCAGCGGTCCGCGCAATGTCGGCCTCGGCCTGGCCCGCGGCCGTTACGTCTTCTTCCTCGACGCCGACGACTACTTCGGCGAGGAAGCGCTGGAGCGCATGGTGGGCATGGCCGACCGCGCCGGTACGGATGTGGTGCTCGGCAAGATCGTGGGCGTCAACAGGGGCGCGCCCGGATCCATGTGGAACCGCACGGCGGACCGCGTGGACATCTACAGCTCGCAGGTGATCTTCACCCTCAGCGCACAGAAGCTGTTCCGGCGCGAACTGCTCGAACGGCTGAATCTGCGGTTCGACGAGACCCTCAAGACCGGCGAGGACGCGCTCTTCACCATGGAGGCGTACATCCGGGGCCGGGGCGTCTCGGTGATCTCCGACTACACCTGCTACTACCTGGTCGGCCGCGACGACGGCAAGCATGTGACCAGGACCGGCAGCTACGCCCTGCGGTTCGAGGCCACGGGGGCGCTGATGGCGCTGATCGCCGATCTGGTGCCGGCCGGTCCCAAGCGCGACCGATTAATGGTCAGGCCCTTCACGGTCGGACTGATCCAGCAGTTCGGGCACGGGCTGATGAAGCAGTCCGAGGCGGTCCAGCGGCACAAGATGGAGCTGGCCGCACCCCTGATGGCCCGCCACTGGACCCCCGCAGTGGCCCGGCGCATCAAGGTCTCCGAGCGGCTGCGGCTGGAGTGCGTGGCACTCGGGCGGATCGATCTGCTCCGGGACATGCTCGCCTTCATCAAGGCCGAGGCAAGGCCGGAGGTGGTCCGCAGGGGCCGCGCCCGTACCCCGTATCTCGCCTTCCCGCACTTCGGGGACCGGAGCACGGGCCTCAAGGACGCCTCGTACGAGGTCACCGTGCCCGACTGGGTGGGCAGACCCGGCCTGGAGCGCATCGAGGCGCCCAGGACCGCACGCCGGCGAAGATCGCTGTTCTTCCGGCTGGCCAGGCGCGTACGGACCCGGGTGCGGACCCGGTACGCGGTGCCCTCGTCGTAACGACACAGGCGCCGCGTCGGCCGGTCAAGGTGTACGGCGAGCGGCCACGCCGGAAATCGCAGGTAAAATCATGCCGTCGGGCGATGGCCGGACAGCACCGAAATCTCAGCATGGGATAGGGAATGTGAAGGCTCTCGTACTGTCCGGTGGGGCAGGCACGCGTCTGCGCCCCATCACGCACACGTCCGCGAAACAGCTCGTACCGGTGGCGAACAAGCCCGTGCTCTTCTACGGCCTCGAAGCCATCGCGGAGGCGGGCATCACCGAGGTCGGCGTCATCGTCGGCGACACCGCGGAGGAGATCCGCGAGGCGGTCGGCGACGGCTCGCGCTTCGGCATAAAGGTCACCTACCTCCAGCAGGACGCGCCGCTCGGTCTGGCGCACGCCGTGCTGATCGCCCGCGACTTCCTCGGCGACGACGACTTCGTGATGTACCTGGGCGACAACTTCATCGTCGGAGGCATCACCGGTCTGGTGGACGGCTTCCGCCGGGACCGGCCCGACGCCCAGATCCTGCTGACGAAGGTCCCCAACCCGACCTCCTTCGGCGTGGCCGAACTCGACGCGGCGGGACGGGTGGTGGCCCTGGAGGAGAAGCCGAAGAAGCCCAAGAGCGATCTCGCGCTCGTCGGGGTCTATCTCTTCACCCCGGCCGTCCATGAGGCCGTGCGCTCCATCGAGCCGTCCTGGCGCGGCGAGCTGGAGATCACCCACGCCATCCAGTGGCTGATCGACCAGCGGCGCGACGTCCGCTCCACGACCATCTCCGGGTACTGGAAGGACACCGGCAATGTCGCCGACATGCTGGAGGTCAACCGCTCGGTGCTGGAGACCGTCGAGCCCTGCCGCGACGGCTGGGTCGACGGGGCGACGGAGATCATAGGGCGGGTCAGGATCGAGGAGGGCGCGCGGGTCACCGGCAGCCGGATCGTCGGACCCGCGATCATCGGCGCGGGCACGGTCATCAGCGACGCCTACATCGGTCCCTTCACCTCGGTCTCCGAGGGCTGCCGGATCGAGGACAGCGAGATCGAGTACTCCATCGTCCTGCGCGGTTCGTCCCTCACCGGTGTGCGCCGGGTGGAGGCCTCGCTGATCGGGCGCGATGTCGAGATCACCCCCGCCCCCCGCAATCCGTCCGCCCACCGACTCGTCCTCGGCGACCACAGCAAGGTGCAGATCTCCTCATGACCCAAAGGATCCTTGTGACCGGCGGTGCCGGTTTCATCGGCTCGCACTACGTCCGTACGGTGCTGGGCCCCCAGGGCCCCGGCGACATCGAGCTGACCGTGCTCGACAAGCTCACCTACGCGGGCAACCCGGCCAACCTCGACGAGGTCCGTGGCCACCCGGGATTCTCCTTCGTCCAGGGCGACATCTGCGATGCCGAGCTGGTCGCCAAGCTGATGGCCGAGCACGACCAGGTGGTGCACTTCGCCGCCGAGTCACATGTGGACCGCTCCATCGACGGCGGCGCCGAGTTCGTCCGTACGAATGTGGTGGGCACCCACACCCTGATCGACGCCGCGCACCGCGCCGGGGTGAAGACCTTCGTGCACATCTCCACCGACGAGGTGTACGGCTCGATCGACGAGGGCTCCTGGCCCGAGACGCATCCGCTGGAGCCCAACTCGCCGTACTCCTCGGCCAAGGCGTCCAGCGACCTGATCGCCCTCTCGTACCACCGCACCCACGGCCTGGACGTGCGGGTGACCCGCTGCTCCAACAACTACGGGCACCACCACTTCCCCGAGAAGGTCATCCCGCTCTTCATCACCAATCTGCTGGACGGCAAGAAGGTCCCGCTGTACGGCGACGGCGGCAATGTCCGGGACTGGCTGCACATCGACGACCATGTCCAGGGCATCGAGCTGGTCCGTACGAAGGGCCGGGCCGGGCAGGTCTACAACATCGGCGGCGGCACGGAGCTGTCCAACAAGGAGCTGACCGGGCTGCTGCTGGAGGCCTGCGGAGCGGACTGGGACACCAGCGTCGAGTACGTCACCGACCGCAAGGGCCACGACCGCCGCTACAGCGTCGACTGCGCCAAGATCCGTACGGAGCTGGGGTACGAGCCGCGCAAGGACTTCGCCGTCGGTCTCGCGGAGACCGTGGCGTGGTACCGCGACAACCGCGCCTGGTGGGAGCCGCTGAAGGGGCGTGCGGCGCTGTGAGCGGCCGGCCGGGCGGCTGGCTCGTCACCGGAGCCGGCGGGATGCTGGGGCGCGATCTGCTGGCGCGGCTCGCCGTGGCCGGAGAGCGCGCGGCCGGTCCGGACCGTACCGCTCTGGACATCACGGACCCGGGCTCGGTGCGCGCCGCCATGGAGACACACGCGCCGGCCGTGGTCGTCAACTGCGCGGCCTGGACGGCCGTGGACGACGCCGAGGCCAAGGAGACCGAGGCGCTGGCGGTCAACGGCACCGGTCCGCAGGTCCTCGCGGAGGCCTGCGCGGCCTCCCGCGCGATCCTGATCCAGGTGTCCACGGACTATGTCTTCGCGGGGGACGGCCGGACCCCGTACGGCGAGTACGACCCGACGGCGCCGCGCAGTGCCTACGGCCGCACCAAGCTGGCCGGGGAGCGCGCGGTGCTCGCCGCCCTGCCGGAGACCGGTTATGTGGTCCGTACGGCCTGGCTGTACGGAGCGGGCGGCGGGAACTTCGTCCGTACGATGATCAAGCTGGAATCCGTCAAGGACACTCTCGACGTGGTGGACGACCAGCGCGGCCAGCCGACATGGACCGCGGATCTCGCGGACCGGCTGGTACGGCTGGGGCAGGCGGCCCTCGTGGGGGCGGCGGAGCCCGGCATCTACCACGGCACCAGCGGCGGCGAGACAAGCTGGTTCGGCCTCACCCGGGAGATCTTCCGGCTGCTGGGCGCGGACCCGGAGCGGGTCCGTCCGACCACCAGTGAGGCCTTCGTACGGCCGGCGCCCAGGCCCGCGTACAGCGTGCTGGGGCACGAGCGGTGGAAGCCCCTCGGCATCGAACCGATCCGGGACTGGCGGAAGGCGCTGGAGGAGGCGTTTCCGGCGCTGGTGGCGGCGGAGCGCGGACAGGCCCAGGGCCATGGGCAGGCGGCGGGCCGCCGAATGGGTGTTACCGGCCGGTAGATGTTTACGGACAACATCTGTACCCACTAAGTTCACTGAGAATCAATCCCTACGTTGTTGATTCTCAGTGAAGGGCCCCTTACGTGGATCGCCACGGCTTCCTGCGCCAACTGCACCGTGTGTACAAACCCCGCAACTATCTGGAGATCGGGGTCAATGACGGGCGCAGCCTGGCACTGTCCCGGGTTCCGTCGGTGGCTGTCGACCCGGCGTTCCGGGTCGTCACGGACATCAGTTGCGATGTCCATCTGGTCAAGGCCACCAGCGACGACTTCTTCGCCCGCAAGGATCCTCTGATCCATCTGCGCAACGGCCGCAACCCGTTCCGCGCGCTGGCCCGCCGTGACCCGGTCAATCTCCTCGGCGGCGAACCGAAGCTGGAGATGTCGTTCATCGACGGCATGCATCTCTTCGAGTTCGCGCTGCGGGACTTCATGAACGTCGAGAAGCACTCCCGCTGGTCCAGCGTGATCGTCCTGGACGACATGCTGCCGCGCGATGTCGACGAGGCCGCGCGTGACCGGCACACCAAGTTCTGGGCCGGCGATGTCTACAAGGTCGCGCAGGTGCTGCGGCGCTTCCGCCCCGATCTGCTGGTCGTCGACGTCGACACAGAGCCGACCGGGGTGGTGGCCATCTTCGGCGCCAACCCGGAGAGCACGGTGCTGAAGGACAAGTACGACAAGATCATCGAGGAGTATGTCGTGCCGGACCCGCAGAAGGTCCCGGACGAGGTGCTGGTCCGCAAGAACGCGGTACGGCCCGAGGCGCTGCTCCGGGCCGGGTTCTGGACGGGGCTGGCGCGCGCCCGTAACCTGCGGCGCTCGCGGTCGGCCTTCGCGCCGCTGCGCAAGCAGATCGAGGCGATCACCGGCTGAGACCGGCAGAGGTCCGTATGCCGGATCCGGAAGGGCCCGGGCGATCCTGGATCGCCCGGGCCCTTCCGTGTGCGCGTACGCGCCTGCCGTCAGCCGCGGGCGGCCAGCTTGGCCGCGTACGCCCGGCAGTCCGCGTACAGGGGCAGCAGGCCCGAGGCCTCGGCCTCGGCGAGCGTCGGGGCCGCCGCGTCCTTGTCGGAGAGCAGCGGGGTGATGCCCTCGGGCCACTCGATCGCGAGCGCCGGGTCCAGCGGGTTGACGCCGTGCTCGCGCCCAGGGGCATACCCCTCGGAGCAGAGATAGACGACGGTCGCGTCATCGGTCAGGGCCATGAAGGCATGGCCGAGCCCCTCGGCGAGGTAGACGGCGCGGTGGTCCACATCGTCCAGCCGTACGGCCTCCCACCGCCGGTACGTGGGGGAGCCGACGCGGATGTCCACGACGACGTCCAGCACCGCGCCCCGTACGCACTTCACGTACTTGGCCTGGCCGGGCGGCACATCGGCGAAGTGGATACCGCGCAGTGTGCCGAGGCTGGACACCGAGCAGTTGGCCTGGGCGAGATGGAGGGAATGGCCGGCCGCGCCGGTGAAGTCGGCGGCCTTGAACCACTCGTGGAAGCTGCCACGGCTGTCCGGGAAGACCTTCGGTTCCTGGACCCAGGCGCCTTCGACCGAAAGCTGCCGCATGTGATCACGTCCTTGTCGTTCTTGGTGCGGGGTGTTCGTTCTCATGGCCCGCTCGGTGCGCGGGGCGCGAGACGAGGTGCGCGGGGCGGGCTGCGCGGGGCGAGGTGCGCGGGCGGATCAGAAGCGGGCCGCGAGGCGTCGTACCTTCTTCCGCGCCGAGGCGGGCAGGCGCCGTACGATCGGCCCGCCCGCCGAGCGCAGCACCCGGCGCAGGGTCGCCCTGCGGCGCTGCACCGCGACCACCCGTACGAGCGCCGGGTCGGCGGCCGGCAGACCGGACTGGTCCAGCCGGATCCGGCCGCCGCTGCCCACGGGGGCCTCGCAGAGCGGCAGTTCGGGCCCCTTCGGACCGTCCAGCCGTACGGACAGCCGTACCGTCCCGGCCGGCAGGTCCGCCACGCGCGCGGGGACGGCGAGATGCGCCCGGCCGTGGTCGGGGCGGAGCGTGGCCCCCAGGGTCCTGATGGAGTCGTCCTGGCCGGTCAGCACCAGTTCGACGGCCCGGGGACCGGACTTGGCGCCGGTGAACACATCGAGGCGCAGCTCCGGAGTGCCGCCGGGCATCCGCAGGACCGGGCGGTCCGCGAGATAGGTGGCCATCTTCTTGGCGCGGCCCGCGACATCGAGGGTGAGATTGCCGTACGGGTCCGTGAAGTACGGGACGACCGGGCGGGCGGGCGAACCGAGCACCGCGGGCAGGCACTTGGCGTCCACGCCCGGGGCACGGTCGGCGCCGAGCCGGGCCTTCCGTACGAGACCGAGGCCGCGCAGCGGCACCCAGACGTCCCAGAAGCCGCGGGAGACCCTGCCCCGGCCCTTGACCGCCTCGCTGGTGACATGGCCGCGGCCGCGCAGCACGACCTCGTAGCTCTCGCCCTCGATACCCGTCGCCGTGCCCGTGGCCGTGCTGTTGCCGGTGCCGTTGCCGGGCAGTTTCTCGATCTCCGCGCTGAAGTCGACGGGGCACGGCCACTCGACGGCCGTCTCGCGGTTGCGCAGGGAGAGTTCGCCCTTGAAGCCGTCCATGTCGTCCGTGACATCGAGGAGTTCACCGGTCGGCAGCAGCCCCTCGGTGATGTCCGGGTGCAGGAAGTACTGGCCGTCGCGGCGGATCAGGCGCAGCGGCTCATGGTCCTCGCCATGGACCAGCCGGCCGGTCAGCGAGAGCGCGATCCTGCCGTCGGACTCCCAGGCGAAGTCCTCGAGCCGGGCCGCGCCCTTGACCGAGGAGGCGAAGCGGGCGATCCGCATCAGCCCCTCGCGGTCGTCGGCGCGCAGCAAGGTGGAGCGCAGCCGGGTCAGCGAGCCGAGTCCCTCGTGCACGCCGTCCGTGATGAAGTCCCGGACGAGCGGGCGGATGGCGTCGACCATCTCGTCGAGGTACTCAGGGGTGAACTTCAGCACACCCGGCTCGCTCAGCCGGCCGAGCATCTCCACGCGGTAGAAGCGGCGCAGCAGCCGGTCCCGGAATTCACCCGGTTCAGTGTTGTCGACGACGACCTGGAGGACCTCGCGGAGGTTGCCGTAGTAGCCGGTCGGTACGAGCTTGGCCGATCCGGCGTTCTGGCCGTCGTCCCGCTTCGAGTAGTAGTAGCAGGTGTAATTCCCGAGGATCGACACCACTTTCGCCGGGAAATACGACTGCATCATATAAAGCTGGTCTTCCAGCCGGCGCTTGCCCTCGGGGTACGCGATGCCGTTCTCGCGGAGGAACTCCGTACGGAACATCTTGTGCGGGGTGAGGCTGTCGTACAGCGGGGCACTGGTCAGATCGCACTTCTCGCGGTTCGTCCTGAACACCCCGTGCGGGACGCCGCGGAAATTGGACGCGACCTTGCCGATCACGATGTCGGAGCCGTTGCGGTGGCCCATCTCGTACAGCCGCCGCAGGGCGTCGGAGGCGAGATGGTCGTCCTGGTCGACGAACTGGACGTACTCGCCGCGCGCTTCGGACACGCCGATGTTCCTGGGCTTTCCCGGCCAGCCGGAATTGGGGATGTGGATCACCCGGAAGTGAGGGTGTTCGTCCGCCAGTTTGTCGAGCCGGGCGGGGGAGTCGTCGGTGGAGCCGTCGTCGACGAAGAGAACCTCGAAGTCGGCGGCCGGCAGCGTCTGGGCCAGCAGTGAATCGACACAGGGGTCGATGTACTTACCCGGGTTGTAAACCGGAATGACGACGCTCACTTTAACTGGCATTTACTGGTGGCCCATCTCGTGTGTGATTGCCCGGCGTGCGACACGGGGGGAAGAGGGCGCCGCCGTCGGCGGAGCGAGGGGCGCTGCCGACGGTCAGCCTATCCCCGCCCGGAGGACGATGTTTCCCTCCTGTTGTTACACCTGAAAGACAGTCGTCACCCGCATCCGGTTGTGCGGTGGCGTGGATTGATCGGTCGAAGCGCGTACGCGCGGGCCGTCCCACCCACTGAAAAGGCCCGCCGCCCGGGGGCGCCGCCCGCGTACGCTGACCGGACGGGAGGCCTGCCGGGCGCGGGCCTCCGGCAGCGCGCGCGGTGAGCCGGCGCGAGAGCACGCGGTGTGAGAGCAGAGGCAGAGCACGTGGCAGCGGCACGGCAGGACGCGGCGGGGCGGCCAGAGCGGCTGGAGTCGGACGTGGCGGGGGCGGAGCTGACGGGGCAGCCGGAGACCGGGGACCGGCCCGAGCCGACGGATCAGCCCGAGCCGTCCGGGCGGGCCGGGGTGGTGGCGCGGGCCCGGCGCATCGTCGTCAAGGTCGGCTCCTCCTCGCTCACCACCGCCGCCGGAGGCCTGGACGCCGACCGCGTCGACGCCCTCGTCGATGTACTCGCCCAGGTCAGGAGGGGCGGCGAGAAGGAGATCGTCCTGGTGTCCAGCGGCGCCATCGCCGCCGGACTCGCGCCGCTCGGCCTCGTACGCCGCCCCCGGGACCTGGCCCGCCAGCAGGCCGCGGCCAGCGTCGGGCAGGGGCTGCTCGTCGCCCGCTACACCGCCTCCTTCGCGCGGTACGGCGTACGGGTCGGGCAGGTGCTCCTCACCACGGACGACACCAGCCGGCGGGCCCACTACCGCAACGCCTACCGCACCCTGGACCAGCTCCTCGGCATGGGTGCCGTGCCCGTCGTCAACGAGAACGACACCGTTGCCACGGACGAGATCCGGTTCGGCGACAACGACCGGCTGGCCGCTCTTGTCGCCCATCTCGTACGGGCCGATCTGCTCGTCCTGCTGTCGGACGTCGACGGTCTGTACGACGGCGACCCCAGCAGGCCCGGCACCTCCCGGATCGCCGAGGTGCGCGGCCCCGCCGATCTGTCCGGGGTCTCCCTCGGCAGCGCCGGCAAGGCGGGCCTCGGCACCGGCGGCATGGTCACCAAGGTCGAGGCCGCCGCCATCGCCACCGCGGCCGGGGTCCCGGTCGTCCTGACCTCGGCCGGCCGGGTCGCGGACGGCCTCGCGGGACGCGACACCGGTACGTACTTCCACCGCACCGGCCGCCGCTCCGCCGGCCGGCTGCTCTGGCTCGCGCACGCCTCGGCCCCGCAGGGCGCGCTCACCCTGGACGAGGGCGCCGTACGGGCGGTCGTCCAGCGGCGCACCTCACTGCTGCCGGCCGGGATCGCCTCCGTGGAGGGCGAGTTCAGCGCCGGGGACCCGGTCGAGCTGCGGGACACCGAGGGCCGCGCCGTCGCCCGCGGACTCGTCAACTTCGACGCGAAGGAGATCCCCCAGCTCCTCGGCCGCTCCACCCGGGATCTGGCCCGCGAACTGGGTCCGGCCTATGAGCGGGAAGTCGTACACAGGGACGATCTGGTCATCCTGCACTTGTGACCGTCCCCTGGAACGGCTGAAACTACTGCCTTTGAACAGGGACCTTTACCAAAAGCACCCCATGCCGCGCCCGGGACTGGTCAACTTTGTCTCAGGGGTATCAGGCGGGGATCAGCACGACGACGCAGCAACAGGAGGCCGCTGGTGAGACGAGCGCGCCCGGGGGCGGCGCCCCGAGGGACCGGGGGCAGTGCCCATGCCCGCAGGGCCACGGCACAGGAAAGGGCCCTGACCAGCGTCGAAGCGGGGGAAGACTTCGACGGAGAGCGACAGCGGGAGGCCGTATCGAGAAGGGATGCCCGCGGGGAGGGCCGGGCGGTGTCGAAACTGTGGCACATCACGCTCAGCGTCTCGGGTGCCGAGGCTCCGCTGACGGAGGTCCGGCGTGGCTTGGAACAGCTGGCCCATGACCATCCGTTTCTGCTCACGAGCCGGTACGCCAACGACCACGCGGAAATCCGCTACTGGGAGGAGGCCCGGGATCTGCACGACGCCGCCGCGGTGGCGCTGCGGCTCTGGGGCGAGCACCGGTCGAGCGCGAAGCTGCCGCCGTGGGAGATCGTCGGCCTCGAGGTCATCGACCGCGAGACCTACCACCTGCGGATCGCGGAGGGATACGGCCCGCCCCCGGCGGCTCCGGTGGGCGTCCATCCGTTCTGACTCCGGCTCCGGCCACTTGCGCGGCCTGACCTCGTACGCGGCCGTCCGTCCCGGCCCGGTGCCGGGTTCCGGTGTCCGCGCGCGATGGCCGGAAGCGCTTTCGGAAGTGTCTCGGAGTACGGAATACGAGCGGAATGCCCGCAGGAGTCGCACTACCCTGCGGGCATGACCTCGCTTTCGCCGTACGACAACCTCTCCCCGGTCGCCAGGGCCGCCTACCGGTCCCGCGCGGCGGCCGCAGACCTCGCGCCGCTGCCGCGCGCGGCCAAGGACGACGCACTGCTGGCGATCGCGGACGCGCTGGAGGTCCGTACGCACGAGATCGTCACGGCCAACGCCGAGGACTTCGGCCGCGCCCGGGAGGCCGGGACGAGCGAGGCGGTCATCGACCGGCTGACCCTGACCCCCGAACGGGTACGGGCCATCGCCGCGGACGTACGGGACGTGGCGGCGCTGCCCGACCCGGTCGGCGAGGTCGTCCGCGGCTCGACGCTGCCGAACGGGATCGATCTGCGTCAGGTCCGGGTGCCGCTCGGGGTGGTCGGGATCATCTACGAGGCCCGCCCCAATGTCACCGTCGACGCCGCCGCGCTCTGTCTGAAGTCGGGCAACGCCGTCCTGCTGCGGGGTTCGTCCTCCGCACGCTCCTCGAACACGGCACTCGTCCGGGTGCTGCGCGACGCCGTCGGCGGCGCCGGACTGCCCGCGGACGCCGTCCAGCTCGTACCGGGCGAGGGCCGGGAGTCCGTACAGGAGCTGATGCGGGCCCGCGGACTCGTCGACGTACTGATCCCGCGCGGCGGCGCCTCCCTGATCCGTACGGTCGTCGAGGGGTCCAGCGTGCCCGTCATCGAGACCGGCACCGGCAACTGCCATGTGTATGTCGACGCCGAGACCGATCTGGACATGGCCGTCGAGATCCTGATCAACTCCAAGGCGCAGCGGCCCAGTGTCTGCAACGCCGCCGAGACCCTTCTCGTCCACCAGGACATCGCGGCGGTGTTCCTGCCGCGCGCGCTGGACGCGCTCGCCGACGCCGGGGTGACCGTGCACGCCGACGAGCGGGTGCTGGCGTACGCGGAGGGATCCAAGGCGCGGGTCGTGGCGGCCACCGCGGAGGACTGGGAGACCGAGTACCTCTCGTACGACATCGCCGCCGCGGTGGTGGACTCGCTGGACGCGGCCGTCGCGCACATCCGGCTCTGGTCGTCCGGCCATACGGAGGCGATCGTCACCACCTCGCAGGCCGCCGCCCGGCAATTCACCCGGCTGGTCGATTCCACGACGGTCGCTGTGAACGCGTCCACACGGTTCACGGACGGCGGCCAGTTCGGCTTCGGCGCCGAGATCGGGATCTCCACGCAGAAGCTGCACGCGAGGGGCCCGATGGGGCTGCCCGAGCTGACGTCGACCAAGTACATCGTCACGGGCGACGGCCACATCCGGTAGGCGCCCGCCCGGTGGCCGGGGCCGGTGGGGCCGCGGTGACCGGCGGGGCGGGTGTGGTGAACGAAGCTGGGAGAGTTCGGACTCGGCCTGCCCAAAACGGCGGCCCAGGTCTACTCTGAAGAGGTGCCGGACGACGTGGGGGGCAGGCCGTTCCCGGACGGCCGGGAGCCCGACGACGACCGCGGAGGCTCGGACGAGGAGTTCGCCTCCGTGGTGTTCGACGAGGACTTCGTCCGGTCGGCACCCGTCCATGAACCCTCCGCAGTCGAGCGGCTGCTCGCCGCCGCCCAGGCGCGCGCGGAGGCCGAGGCGGCCCGCGCGAGGGCCGGCGGAGGACCGCCAGAGGACGAGCTGTACGGCCGGGACGGCGTGTACGGCGGTGAGTACCCGTACGACGGCGAGTACGACCCCGACGACCCGGACGGCTTCTCGGGCCCGTACGGACGCCATGGCGGCGCTCTGCGCCCGTACCGCGGCACCGCCCGCTGGCACCGGCCGGTCGCCTGGCTGCTCGCGCTGCTGATGGGCGTCGGGATGGTCGCGCTGGCCTTCACCGCCGTCTACCGCGGCGCCTCCAGCAGCCGCGACGACCAGGTGCCGCAGCCCGCCAGCAGCGGGATCGACAAGCCGGGTCCGGTCGGGCCCAGTGTCTCGGTGTCGGTCTCCGCGGTGCCTTCCGCGCCACTGCTCTCCGCGGTTCCGCATACGCCCTGAGCGTCCGCCCGACACGTTCCGCATGTCTGCGGGAGCGGCCCGTATCCCCTTCGGGAACACCGTTGGAATCAGGCCGGAAACCCGGCTGAAATTCCTTTGGGTTTCCGGGTTTTCACCCGAACGGCGGAACGTGCCCGTACCGGCACTTGACTCGCGGCCGAGCGTTTACGATCGCCCCCGCCGACCTACCCTGAAGGTATGGCAGGGCGTGGAGACCCACCCGAAGGGGAACCTGAGGGGCTCCCCGGCGGAGGTGACGACGAGTACGGGTCCGTCGATTTCGACGAGTCGTTCATCCGAGCTGCCCGGCTCCGTGAGGCCTCCGCCAAGGAGCGGATGAAGGACCACAGCCATGCCGTACGACGGGTTCCGCCGCCCCCGCCTAAACGGCGTTTCAGACGTTCCGGATTCCGGAACGGCCCCAAGCGGCTGCTCCTCCTCCTGCTGGTGATCGTCCTGGCCTTCGGCTCCGCGATCTATCTCGGTCTGCGCAATCCGTACCGGCCCATCACGGCGGGCACCGTGCCGCAGGCACGGATGGCGGTCGTCCCGCTGGCCCCGCGCGACCGGGTACCGGGCGGGGCACCCGACGATCTCTTCGCGCGCAGCCCGGCGGCGCAGTTCCGGGAGGGGGCGGCCGGGGTCGCGCTGCCCGCGGCCCGGGACACCGGGGACTTCTCCGAGGGCCAGGTGATGGCCGCGCTGACCACCGTCAAGGACTATCTCGTGGCGTCCTCGATGGACCCGGACGTCCTCGCGGGCCATACGGTGCGGCCGGTGCGGGTGCTGCTCGACCCCGACCAGCTTCCGCAGTTCGACCGCAGCTTCTCCGCGCCCGCCAATGACGGCCGGCACTCCCCGGCCGGCTGGCTCGTACGGTTCGACCCGGCGAAGGCCGTACCGGCCGGCAGCGGGGTGCGCGCACACGGGACGCTGCGGTACGAGCAGACCTCGGCCGGGACGCTGGAGGTCGTCTCGGAGCATGTCTTCGTGTACGCGCTGCGACCGGCGGCTTCGGCGGCCCGGCCGGTGCGGGACGCGTCGCTGTTCACCGTACGGCGCGAGATGCGGTTCCGGTTCGATGTGGAGGACCTGCTGAAGCACCGTACGGAGGTGCTGAGCAGCGATGTGCTCGCGGGCCCGCAGGCGTGCACGGCCGAGGCGCCGGCGACGCTGCGGCCGCTGCTCGCGGGGGAGCGGGCCAAGCCGGACGACCCGGCGGGCACGGACCCGTACGCCACGGGCCCGGCCGATACGGCGCTGTGCGGCACTCTGGCCGGCACGGCCCAGCCGAACCCGTGACGTGAGCCGTGACGTCAGAGTCAGATGACGCCCGTCCGGCGCTTGAGGACAGACCGGCCGGACCCGTTACTTCTTGTCCCCCGAGCCGGTCTCCGTACCGCCACTGCCATTGCCACCGCCACTGCTGCCGCCCGTGAAGACGTCCCGCAGCTTCCCGCCGAGATCCCCCGCGCCGCCCGCGATGTCGCCCACCAGCTTCATCAGCGGGTCCTTGCTCCCGCGCACCGTGTCCGCGTAATGCGCGGCCGAGTCACGGAAGGAGTCCGTGACCGAGGTGTCCTTGTCCTCGTCGCGGCGCGGATAGTGACCGTCCATGATCCGCTGGTAGTCGCGGCTCTCCGCCCACTTCTTCAGCTCGGCGGCCCGCACGGTGGTGAAGGGGTGCGTACGCGGCAGTACGTTCAGGATCTTGAGCACCGAGTCGCGCAGATCGCCGGCCGCCTCGTACTCCTCGGCCTGCGCCAGGAACGCGTCCACGTTCATCTCGTGCAGATGGTTGCCCCCGGCGATCTTCATCAGTCCGCGCATCGAGGCCCGTACATCCTGCCCGACCAGCAGCCCGGCCCGGTCCGCCGACAGCTCGGACTTGCGGAACCACTCCCGGAGCGCCGTGACGATCGCCATGATCGCGACATTGCCCAGCGGGATCCAGGCGACCTTGAGGGCCAGATTGGTCAGGAACAGCAGGATCGTGCGGTAGACGGAGTGACCGGAGAGGGCATGCCCCACCTCATGGCCGACGACCGCCCGCATCTCCTCCTCGTCGAGCAGCTCCACCAGCCCGGTGGTGACCACGATGATCGGCTCGTCCAGTCCGATGCACATCGCGTTGGGCTTGGGGTCCTGCGCCACATACATGGCCGGGACCTTCTCCAGATCCAGGATGTAACAGGCGTCCCGCAGCATGGCGTGCAGATGCGCGAACTGCGCGTCGCTCACCCGTACCGAGTCGGAGAGGAAGAGGAGCCGCAGGCTCCGCTCCGGCAGCAGCGCGCTCATCGCCTTGAACACGGTGTCGAACCCGCTGAGCTTGCGCAGCGCCACCAGCGCCGAGCGGTCCGCGGGGTGTTCGTAGGCCCGCGAGGAGATACCGGGGAAGCGCTTGCGCTGCCTGCTCGGCACATTCTTGTGGAGTGCGTCCCGGTGGAGTGCGTCCCGCTCGCGGTTGTCTTCGGCTTCGGTCATGGATGTCCCCGCTTCCTGCTTCCTACGAGTCCAAGGCTCGTCCCCCTGACCCGATCCAGCCTATGGGGTGGGTCTACGGTGTGGAGGGGGGCCGCGGCCGCGATTCCCGGGGAGCGCCCGCGGGCGCCGGCCGGAACGACCGGGGCGTGCCACCGACCACCGAGGAGCGCAACCGCCATGCCGGACACCGCCACACTGCTCGCCGTCACCCGTCTCACCGCGGCCACCGACGGGCAGGGACCCGGCGACACACTGCGGATCGTGCTCGCCGTCTCGATGGTGGGAGCCGTCTTCCTCGCGTGGTTCCTGCTGCGCGGATACCGCGACAACGGATCCGGGGAAGGTCCCGAGGAGCCCGGAAAGGGCCCCGGCAACCACAACGAGCGAGTCGCCGAGAAGCGCAACGACTGAGTCGGCGTGAGCGTGTCCGCGGGCCCCGCATACGATGTGCGCGAAGTCTCGCTACGACACGATGTCCGACACGATGGATAGGGCCTGCTGAAGATGAGCCTCAACGGCACCGCCGCCAACCTGGTCATGCTCGCCGAGGGCGCCGAACAGGGCGGTAACCACGAAAGCCTCAGCCCGTACCTCATCGGCGGCGGGGCGCTGTTCGGGCTGCTTCTGCTGCTGTGGATCACCACCCGGTTCAACCGCGACCGCTGACCCCGGCCCGTAACCCGGTGCAAGTAGGCTCTGCACGCATGGGAGAGCAGCGAGCGTCCGCCGGCACCGGCCACGCGACCGGAGCCGGCTCCGGCCTGGGCCGGCCCGAGAGCCGGGCCAGGCGCCGACTGGGTGTGATGGGCGGGACCTTCGACCCGATCCACCATGGACACCTGGTGGCGGCCAGCGAGGTGGCGGCGCTGTTCCATCTCGACGAGGTGGTGTTCGTGCCGACCGGGCAGCCCTGGCAGAAGACCCAGCGCGCGGTGTCCCCGGCCGAGGACCGCTATCTGATGACGGTCATCGCCACCGCGTCCAATCCGCAGTTCTCGGTCAGCCGCAGCGACATCGACCGCGGCGGCCCGACCTATACGATCGACACGCTGCGGGACCTGCGGTCCCTGCACGGTGACGCGGATCTCTTCTTCATCACCGGGGCCGACGCGCTCTCCCAGATCCTGAGCTGGCGGAATCACGAAGAGCTGTTCTCGCTCGCCCACTTCATCGGTGTCACACGGCCGGGGCACGATCTGTCGGCCGACGGACTGCCGAAGGGCGGGGTGTCCCTGGTGGAGATCCCGGCGCTGGCGATCTCGTCGACCGACTGCCGGGAGAGGGTCGCGAAGGGCGATCCTGTCTGGTACTTGGTGCCCGACGGTGTGGTGCGCTACATCGACAAACGGCAGTTGTACCGCGGCGCATGAGCGACTGAGCCACGGAGAGGGGCACCGGTGAACGACCAGCAGCAGCCGTACGATCCGTACGACCCGTATTACACGCAGCCCCAGCTCGTCGGGTACGACGAGTACGGGCAGCCGGTGTACCAGCAGCCGCAACAGCCCCAACAGCAGCAGGGGTACGGATACGACCCGTACGCCCAGCAGCAGCCGCAGCAGTCCCAGCACCCCCAGCATCCCCAACAGCCGCCGTCCCAGGGGCAGTACGACCCCTACGCGCAGCAGACCCAGCAGCATCAGCAGCCCCAGCAACAGCAGGGGTACGACGGGTACGGGTACGGCTACGACACGGGTCAGCAGCAGGCGTACGAGACGGGCAGGCAGCCCCCTGTCGCGGTCGACACCACGCAGCAGTGGAGCATCCCGCACCAGCAGCAGGCTCCGCAGGCCGGGCAGGCTCCGCACGTCGGGCAGGTCGGGCAGGTCGGGCACCAACAGCCTTCCGTGGGCGGGGCGGTGGAGGAGCCGGACGCCGCCGGGCAGCCGTCCGTACCCGGGCAACGGCGCCCCGGCGCGCAGGACCACGACGGGTCCCAGGACGGCGAGGGCGCGCAGGACCGCGACTACCGGACCGAGCAGTTCTCCTTCATCGAGGAGCCGGACGAGGACTCGCAAGACGTCATCGACTGGCTCAAGTTCACCGAGAGCCGCTCCGAGCGGCGCGAGGAGGCCCGGCGCCGGGGCCGTAACCGGGTGGTGGCGCTGATCGTCGTCCTCGCGCTGGCGCTCGTCGGAGGCGTCGGCTACCTCTGGTACGCGGGCAAGCTGCCCGGCCTGTCCGCGGCCGAGGAGAAGAAGGCCGCCGCCACCGGACCGCAGAAGCGCGACGTGATCGTGGTGCACCTGCACAACACCAAGCAGAAGGGCACTTCCACGGCCCTGCTGGTCAACAACTCCACGACCGGCCGGGGTACGACCGTACTGCTGCCCAACTCCCTCGCGGTCGCCAATGACGACGGCACCTCCACCACGCTCGGCAAGTCCGTGGACGAGGACGGTTCGGACGGCACCCGCGAGGCCATCGGCACCCTGCTCGGCACCAAGATCACCGGCACGTGGCGGCTGGACACCCCGTATCTGGACAATCTCGTCGAGCTGGTCGGCACCATCGACCTGACCACCGACATCGAGGTGCCCGGCGCGAAGCAGGGCGACCCGCCGGTGGTGAAGAAGGGCGCGGACCAGACGCTCAACGGTCGGACGGCCGTCGCGTACGCCACCTACCGCGGGCCGGGCGAGCCGGAGACGAAGCAGCTCCAGCGGTTCGGGCAGGTGCTCCAGGGCGTGCTGCGCAAGATGTCGGACGATCCGCAGGCCGCGACGATCACCGTCGAGACGCTGGCGCAGATCCTCGACCCCTCACTGCCCGAGAAGGACCTCGGAGCCTCGCTCGCCAAGCTCGCCGAGCACGCCAAGGTCGGCGACTACACGACGACGGTCCTGCCCGTGCAGGAGGACGGCACGCTCAGCGACGAGGCCGCGAACGGTGTGGTCAAGGACATCCTCGGCGGTTCGGTCAGCGCGCCGGAGAAGGGCAGCGCCGTACGGGTCGGGGTGAAGAACGCGAGCGGGAACGAGGACGCGGCGGAGTCCGCCCGGATCGCCCTGGTCAACGGCGGCTATGGCTTCGTGGATGCCGGGAACGGTTCCGCGCTGACGTCCTCGCAGGTCAGCTATGGCGACGAGGCGAACAAGCCGCAGGCGGTGGAGGTCGCCAAGACGCTGGGCCTGCCGACGAGCGCGGTGAAGAAGGGCACCCCCGCCCCGAACGCCGATGTCTCGGTGGTGCTGGGCGAGGACTACAAGGTGAGCATCGAGTAGGCGCCCGGGTGCTGTGGCCGGGACCCCTGCGGCGGTCCCGGCCCGGACCCCCGTGGCGGTTCGGCCGGGACCCCCGTGGCGGTTCGGCCGGGGCAGCGGTGAGCGCTCTTGGCACGGGGCCCCGGGGCTCGGTCTCGGTGCGGGGCCTTGGAACGGGGCCTCGGTGCGCCTTGAGGAGGGCCCCGTTTATGGCCGTGCCGGGGAGTGGCGGGGCGTGAGATCCTGGATGTCGCCCCAACCGTCGACGAAAGCCTGCTTGTGACCGCTACTGATCGTTCCATCCAGCTTGTGAACGCCGCCGCACAGGCGGCCGCCGACCGGCTCGCGCACGACATCATCGCTTACGACGTCAGCGATGTGCTGTCGATCACCGATGCCTTCGTCCTCGCCTCCGCGCCCAACGACCGCCAGGTCAAGTCGATCGTCGACGAGATCGAGGAGCGGCTCCAGAAGGAGCTCGGCGCCAAGCCGGTGCGCCGCGAGGGAGACCGCGACGCCCGCTGGATCCTTCTCGACTATGTCGACATCGTCGTGCATGTGCAGCACAGCGAGGAGCGTGTCTTCTACGCCCTGGAGCGGCTGTGGAAGGACTGCCCCGAGCTGGACCTGCCCGAGGACGCCGTCAAGACCCGTGGCAAGGCCGCCGAGCACGCCGGGGTCGCGGGCGCGGCCGGAGCCGCCGGGTCCGGCGGCACGACGGACGGTGAGCTGCGCTGAACGGCGGCAGGAGCGGCCGTGGCCGCCGCGTCATCCTGTGGCGGCACGGCCAGACGTCCTGGAACCTGGAGCGCCGCTTCCAGGGTTCCACCGATATCGAACTGAGCCCCACGGGCACCGCTCAGGCCCGCCGGGCGGCCCGGCTGCTGGCCTCGCTGAAGCCCGACGCGATCATCGCGTCCGACCTCAGACGGGCCACCGCCACCGCCGCCGAGCTGGCCACCCTCACCCGGCTGAACGTCTCGTACGACTCGGCCCTGCGCGAGACCTTCGCGGGCGCCTGGCAGGGCCTGACCCATGAGGAGATCGTCGAGCGCTACGGCGAGCAGTACGCGGCGTGGAAGCGCGGCGAGCCGGTACGGCGCGGCGGCGGCGAACTGGAGACCGAAGTCGCCGACCGGGCCGCGCCCGTGGTGCTTCACCACGCCGAGAAGCTGCCCGACGACGGCACGCTGGTCGTGGTCAGCCACGGCGGCACGATCCGCACCACGATCGGCCGGCTGCTGGGTCTGGAGGCGCGCCACTGGGAGGGGCTCGGCGGGCTGTCCAACTGCTGCTGGTCGGTCCTGGGCGAGGGCGCGCGCGGCTGGCGGCTGCTGGAGCACAACGCGGGAACCCTGCCCGAACCGGTGCTCGGCGACGACGACTGAGCGGCTTGGGGCGGCGGTCCGCCGGATTTCACTTTCCGGCAGGTCGCAGGCTAAGGTTCTTCTTGTTCACGGCGCGGAGCGCGGAGAACGCAAGGGGCTATAGCTCAGTTGGTAGAGCGCCTGCATGGCATGCAGGAGGTCAGGAGTTCAATTCTCCTTAGCTCCACAGGATCGGGACGGCGGAGTGTGCTCGCGGAAAGCGCGGGCCTCTTCGCCTTTCGTCGTTCTCGGGGACATTTCGCCGAGCTTCGCCGCTCGTATCGCCACCCGTACCGCCACTTGTACTCCTGGCACCGGGCCTCAGGCGTCCGCACCGGGTTCCCGGGCCCGCAGCACGGCTATCCGCTGACCGCTCTCCTCGTCCACCGGTGTGTAGACGACGATCCGGCATTCCGGCATTCCGTTGACCGACAGCGACACCGTGGTCATCCGTATCTCTCCGGTCTCCTCGTGACGGAAGGTCTTCACCCGGGGCCCCGGCGGGGTCACGTCCCCGCTCCCCCACAGCTCGGCGAAGCGCGCACTGGCCGCCGAGAGCCGCCGTACGAACGACTCCCAGCCGGGCTCGCCCACATGCCGTCCGTACGCGCCGCGCAGCGTCGCCACCATCACCGGCAGCTCCACCTCCGGATAGACCAGCGGACAGCGGTGCTCGGGAACGGTGAACAGGGTCCACAGCGCGTTCGGCAGTCCGTGCTCCGTCTCCGGGAACGGCACGAAGTCGAAGAGGCCGCGGTAGGCGGCGTTGCAGGCCAGGATGTCGTACCGCGCGTTGTACGCCACCGCCGGGCGCGGATCGAGCGCGTCGAGGATGCCCTCTATCTCCGGTCCGACCCCCTCCGCGTCGGCCTGCGGATCCGGTTCGTGTGGGACCTCCGCGAGGTGGTAGAGGTGCTCGCGCTCGGCCCGGTCGAGCCGGAGCGTACGCGCCACCGCGTCCAGCACCTGCGCCGAGGCGTTGATCGGGCGCCCCTGCTCCAGCCATGTGTACCAGGTCACCCCGACCCCGGAGAGCTGGGCGACCTCCTCCCGGCGCAGCCCGGGCGTACGGCGGCGGAGCCCCGGCGGCATCCCGACATCGGCGGGGGTCACCCGGGCCCGGCGCCCGCGCAGGAACGCCGCCAGCTCCGCTCTGCGGCGCCTGCCCGCCGCGGCCCGGACGCCCCGTGCCTCCGCTGTCTCCGCCCCGCCCGTCGCGGGCGCGCTGTCGGTCGCATGCCGTACTGCCATCGTCGTCACGCCCCCATCGTCGATCCGTGAACCCACCTCTGCCAGGTGCTGCCAGTACCAGCATCGGCGGGCTCTCGTTACCCGTACCCGACCGCGCCCAGGCTCGGTGCCATGACGACGACCTCGCCCGAGAACTCTCGGCACACCCACGGATCCAGTAAAGACCACGGCACTGACAACGCCCCCGGCGCGAGCGCGGGCGGCGGTCCGGAGGCCGGTGCCGGAGGACGGCCCGGGCTGCTGCTCGCCGTGGTGCTCGCGGCCCAGTTCATGGCGCTGCTCGATGTGTTCATCGTCAATGTGGCGGCCCCGACGATCCGTACCGAACTCGACGCGTCCGGCGCCGCGCTCCAGCTCGTCATCGCCGGCTACACCATCGCCTACGCCGTCCTGCTGATCACCGGCGCCCGGCTCGGCGATCTGCTGGGCCACCGCCGGATGTACCTGGGCGGTCTCGCGGTCTTCACCGCCGCGTCGCTCGCCTGCGGACTGGCCGCGGGCACCGGCCAGTTGATCGCGTTCCGACTGGTCCAGGGGGCGGGCGCGGCGCTGATGATCCCGCAGGTGCTCAGCCTGATCCAGCGCGACTTCATCGGCGAGCGGCGGGTACGGGCGCTCGGCGCCTACTCGGCCGTCCTCGCCACCGGCGCGGCGGCGGGGCAGGTCGTCGGCGGTGTGCTGGTCAGCGCCGACCTGTTCGGCGCGAGCTGGCGGCCCGTCTTCCTGGTGAACGTACCGATCGGCCTCGTGCTGCTGGTGCTCGGCGCCCGGGTGTTGCCCCAGGACCGGCGTGACGAGCCCGAGCGCACCCGCGGTCTCGATCTGCCCGGTCTGGTGCTGCTGGCCGCGGCCGTCTCGCTCCTGACCGTGCCGCTGGTCCTCGGCCAGGAGGAGGACTGGCCGGTCTGGTCATGGGCCTCCATGGCCGCCGCCGTGGTCCTCTTCGGCTGCTTCCTGGCCTTCGAGTCCCGGCTCGCCCGGCGCGGGGGCGCCCCGCTGGTCGCGCCCCGGGTTCTCCGTATTCCGGGGATGGGACTCGCGGCCGTACGGATCCTGCTTGTGATGGCCGTCAACGCGGGTTTCCTTTTCACCCTCACCCTTTATGTCCAGGGCGGGCTCGGCTACAGCGCTCTGCGCGCGGGACTCACCTTCGTACCCATGGCCCTGGTCTTCGGTCTGGTCGGGCTGACCTGGCGCAACTGGCACCCGGGGCTGCGGCGCGCGCTCGTTCCCGGCGGCTTCGCGCTGACCGCCCTCTCCGCCGTCGCCGTGGGCTGGGTGATGCGCGACATCGGAGACGGCGGACCCGCGATGTACGCCGCCTACACGGGGATGGGCGCGGGGCTGGCGCTCGGCTTCAGCCCCACCCTGACCGGCGCGCTGGCGACCGTACGCCCGGAGGACGCGGCGGACGCGAGCGGGCTCCTCGCGACCGTCACACAGCTCGGCCAGCTCATCGGAGTCGCGACCTTCGGAACACTCTTCCTGAACCGGCTGGAGGCGAGCCCCGCCGCGCCGGCCGACGCGCTCTGGGTGTGTTCGCTGGCGCTCGCGGGAGCGGCGGTTCTGGGCGCGCTCGCCGGGCTCCTCAAGAAGGCCTCCTAAAGGCCCCCCAAAAAGGACCTCTTAAAGAAGGTGAGCCAACCCGTTACCCGGCGGCGTCCGGTATAAGCCCTTACCGGACGGCTTTTTCCGGCTGACCACCTGGCCCGGTCGTGGCAGAATCGGACGACCGAGGGGACTGGGCCGGAGGGGAGAGCCATATTGTCCGCCAGCAGCATCGAGGAGCCCGATGACCTGCTTCCCGCGGCGGAGGTGCCCGTCGGCCTTCTCTGCCCCTCGTGCGGTTCGTCCCATGTTGCTCAAGTGCTCGGCGACAATGGCGGGGTTTCCTACGTGTGTACGGCCTGCGGCCACATCTGGAGCTGACTGATGGGTGCCCACAGGCGTAAATGCGACTGGTGCGGCAGTGGTACGCCGATCGTCCGGGACATGGACCCGCTCAATCCGGAGTTCCAGTACTGGTGCGAGGAGTGCGCGCGGGCGCTGATCATAAAAGGCGACCCCATCGAGACCTACCGGGAGCTGGAGGGCGAGCCGATCTACGGCCGCCTCCTGGACGAGCACTGCACGCTCAAGCGGTTCTACTCGTTCGCCACGGCCTGACCGTACCCCCGCGCCCCGACCGTCTTCCCGAGCAGCCGGCAGATCAGGGCCAGGGCCGTCAGCGGATAGAGCGCGGAGAGCGTCATCTCGGTGGCGCCCTGGGCCAGTTCGGGGGCGCCGGAGCCATGGGGTACCCACCACAGGGCGTACGAACAGAAGACCAGCCAGAACGCCGCCGCCCACCCGGTCGCCCCGTGTCCCGTCCCTCCGCGCGCCGCGAGGAACAGCACCACCGGTACGCACCACACCCAGTGGTGCGACCAGGAGACCGGACTGATCAGCAGCGCCGTCGCCGCACAGGCCGCCACCGCCCCGGCGCGCTCCCCGCGCAGCGCCGCCAGGACCGCCGCCGTGAGCCCCGCCCCGGCGACCACGACGGCGGCAACGGGCCACCAGAGCCCCGGATCGGTCGTGTGCAGGAGCCGGGCCAGGACCCCGCGCAGCGACTGATTGGCGGTGTCCTCCGCCCGGCCCGCGCGGGCCGCCTCGAAGACGACTCCGGTCCAGTAGCGGCGCGAGTCCCCGGGGAGCAGGGCGGCGGCCAGAAGGGTCGTTCCGGCGAAGACCCCGCCCGCCGTCGCGGCCTGGCGCAGCCATGGGTTCCAGCCCGCCCGGCGGGCCCGTACCACTCCGATGAGCAGCAGCAGGACGGCGAAGAGCGCGGGGGTGAGCTTGACGGCGGCGGCGAGGCCGATGCCCGCACCGGCCCAGCGACGTCCCCGTGCCGTGTCGCCCGGGTCTTTCGGACAGAGGTCCCACAGCACCGCCACCGCCAGCAGGAGGTTGATCTGCCCGTAGCGCAGGGTCGTCCACACCGGCTCGCACCAGACGGCGAACGCGGCCACCCAGAGCGTCGCCGCCCATGGCACGGCAGCTTCTTCGGGCTCCTTCTCTTTTCCGGTCTCCTCCTTAGGAGGCGGTGTTTTTCCCTGGAGGACGAGCCGCAGGGAGAGGCGTACGAAGACGACGAGGAGCAGCAGATTCCCGGCGGTCGCGAGCGTCCGCAGCACCGGCACGGACGGCAGGGTGAGCGGGGTGAACAGCAGCGCGGCGAACGGCGGGTAGGTCGTCGGCAGCCGGGCCGCGGTGGCGCGCATCGCGTACAGATCCCGGCCTTCCAGCACCGTGAGGCCCTCGGCCCGGTAGACCCGCAGATCGATCATCGAGACCCCGGCGGCCCGCTGCGCGATCCAGAACGCCGCGAAGGAGGCCAGGCAGACGGCGCCGGCGATCAGCAGCGATCGGTACGGGGCCGCGCTCCGGCCGCTGTTCCGGACGAACCGCACGAGTACGGGAACGGTCACGAAGGGCGACAGTACCGGCCCGATCTTCTCCAACCGGACAGAACGGAAACGATTTGGTGGTGGGCGGAAAGGACCGTGTAGTGTTGGCAATGCCGCTGAGGGGAGACCCGGAAAGCGGTGTTCACCAGGGGCTATAGCTCAGTTGGTAGAGCGCCTGCATGGCATGCAGGAGGTCAGGAGTTCAATTCTCCTTAGCTCCATGAGCGAGAGAGCGAGGCCTGTCCGCGAAAAGCGCGGACAGGCCTCGCTCTCTCCTTTTTGCCCGGCTCCGTCTCGCGTAGCGGGGGCTTCACCACCCGCACCCCCCTTGGGGTCCTCCCGGCAGCGCGTATGTGCGGGACCGGGCGGACCGGGCGGGACCCCTTGAGGGCCCCGCCCGTCCTCGTGCTCAACTCCGGCCGGGGCCCAGGGCCTTGCGGCCCCCGCCGGGCGGCAGTGCCGCGCGTACGGGCCGGGGCCGCTCGGGCGTCGGCTGTTCGATACGCAGCGCCAGTTCGGGGCAGCGGCGCACGGCACGCTGGGCCCGCCCCCGCAGATGCATCGGGACCGACGCGTCCGCGAGCGCCGGATAGCCGTCGGGGCCAAGTCTGATCAGCTCCGGGACGATGTCCGCGCAGAGCCCGTGCCCCTGGCAGAGCGTCCAGTCCACGGCGAGCTTCTCACCGCTCGGGATCGACTCCTCCGCGTCCTGGTAGCCGGGCCCGGGCAGCGGCAGCACCCCCGTCGTCTCGCGTCCGCAGCCGCCGTCCAGCACATGCGCGGCGAGGTCGTCGGTGAACGCCGACAGGGTCGAGGCGAAGAAGCGCGCGGAGCCGTCCGGGTGCTTGCAGGCGCCCCGGCCCTTGACCGCCTGGGTCACCGCGCGCAGCGCCTCCAACGCGGCGGGACCGCCGCCGTTGATGACGTCCGAGAGGCCGCCCGCGGCGGCGGGCAGCCCGAGCTTGCAGGGGCCGCACTGGCCCGCCGTCTCGGCCGCGAGCCAGTTGGCGACCCGGAGCGCCTCGCCCAGCGGACAGGTCTCGGGGCCGATCGGCAGGATGGCGCCCGCGCCCAGCGCGCCCCCGAAGGACGCGAGGGACTCCTTGGAGACGACGGCCTCGTGGGCGGCCACCGAGTCGATCCAGTTGCCGTGGTAGCCGCCGGTCAGCACGCCCTGGGGCAGCGGCGGGGCGCCGGCCATCTGGAGCACGTACCGCAGCGGCACCCCCGTCGGCACCTCGACGACCATCGGGCGCGCGACCGCCCCGGAGATCGTGAGCATGACCGTGCCCGGCTCGGTGTCCAGCCCGGTGTGGCCGTAGCGGCGGGCGCCGATCCGGGCGCCGATGGCGAGCTGGGCGAAGGTCTCCGCGTTGGACAGCAGCGTCGGCAGACCGCCGACACCCGACTCGGCGGCGCGCTCACGGCGGCCCGGCGGCAGGGCGGGACCGCCGCCGATGGCGCGGATCACGGCCGACGCCTCGCCCGAGACCATGCGCTCAGGCGTACGCACCACCCGCGCGCGCAACTGCTGTCCGCGCCGGTCCGAGAGACCGCGCTCGGCGAGCGCCGCGCGGATCGACACCTCGGTGGAGTTGCGGGTGACCGCGACGATCAGCGTGCGGGCGCCCAGCGCCTCGGCCGCCAGCAGCGCGCCGTCGAGTATCAGATGCGGGGCACGGTTGATCAGCACCGTGTCCTTGCGGCAGGCGGGCTCGCCCTCACTGCCGTTGATCACGACGACGGGCCGTACGCCCCGGCGGATCGCGGCCGTCGCCACCGCGCGCAGTTTCTTGGCGAAGGGGAATCCGGCGCCGCCGCGGCCGGTCAGTGACATGTTCTCGGCGAGCTGGGCCAGCCGCTCCCCGGTGACCGGTTCCAGCGGGCCGTGCACCTTGAGGTGCATGGGGAGGTCGAGCCGCTCGACCAGGTCGAAGCCCTGGGTGAGCTGGGGGAGGCCGACGACGCGGACCTCGGGGACATCGGGGAGCGGGGTGTTCACGGTCGGTCTCCTGCGGGTGCGTGCCAGGGTTCCCCGGCCGGGGGCGGATAGAGCGGGCCGGTGGAGGCAGCCGAGTCGGACGAGGGCGGCGGCGGGGAGACCGTGCCATCGGGGGCGGGGGTGCCGTACACGGGGACGGAGCCCGTGTCGTACGGCGGGAGCGGGCCCGCGGCGTACGCCGGCATGGAGCCCGTGTCGT
>NZ_LATD01000095.1 GCF_000981895.1 Streptomyces odonnellii | reverse complement strand
GACCACATCGGCCTGCATCTGGGGCGCGTACAGCTCGACCCGGTTCTTGCCGCAGGCCTTGGCGCGGTACATCGCGAGGTCGGCGTTGCGCATCAGATCGGTGGGGGTTATGCCCGGTTCCGCGAAGGCGACCCCGATGGAGGCGGCGACCCGGACATCGTTGCCGTCGATGCGGTACGGCTGGGAGAGCTTGAGGCGGAGCCGGTCGGCGATCTCATGGACCTGGTACTGGCGGTCGCTCTGGTCGGGGCCGCCGTCGCCGAGGACGATGGCCGCGAACTCGTCGCCGCCGAGCCGGGCCGCGGTGTCCCCGGCCCGTACCGACTCCTGGAGCCGGTGGGCGGCGAGGATCAGCAGTTCGTCGCCGGCCTGGTGGCCCAGCCGGTCGTTGACGCCCTTGAAGCCGTCGAGGTCGATGAAGAGCACGGCGGTGCCTGCGTCGGTCGTACGGCGGCCGGCCAGGGCCTGCCGGACGCGCTCGGTGAACAGGGCGCGGTTGGGCAGGTCGGTGAGCGGGTCGTGCTCGGCGTTGTGCTGCAACTGGGCCTGGAGACGCACCCGTTCGGTGACATCCCGGCTGTTGAAGATCAGCCCGCCCTCGTGGCGGTTGACGGTGGACTCGACATTGAGCCAGTCGCCCGCGCCGGACCTGAAGCGGCACTCGATCCGGGTCGTGGGCTCCTCCGAGGGCGGAGCTGCCAGGAAGCGGCGCACTTCGTGGACGACCCTGCCCAGGTCGTCCGGGTGGATGATCGAGGCGAGTTCGGCGCCGACCAGATCCTCGGCCTCGCGTCCGTACACCCCGGAGGCGGCGGGGCTGACGTAGCGCAGTATCCCGGAGGGCGCGGCGATCATGATCACATCGCTGGAGCCCTGGACCAGGGAGCGGAAGTGGTTCTCCGTCTCGGCCAGTTCATGGGTGAGCGCGATGTTGTCGACGAGCATGATGCCCTGCCGTACGACGAGGGCGAGCACGACCGTACAGCCGGTGAGGACCACGACCCGGTCGACCCGGCGGCCCTCGGTGACGTTGTACAGGATCCCCAGGGTGCAGACGGCCGCCGCTAGATACGGGGTGATCGCGGCCAGCGAGCCCGCGATCGGGTGGCCGGAGTGGCGGGTGTGGCGGCTCTGGCGGGGATGCGGCGCGTTCTCCGGAACCCTGCGCACGCCCCAGGGCGCGTAGGCGAGGAGCAGCGAACCGGCGAACCAGCCGGCGTCCAGGAGCTGCCCCGAGCGATACGTCTCCCGCAGCAGCGGGGAGGTGAACAGGGCGTCGCACAGCACGGTCAGCGCGAGCGCGGCGATCGCGGTGTTCACCGCGGAGCGGCTGCCCGTGGCCCGGCGGAAGTGCAGCGCGAGCACCATGCTGACGAGCACGATGTCAAGCAGGGGGTACGCGAGGGAGAGCGCGGCCTGCGTGACGCTCTCGCCGCCGCTGACCTGGGTGGTGCGCGCGAGGGCCAGGCTCCAGGAGAGGGTGAGCAGCGAGCCGCCGATCAGCCAGGAGTCCAGCGCGAGACAGACCCAGCCGGCTCTGCTGACCGGGCGCTTGGCGAGGACGAGCAGGCCCACGATGGCGGGCGGCGCGAAGCAGAGGAAGAAGAGATCGGCGAGGGAGGGGCTGGGCACGGGCTCGTCCAGCACGACTTCGTACCAGCCCCAGACCGCGTTCCCGCCGGAGGCCATCGCGGAGGAGAACGAGAACAGCAGCCAGGCGGGCCGGAACCGGCCACCGCTCCCGCGTGCGTAGAAGAAGCAGGAGACGGCGGCGATCATGGCGGCGAGACTCAGCCCGAAATCGCCCATGAACAGGGCCAGTTCCTCCGAGCCCCAGCCGAGCGCGGCCCCGGCCGCGTACCCTCCGCAGATCAGGGCGAGGAGGAGCTGGGCGAGCAGCCCCGTGCCGCCGCCGGAGAGCGTGCGCCGGCCGATGACCACGCCCTCGGCGCTCACCGGACCGCTCCATAAGTCGTCGCCGTCGCCGAAGGCGGGACCGGGGCCGGCCGGTGCTCCGCGATGTCCGGAGGCCACCGACGGCGTCCTTGCCGCGTCGGATCGCTGGTCCATTGGCCGTGCATCGCCCGTCGCCCCCCTCGGATTCTCATCGCTCCGCCGCGCCGCGCCAGGCATGGCGTGGCCCCCAGATCGGGACGATACACCAGTCTCGTCACTCAGGGACATAGTTCTTCTACTCTCCGTGACGACCTGGTCTGTTGTCGGCCACGAGGGTGTCCGTACGGCTGCGAGGAGTGGCCGAAGACCGGTACGGGGCCGGCGACGGGGTCCTTGTGCCTACGGGGTCCTTGGGCGGGGGCTCATCCGGTGATGAGGACGGTGTTGAGCGGCTCGTCCCCGGCGGCGAACCGGCTGAGCTGCTCGGTGAGGAGACGCTTGGCACGCGGCAGGAAGGCCGAGGTGGATCCGCCGACATGGGGGCTGATGAGGACACCCGGAGCATGCCAGAGGGGATGGCCCGCGGGGAGGGGTTCCGGATCGGTGACATCGAGGGCGGCGGTGATCCTTCCGCTCTCCACCTCCGCGAGCAGCGCCTTGGTGTCGACGACCGGGCCGCGCGCGACGTTCACCAGCAGCGCGCCGTCCTTCATCCGGGCCAGGAAACCAGCTCCGGCCAGGCCTTTTGTCTCCTCGGTGAGCGGGGTCGAGAGAATCACCACATCGGCTTCGGGGAGCAGCGCGGGCAGTTCGGTGAACGCGTGCACCGCCCCGCGCTCCGTAGTGCGTGCGGAGCGCGCGACGCGCGCCACCCGCGCGCACTCGAAGGGCGCGAGCCGGTCCTCGATGGCGGCGCCGATCGATCCGTACCCGACGATCAGGACCGACTTGTCGGCGAGCGCGGGGTAGAAGCCTGAGCGCCACTCCTCGCGCTCCTGGCCCCGGACGAAGCCGGGTATGCCGCGCAGGGAGGCGAGGATCAGGGCGAGGGTGAGTTCGGAGGTGCTGGCCTCATGGACGCCCCTGGCGTTGCAGAGGCGGACTCCGGCGGGCAGCGAGCCGAGGCCGGGGGCCACATGGTCGGTGCCGGCGGAGAGGGTCTGTACGAGGCGTACGGAGGTCATCGCGGCGAGCGGCCGTGTCGCGACTTCGGGGCCCTTCATGTACGGGACGACGTAGAGGACGCAGTCGGCCGGGTCGGCGGGGAAGTCCTGGGTGCCGTCCCAGAAGCGGTGGCCGAGCCCTGCGGGCAGCTCTTCGAATTCGTCGGCCGGGAACGGGATCCACACGTCTGAAGTCATGGTCAGGAGGCTATGCGAAGCGGGCGGAGGGATGCGGTTAGCTTGAGGGCGGCACAAGGGAGGGGTACGGCGTTGGAGCGCAGGACAATCGGTGCGGCGGCGCTGGAAGTGGGAGCGGTCGGGCTCGGCTGTATGCCGATGCACTGGGCGTACACCGGCTCGCAGCAGCGCGGCGACCGCTCGCTCCGTACGGTGCACGCGGCGCTGGACGCCGGTACGACCCTGCTCGACACGGCCGACATGTACGGCCCGTTCACCAATGAGCTGCTGCTGGGGCGGGTGCTGGGGCAGCGGCGCGCGGATGCCTTCGTCTCGACCAAGTGCGGGCTGCTGGTGGGCGATCAGCACCTGGTCGCCAATGGCAGCCCCGGTTATGTGCGGCGGGCCTGCGACGCCTCGCTGCGCCGGCTCCAGACCGATGTGATCGATCTCTACCAGTTGCACCGCGCCGATCCGGAGATCCCGGTCGAGGAGACCTGGGGCGCGATGGCGGAGCTGGTGAGCGCGGGGAAGGTACGGGCGCTGGGGCTGTGCGCGGTGGGTGCGCGCGCGTCCCGGCGCAGATCCGGCGCGCATCTGCACGAGGCGACGATCAGGCAGTTGGAGCGGGTGCAGCAGGTGTTTCCGGTCAGCGCGGTGGAGGCGGAGCTGTCGGTGTGGTCGCCGGAGGCGCTGGAGCGGCTGCTGCCGTGGTGCGAGGCGCGCGGAATCGGTTTTCTGGCGGCGATGCCGCTGGGCAATGGTTTCCTCACAGGCACGCTCACCCCCGGGCAGGGGTTCGAACCGGACGATCTGCGGGCCCGGCATCCCCGGTTCACGGCGGAGATGATGGCCGCGAACCAGCCGCTGGTGGCCGGGCTGCGGCGGACCGCGGAGCGGCACGGGGCGACTCCGGCGCAGGTGGCGCTGGCGTGGGTGCTGAGCAGGGGGCGGCATGTGGTGCCGCTGCCGGGTACGAAGCGGGAGCAGTGGGCGGTGGAGAACGCGGGGGCGGCCGGGGTGGAACTGACGGCGCGGGATCTGGCGGAGATCGCGGCGCTGCCGCCGGCTCGGGAGTCGTGGGACTGAGCCCCGGGAGCGTTGTCACGGGGCTCGCGGCGGGCGGCGCGGCTCGGTGCGGCGCCTTGCGGATTGGCCGGATCCGCATGATCGGCCGGGAGCGGTCCGTCAGTTGGACCCGCGGACGGCGCGCCGGTGTAAGAACGGCGGTGTAAGAACAGGGGTGACGCCGTCGTCGAAGGGATCGGAACCGTGCATCGTTCAGCGCTGACGGCCGTGGGGGCCGCCGCCGCTCTTCTCGTGGTCACCGGATGCTCCTCCGACGGCGGTGGTGCCGTACCCGTCCCGGGGCTGAGCGTCACGTCCAAGCCCGCCGCCTCGCCCGGGGAGGGAGCGCCCAGCCCGTCGGCCGCGCCCGCCAAGGGCTCGGTCAAGGTGGTGTCGACCCTGGCCGAGGGGCTCAACTCGCCCTGGGGCCTGGCCGCCCTGCCCGACGGCGATCTGCTGGTCTCCTCGCGCGACGAGGGGACGGTCACCCGGATCGACGCGGACAACGGGAAGAAGACCCTTGTCTCGACGGTCCCCGGGGTCGCGGCGGCGGGCGAGGGCGGGCTGCTGGGGATCGCGCTCTCCCCCACGTACGCCTCGGACCACCTCGTGTACGCGTACTTCACCACCGAATCGGACAACCGCATCGCCCGTATGGTCTACGACGAGAAGAAGCCGACCGGGCAGCAGATGGGCGCGCCCGACACCGTACTGCGCGGTATCCCGAAGGGCACCGTGCACAACGGCGGGCGGATCGCGTTCGGACCGGACAAGATGCTGTACGCGGGCACGGGCGAAACCGGTGACGCGCAACTCGCCCAGGACCGGAAATCCCTGGCGGGCAAGATCCTCCGGATGACTCCGGACGGACAGCCCGTGCATGGGAATCCGGAGGCCGATTCGATTGTGTATTCCTACGGTCACCGCAATGTGGAGGGCCTGGCCTGGGACTCCGAGCGGCGGCTGTGGGCTTCGGAGTTCGGCGAGGACAAGTGGGACGAGCTGAATCTGATCGAGCCCGGGAAGAATTACGGCTGGCCGGAGGCCGAGGGGAAGTCGGACAGGCCCGGACTGACGAATCCGGTCGCCGAGTGGCCGCCGAGCGAGGCATCTCCCAGCGGAATCGCCTATGCGCGGGGCTGCATCTGGCTGGCGACGCTGCGTGGTGAGCGGCTGCTGCGGGTTCCGCTGGCGGGACGGGAATCCGCGGCGCCTTCCCAGGCGTTCCTCCAGGGAAAGTACGGCCGCCTGCGCACGGTGCTTTCGGTGGGCGGCGACAAGGTGTGGCTGGTGACGAACAATACGGACGGCCGGGGCACACCGAAGCCGGGGGACGACAGGATCCTCCTGCTGGAGGTCGCGTAGCGACACGGAGTCAGAGGTGAACCGTCTGTGTTCAATATGATCGAGGAGATCTTCGCCCCGGGCCGTAAGCACACCGATGACGAGAACAAGAGGCTGGAAGTCAGCCGGGTCGATGTCGATGACAACGACCCGGGCCGGGGCCCGATAGATCTGGCTTCCGGCAAGGTCACCATCAGGGTCCCGGTGGAATCCGCGGAAAAGGCGCAGCCCCCGGCGGTTTCCGAGGAGTAGCTCACTCCCAGCGAGTCGGACCCTCAGGAATCGGACCCTCAGTAATACGGGAGCCTCAGGAACTCCGGGGCACCTCGGCCAGGTCCGGGAAGAGGCGCAGGCGGTGCGAGAGTGCCGC
>NZ_LATD01000094.1 GCF_000981895.1 Streptomyces odonnellii | reverse complement strand
GCCCCCGTCCGCAGCTACCTCAACGACCCCAGCCTCACCGCGCTGTGGACAGCGGCCCGCAAACGGCTGGAGCGCAACCGCCTGGCCCCCACCGGCACCGTGCAGGCCCAGCTCGACGCCGAAGGCGCCAAACGGCTCGGAGGACTGCTCGGCACCCGGCTCGAACCCGGCCTGCGCCGCATCCAACTGGGCGCCCTGGACGCGGCCTTGCGGGCATCAGCCGCCCAATGCGGCCTCGTCAGCATCGTGACGGAGCTGACCGGCCAGCCCCTGCAGGACCGGATGTCGGCCAAAGAGGCACAGCAGACAGCGTGGACAGCGCTCTGGCAGCAACTGGACGCCGACCTCACCCATGCAGACCTGGCCCACGCGGGCTGGATCGCCGACTGGCTCGGGGAATTGAGGAGCACCGGCATCCTCACCGCGCCGGCATCGAGGCGGCCACCACCGCCCTCAGCAGCGCCGTACGCACCCTCGCCACACTCACGAACACACCCCTTCACACCCCGGCCGGCACCGGAGCAGAAGCTGTGAAGCAGTGGGAGCTGAGCGAGCTCGCCGCATACACGACCGGCGACGCCCACGGACTCGACGAGGGCCGTCTCACCGGCATCCTGGTCCTCAAGGCCATTGCAGCAGCCTGCACACTGCCGTCACCCGGCTCAGCAGCAAGCCGCCGCCTGCTGTGGGAACAGGTCGGCGTCAGCACAGACACCGTGTCAGGGACCGTCATGGTATGGCGGCTCGCCCCGCCCGGACCCCACCCCTGGGCCCAGATGATGCGCACCCGGCGCGACCTCGCACTGGTAACTCATCTGACCCTGCAAGAACTGCACACCGTCCCCGATGCTCCCTTGACGACGCCGGGAACGACCGTGCATTTCTGCGAGAACCCGCAGGTGCTTCAGGCCGCCGCCCGGTATGGCCTGCCCGGCATCCTGATGTGCGGCAGCGGTAACCCGTCCGCAGCCGGATGGGAACTACTGCAACGACTCACCAGCGGCGGAGCGGACGTCGCCTATCACGGCGACTTCGACTGGCCCGGCATCGCCATCGCCGGCCGCGTAATGCGGGCCGGAGCACGTCCCTGGCGCATGCACACTGCCGACTACCTCAACTCGCTGGCCGAGTTGCCCGCCGAACGACTCCTCCCTCTCGCCGGGCCGGCCACCCCCACCCCTTGGGATCCTCAACTCGCAGCAGCCATGATCCAAAACAATCTCGCCGTACACGAAGAAGCCCAGCTCCACCATCTCCTCCCAGACCTGCGCCACGCCAAATCCCCGTGACACTCGTAACGGAACTGACGACATGACCACGCGGACCGACTGCCGTAGATCGCCTGTCGCCGGTCCTCGGGCTGCGGTTCGGTCGGTCTTGCTCCAAGGTGGCCGGCACTATCTGACCGGTGTGTTCACCGACTACAGGTACGTATACCCCGCCTCCGGCCGCATCCGGATACCCGTCGAAATCATCGATGCCACCGAAGTCGTCAGCAGCCAAGAACGCCTCAGCTACCGTTCTTCGTAGTAGCGAGGACTGCGACCGACTCTAATCTCCATCCACCCCAAGACAAGACCGTGCTTCTGCGCTCGCCGGTTCAGAGTACGGAGACTGTGGTCGGGCATTCGCTGTCCTCGAAGATGTAGGTGATGCTGTCGCGCGTCCATCTCAGCAACACAACGAGCATTTCCGCGGTCGATACAAGGCGTTCGCCGACCTGATGGGCCTTGGGATGCGTGGTGGTGCAGAGGGCTTGCTGGAACGCGGCGCGGAAGTTGGTGATGTCCGCGAGGGCGCGATCGTGCAGGGCTATGGCTTCCTGGCGGCTGAGGTCCCGGCGGAGGAGCCCGTGCTTGAGTCGGGCCAGGTGGGCGTTGCAGTCTGTGAGGAAGTCCGAGGCCAGCCCCCAGGGGATGCGCATGCTGTCGGGCAGCAACGCCCGGCCTACGACCGTCATGGTGCGTGTGGTGGTGATGGCCTTGTCGAGTTGGTGGGGCAGGACGAACAGGCTTCGTAGGGCCAGCCAGGGGGCGATGCTGTCTGCCGCCTCGCGCAGGGCTGTGTCGAGGTGTCCCCAGTGCCCGTTGTCGGTGTCGTCTTCAGTGACGGTTTCGGGCACGACAGCCGCCGCGAAGATTGCTGCGCAGCCAGCATCAAGGTCGATCGCTGCTTCGACTCGTTCGAGCGTCGCGGTGTCGGCGGCGGCCAGCCAGTCGTCGAACGCGGTGTCGTCTTCCGCGTGGGTCTTCGGAGTGGGGGTCGCCTTGCTCACTCTGCGCCTTCCTTTATCAGTTGCCAGGCCTGCTTGAGGTGCTTGCGGGCTCGGGCCAGGTTCTGTCGTACTGCTTCGGAGCTGATGCCCAGGTGTTCGGCTGTCTCCTGCGGGGAGAATCCGTCATATGTCCAGGCGAAGGCCTGGCGCTGGCGCATCGGCAGGGAAGCGAGGACGTTCAGCACAAGGGCTTCCTGGGCTCCCAGTTCTACGGTTTCGGCGGGGCATGAGCCGCCAGGTTGGTCAGGGAGATCCTCGTGAGTGTGTTCACGCTGGCCCCTCTGTTTGAGCAGCTGGCGGTAAGCGACGCGGCGTAGCCAGGCCTGCGGATGGTCAATGGTCTCCCAACTCTCCCAGGCAAGAGCGAATGCGGCTTGCGCGGCTTCGACGGCTTCGTGTCCGTTAGCGCCGTGGCGCATGACGAAGACGGTCAGTCGGGGCATGAGGTCGCGGTAGTGGTGAGCGAAGTCCGCTCTGGCTTCTGAACTGGAGGGAGAGGACGGGGCCGGCGCCTGGACAAGCGGACCGGCCTGGAAGTGTGACACCGGGACTGGTCCTGCCTCACTCATCGGCATCACCGGGTCGGCAGGTGGCAGGGCCGATGCGGATGGTGACTTGGCTTCGGTCGGCGCGCTGCTCGGAGATGAGGCTGCCGGGCGGCAGCGCTCTGACCCGGCTGCTGATGCCGGACTCGCTCAGCCGTGCGAGTTGCACGGCTGCCCGCGCACGCAGCCATACGTGCAACAGGCGTACTGCACAGGCGCCGATCCCTGCTATCAGGGAGGTCACCGCCATCGTGTCCATGATCGGCCTTCCACTCGCGCGCCCTTGCCTGGGAAAGGGGTGTTTGGCAACTGATGGAATGTAGTGCGACCAGAGTGTTCGAGCGTGACGCTTCTCCGGCACGTCTTTTCTAGCAACGCGGGTACACAGGCTCTGAGTTGTGCAGATCCGCAGCTCAGTTGGACGCAGTAGCGGCTGCGCATTCCCGGAGGTGACGCACACCACATAGTGCTCACGCTATGGCATTGGCCATCTGTCGCGCTCCGCCGCCAAGCGAGAGGCGGGCCAGATGCAGCGGCTCGGGCCGGGACGCGGACAGCGCTCCTTCACGGGGCTCAAGAAAGGGGCTTCCTTGCTTTGTGATCTCGATGGTGCTCTAGGGTTTCGCTTTGTCCCGGTGACGGCTCGTGGCTGGGATTACGTTCTCCTGGGCGGAGTTGGATTGTGCGCGGTGTCTGCGGGCACGACGTCGGAACGAGCCTCCCTCGGCGGTGTCGCACATAGGGTGGGCCTTCCGGCTGCGTGCCGCTGGTGCGCCGCTGGCGATCCAGCCTTACTGCCGTCACGTCATCGTGCGCATGCTGTCGTGGACCGGCTCCGCGGTCTCCCCGATCGGCCTCCACATTTCCGCCCGCCAGCTCTCGATCAAGTCCGCGGGGACGAACGCGGCGATCTCGATCGCCTGCGCGGTCGGCAGCGGCAGCGCGGCCAGTTCCTCATCGGTGACCGGCACGGTGTCGCCTGACGGCAGAGCCCGCGACGGAGCCTCGGAACGGGCTGCCCAGAGGACGCGGAGCACATCTGGTAACTGGATGCGTGAACGTCACGGACGTTCCAGCGCCAGCGGCGGTTAGTTCCTCCCCGCTACACCCAGCCGTCGATGGTCCATTCCATGGCGTCCGCGTCCGGTCGGGGGCTGGAGATTCGTGGGTGGTCAGGTCCGTATGGCCGTGCTCCTGGTTGTCCAGTCCGCGCCCGCCCGCGTCTGGGGCCCGATGTATGCGAGCAGTTCGCCGTCCGGCCCGTCGGTCGGCTGGTTTGGCTGCATCACGGATTATTCCAAGGTCTGCGGCCGTGATAGGACTGTTTGGCTTGATGATCTACGGCTGATACGGGGGCGGGGTCATGGCTGTCACGGTGCCGGATTGGGCGGACACGCTGCTGGAGCTGGTGGGGGTGAACTGGCCCAACGTCGACGAGGACGCCTATCGGGACATGGCGGACGCGTTACGGGAGTTCGCGGACGACCTCGCCGACGACGGTCAGCTCGCCAACAACCACATGGAGCGTTTGCTGTCGTCGGGTCACGGCGAGGCGATGGACGCGCTGAATGAGCACTGGGGCAAGGTCAAGGGCAAGCACCTGAAGGACATGGTGTCTGCGGCCCGGACGATTGCGGGCGCACTCGACATGGCTGCGGGCGCGATTGAGGCCATGAAGTGGAAGGCGGTTGCGGAGCTCGGCATTCTGGCCGGCCAGACGGGTCTCGCCATGGCGCTGATCCCGGTGACCGGTGGTCTGTCGGCGCTGCTTGGCGCCGGTGCGATCGCTTTCACGAAGAAGCAGTTGCTGAAGCTCATCACGGGTGCGATGGAGGAGGCGGTCGGTCACATCGTGGCGGTGATGACCGAGCCGACCGTGGCGGCGCTGGAGAACATGGCCGCGGACCTGGTGGTCCAACTGGGGGCGAACGCGCTGGGCGTGCAGAACGGTGTGGACCTCGGCCAGACGAAGCAGGCAGGGAAGGATGGCTTCGACCAGGGTGTCCAGGGTGCCAAGGAGGGCATGAACCTTGCCTCCGCCGGAGGCGGTGGTGGCGTAGGCCCCAAGGGCAAGGGCTTCCACATCGAGCACGACGAGCATGATCAGGCTGGCACCAGGCTGAACTTGGTGAGCGTCGGTATCCACGGCAAGACCGCTGGCAAGCTGACGAAGGCGAAGACGGCCCAGGGCCGCAACAAGGGCCGGGACGACATCGCCGACGCGCTGGACCCTGTCATCGAGAAGGCCATGGGCGCTCTGGTGAAGTCGGCCAAGACCATGGGCGACCACGTCGGCGAGACCCTGCCCCAGGCCGTCAAGCAGATATCCAAGGACCACAAGAACAACGACGACGACACCCGCGAACGCCTCGCCCGCCAGCGCAGGGATGACGATGGCCGGGACGGTGCGGGCGGCGCGGGCGATCACCGTCGCCGCGGTGACGGCGACAGCGCTCGAACGAGGCCGAACGGGCTGCGCGAGGTCCGTGACGACGCTCGTCGCCACTCCATCCCGCTGGACCGCAAGACGTGCAAGTCCGACCCGGTCGACATCGTGACGGGGGAGATGACCCTGCCGCAGGTCGACCTCTCCCTGCCCGGGGTGCTCCCCCTCGTCATGGACCGTACACACCTGTCGAAGTACCGCTACGGTCACTGGTTCGGCCGCAGCTGGTCCTCGCTGTTCGACGAGCGCCTGGAAGCTGACCCCGTAGGAACGGGTGTCGTTTGGGCGCGCAGCGACGGATCGTGCCTCGTCTACCCCCGGCTCCCGAAGCCCGGCGGTGATCGGGTTCTGCCCACCGAGGGACCGCGGATCGCCCTCGCTCACGGCGGCGTGCACGAGGACGAAACCACCTACACCCTGTCCGAACCCGCGGGGCTCAGCCGCTCGTTCACCGGGAGTCCGTACCGCACCTCCCCGGCCTACTGGCTCACCGAGCTCAGGGACCGCCACGACAACACCGTCGTCCTCGCCCGCCGCCCGGACGGCGCGCCCTCCAGGGTGTCCCACAGCGGCGGCTACACGGTCAAGGTGGACGTGGCCGACAAGCGGATCAGCGCCCTGCGTCTGCACACCCCGCAGGGCCCGGTCACCGTCATGTCGTACGGATACGACGCGGACGGCAACCTCGATGCCGTCACCAACTCCTCCGGTGCGGCGACGCGCTTCGCCTACGACCCCACTGGCCGCATCACTTCATGGACCGACCGCAACGGGTCCACCTACCTGTACGTCTACGACGCCGCTGGCCGCGTGGTCCAGACCGTGGGACCCGACGGCTTCCTGTCATCGCGCTTCTCCTACGACAGCGAGGGTGGCATTACCCGTTACACCGACTCCACCGGCGCCACAAGCGTCTTCCGTTTCAACCGCCTCCTCCAGGTCATCGCCGAGACCGACCCCCTGGGCAACACGGTCAGCCAGGTCTGGGACCGCTACGACCGGCTCCAGAGCCGCACCGACAGCCAGGGCCGCAGCGTCACCTACACCTGGGACGAGGACGGCAACCCCACTTCCGTACGCGAGCCGGACGGCTCTCTCGCCACCACGCAGTACAACGAGCGGGGCCTGCCCACCGTCGTGACCGCCGCCGACGGAAGCGTGTGGCGCCGCACCTACGACGACCGCGGCAACAACGTCTCCCTGACCACACCGGACGGGGGCACCACCCGCTACGCGTACGACCCGAACGGCGCCCTCGCCGCGGTCACCGACCCGCTGGGCAACAGTCGGACCTACCGCAACGACGAGGCCGGTATGGTCCTCGCCCACACCGACGCCCAGGGCAGGACGACCGCCCTGGTCCGCGACGCGTTCGGCCGGCCCGTCTCCGTCACCGATGCCGACGGCGCCACCACCACATGCGCGTGGACCGTCGAAGGACACCTCACCTCACACACCCGCCCCGACGGCGCCACCCAGCGGTGGACCTACGACGGGGAGAGCAACTGCCTCACCGAGACCGACGCCAACGGCGGCATCACGAGCTACGAGTACACCCACTTCGACCAGCCGGCCTCCCGCACCAGTCCCGACGGCGCCCGCTACGACTTCCGCTACGACTCCGAACTGCGCCTCACCGAGGTGCGCAACGCCGCCGGACTGACCTGGACCTACACATACGACACCGTGGGACGCCTGGTATCCGAGACCGACTTCGACGGCCGCACCCTGCACTACAGCTACGACCCCTCGGGCCGCGGACACAGCCGCACCAACCCGCTGGGGCAGACCGTCACCACCCACCTGGACGACGCCGGCCGCGTCATCGCCCGCAACGTCGAGGGCGCCGTCACCACCTACGCCTACGACCGGTCCGGCCGCCTCACCGAGGCGCACTCCGCCGACTCCGTCCTCGCCCTTGAGTGGGATGCCATGGGCCGCACCGTCGCCGAGACCGTCGACCGACGCACCAGCCGGTACGGCTACGACGCCCTCTCGCGCCGGACCCTGCGGGTCACCCCCGGCGGGTCCACCACCCGCCTCACCCACGACGAGGCGGGCAACCGCACGCACGTAGTCCTCGACAGCCACGGCATCGCGTTCGCCCATGACGCCACCGGCCGCGAGGTGGCCCGGTCCTTCGGCAGTTCCGAGCAGCCCGTGGTCCTCGGCACCGCCTACGACGCCGCGGGCCGGATCCGGGAGCACCGCCTCACCGCCCAGGACCGGACGCTCAGCCGCCGCCTCTACGCCTACCGCGCCAACGACTGGCTGGAGACCGTCACCGACGGGCTGACCGGCAACCGCAGGCATTACGAACTTGACCCGGCCGGACGGCCCCTGCGCGTCGAGTCCCGCGGCTGGACCGAGACCTACGCCTACGACAGCGAGGGCAATCAGACCTCCGCCCACTGGCCCGACAAGGCCCCCCACGCCGAGTCCCGGGGCCCGCGTGCGTACAGCGGCAACCGGCTGCAATCCGCTGGTGCGCTGCACTACACCTACGACGCGGCCGGCCGCATCGTCGAACGGCGCAAGAAGCGGATATCCCGCAAGCCGGACATCTGGCGTTACGAATGGGACGCGGCCGACCGGCTGACCGCATGCACCACACCCGACGGCACCCGATGGACCTACCGCTACGACCCGCTGGGCCGCCGCACAGCCAAGCGCCGGCACGCCTCCGACGGGACCGTCGTTGCCGAGACCCTCTTCAGCTGGGACGGCAGCCGTCTGGCGGAACAGACCGACTCCTCCACCGGCATCACCTTGACCTGGGAGTACGACGGCCACCGCCCGATCGCCCAGGCCGAGCGCCGCACGACGCAGGACCCCGGCGGCGACCAGGATTCCGTCGACGCCCGCTTCTTCGCGATCGTCACCGACCTCGTCGGCACACCCACCGAACTCGTCGACCACACCGGCGCCACTGCCTGGCGCAGCCGCGCCACCCAGTGGGGCGCCACCGCCTGGAACCGGGACGCCACGGCACATACCCCGCTGCGCTTCCCCGGCCAGTACGCCGACCCCGAGACCGGTCTCCACTACAACTTCTTTCGCCACTACGCCCCCAACCCCGTCGGCTACGTCACCAACCCCGCCACCGAGGCCGATCCCCTCGGGCTGGCGCCCTGTATGCAGAACCTGGAGGACATGGCACACAAGATCTCCCAGGTCCTGCCCAAGCGCGGACAAGAGGGACAGACCGTCGCCATCATCGCCACGCGTCACAAGGGGAAGGACGTGCTGATCGTCGCCGGGACGAGCAAGAGCAAGCTGACCCCCGCCCAGCGGAAACTGGCCGAGGAGATGGGCCTCTACCCGCTCCCGAACGACCAGTACCTCCCCCGACACCGCCCAAGGTCCCAGGCGGGCACGCAGAGCAGAACATCATCCACTACCTCAGCCGCCTGCACAACAAAGGCTCGGACGACTGGCTGCCCACCCACGGCGCGGCCATGCGCAGCGTCTGCCCCGATTTCTGCGCCCCCATCATCCGCATCGAGGGCATGCTCGCGGGGCCGACGTACGGTGACGACAAACCCACCCACCGGCGGCAGTTCTACTGGCCCAGCCGCTACACCCCGGACACCGACTAGGAAGAGCACATGAACTACCCCCACGTACCCGTACGGCTGCTCGCGCATGAGTCCCTGCCCGGCATCACCGAGGCATTGGGGAACATGGGCGGCTGGCTCCTGCGCGACGGCGCACACTGGCTCGTGACCCGGCACGAGGGCACGATCACCGCCAACAGGGTCAGCACCGATCGCTCTCAGGTGGTCGCTGCCCGCGCCACGTGGAACGACCCGGCTCCGGACGATCCCAGCCTGTACTGCTCGCCGTTGCCCGACGGTGCCTCGGCCATGAGCACCCGGGAGGCCGTCACCATCCAGGAGCCCGACGGAACCGTCCGCTGGGAGCACCGCCACCGGGACTGGCAGCATTCGCCCGAGGCCGCTGGCGCGTGCACGCCCGACCCGGCCGGCCGTGTTCTTCTGGCAACCATGGCCGGACCCACCGGAGCCGACGGGCTCTCCACGGGCGACATCTGCCGCGCCCTCGACCTGGCCACCGGCGAGGTACTCGCCGAGCATGTCCTGCCGTCCTTCTCAGCGGCGTATGCCTTCCAGCAGTTCCCGGACGCACGCCCTGAGGTTCTCCTCACCGCTTCCATGGGCCAGGACGGCACTCACTGCCTCCTGGTCGCCTACACGGCTGCCGGGCTCGACGTCCGGGCAGCGGGCACCGCCGAGGAACCCTACGTCGGCCTCGGCGCGGACGGGGCGCTGGTCAGCCAGGACGTCGGCGGCGGATACCTCTGCCGCACACAAGACGGCGCCGACGACGTGATCATCGAGGCCAGCAATGTTCTCCCGGACGAAAGGGTCTTCGTCGGCTACACCCCAGGCTTCGTCGACGACGAGCGGATTCTGGTCGTGACGGCCGAGGAACAGTGGGCGGAGGAAGGCACCCACCTCCTCCTCGACGCCCGCACACTCAGGCCCCTCGCCGAGCTCGACTACCCGCAGACACCGGGAGCCACTGCCGTGCCGCTCGGCGACGGCACGTGGCTCATCCGCGACGAAGAGACAGTGCAGCGCTGGACGACCGCCTAACCCGGATCGCCCTCGATCGGCGGGCAGGGCAGAGGACGGCTTCGCCCGCCTGGGTCGTCTCGGTCGGCGTCAGTGGTGATCGGCCGTTACCTCGAGCCCGATTGCTACTGCCCTTGGGCCGCTGTGCAGACCCCATCAGGGGCATCGACAGAAGCCGCCGAGGGGGTACAAGTGTCAATTATCCAGAGACAGTTTCCGGTTGGTTCCGGACCGGCCGATGTCCAGGTCGAGGAGCGCGGTCAGGGCCGTGCCGCTGTTCCAGAAGCCAAGAAGATCAACATCGACGAGAACCAGAGCGTGGCGAGCGGCAAAGGCCCGGCCTGCTTCAGCAACACCAAGAACCGCCGGGCCAAGCTGACCACCGACAAGCTTGCCGCGTTGGCCGGCCTCGGGCCGGAGTGGGAGGCAGCGGAAGGAGCGGTGTGATGGCCGCAGACGATGAGGAGCGGCGTGTACAGGAGGCCGTGCGGCGGGGCGCCCGCAACAGCGCCTTCGCGGTGGCGGAGGCCGCGCAGAGACGGGGATCGGTGAAGGTCTTCGTCCAGCCGCCGAACGACTCGTTGGAGGCGATGGCGACGCTGTTCTTCTCCTCGCGTTCGGTCAGGACCTGGAAGAGGAGTTCGGCGCCGTGGCGGTCGAGTTCCATGTGTTGGGTCGGGGACAGGACGCCGTGCACCGTTTCCGGTGTCGGTTTTCCCGTCCCCGCCCGCCGAACCCGCCGTGCGAGTTGGCCCCGCAACGGGCTCTCCACGTGATCCGCTGGATCAGGCGAGGTATTCACTGACTTGGCCGACGAAGGCCGCATCGTCGTGGCTGGTCCGGCGGAAACGTGCTCCGGCCGGATCGACCTCGTCAATGTTGTAAGGCGTGCTGATCTGCGCTCCGCGAAAGCGGTAGCGTTCGACCTTCGTCTTCGCCGGGTTGTAGGGAACGAGCCCGTTTTCTTGGATACGGTCCGCTCCGAAGAAGCGGCGCCGCAACTGTTTCCAGGTTATCCGGGGGTGCTTGTAGCGAATCCATCGGAGCATCCGCCACCACGTGTACCAACCGAGGTAAGCGAACGTCCTCTTTGACGCGCCATAGCGGAAGTAGACCGCCTAGCCCCGAAGGACCGGGTTGACCGTCCGCAGCACCTCCTCCAACGAGAGCGAACTCGTGCTCCGCCGAGCGGCAGCGCTGAGCGCGCCAGCGGCGGCCTGCTCCGGGCCGGGGTCGCGCAGCGGATTGCGGTGACCGCAGTCCCAGCACTTCACGGTCTCTGGGAGGTTCTCGAATCGCGTGCCGGAAACACCGAAGGAGCCGTCCATGCGGAAGCTTCCGCAACCCTGGCTCGGTGTGGCGTGGAAGAGCTTGTCGCAGCGGAAGCAGGTGCCTTCCGCGCTGGTCTGGTCAAGGCGGGTAACTCGGGTGTCGCCGCTGCCACATCGCACGCAGAACGCTTCTCGTGTCTCCGTGGTCCGGGTGTACATCAGGTTCGCGGCGTCGTTGCCCCTGCTCCGATCCGGAGGCGTTGCTGGCCGTCGCAGAGCCGTGACGCGGGAGCTACTCCGGCGTTGGACAGCGCGAACCCATACCGGGCCCCGGGGACTCCATGATCAACAGCAGATTTGTCACACTGCGGATGGAGCCAAGCGAGGGCAAGGTCGGACGCTCGTAGTGCCGTGCCGCTAGAAGGCGCAAACCGGCCTCTCACCGGTGAGGGGGCCGGTAGCCGAGGGCTGCAGCTTCCCGGGACGCCTTCCTCGCTTCGGCCCGACGCCCGAGCTGTCCGAGCGCGTGGCTCAGGATGGTCAGCGCGGCGGCGAGGTCGGGCTCGTGAACGCCGGGGTGCAGCGCGGTGAGTCGGCGTAGAAGCTCTACCGATTCTTCAGCGGCGTCCGCTGCGTCGCCCCACCGTCCTCCGATCGCCAAGTGGCCACCGAGGTTCCGCAGGTAAGCGGCGAGGTCGGGGCTGGTAGCGGGGTTGCTCTCGGTCAGTCGGCGCTGGGCGGATACAGCGTGCGTAAACGCCTCCAGTGCCTCGGCCCACTGGTGCGTTTTGGCCAGGTGGAGACCGATGCCGGTCAGCAGGTGGGCGAGAAGTCCTTCGTGACCGGCAACGGGTGCCTTGGGCTGTCGGAGGTAAAGCGCTATCGGTTGTGTAGCCGTTTGCATGGCCTCCGCCCATCTGCCCTGCCAGCCCAGAGAGACAGCGAGGTTCGTCAGCGCTTTCGCCAGGTCGAGCTCATGCGGGGTGGGGTTCGCCTCGGTCAGTGGACGAAGAATGGCCACGGCCTGCTCAGCGGCCTTCTCCGCATCCGCCCATTGCTCCCACCTGCTGAAGAGCAGGCCGAGGTCGTGCAGAGAGCGACCGAGCCTCAGCTCGTAGGAGCGGGCATCGTTGTGTGTCAGTCGGCGGAATAGGGCCACCGACTGACCCATGGCCGTTACCGATTCGTTCCTCCGCCCCAGCATCATCAGACTCATACCGAGGTGGTTGAGCGAGTCCGCCAGGCGGGGTTCGTAAGCCGCCGGATTCACGTCGCAGAGGCGGCGGTGGATGGCCACCGCCGCCTCCGCGACCTCTAGGGCTTCGGGCGCACGCCCTACCCTTAACCGCCACTGGGCCAGGTTGGACAGCGAGATGGCGAGGCCGGGTTCGTGGGTGGCGGGGTTCGCCTTGACCAGTCGGCGGTACAGGGCGACAGCCTCCTCTCCCGCCTCCATCGCCTCCGCGAGTCGTCCTGTCGCGGCCAGGTCGGCACCGGCGCTGCTCAGCGCGTTGGCGAGGCCGGGTTCGTAGGCGGCGGGGTTCGCCTTGACCAGTCGGCGGTACAGGGCGACAGCCCGCTCAGTCGCTTCCAAGGCCGCCTCCCGACGGCCCATCGAGGCAAGGCTGTTGCCGAGGTTGGTCAGCGAGTCGGCCAGGTCGTGTGTGTAGGCGGATGGGTTGACTTCGGCGAGTCGCTGCCGAGTGGCCGCTGCCTGCTCGGTTGCCGACAGTGCTTCGGCCGACCGTCCAGCGTCCAGAAGATGGTTGGCGTGGTTGTGCAGGAATTGCGCACGCGATGCCTCCCTTCCGGTGTCGACCTCGTCGAGTTGCTCCAGGATCACGGCCTGCTGGGATGCCACGAGGCCCTCGGACCTTCGCCCCACTGCCGCTAACCAGAGACCGAGGTTGGTCAGCGAGGCAGCGAGGAGTTGTCGATTGGAAGGGGCAGAGCCGGTGTGGGGTTCTGTCTCGGCCAGTCGGCGGAAGATGGATACTGCCTGTTCAGTCGCCGCCAGAGCCTCCTCGGCTCTCCCCAAGCTCCCCAGAGAGGCCCCGAGGTAGTACAGCGAGACTCCGAGGTCACGTGAGTGGGCTCCGGCGTTCTCGGCGCCCAATCGGCGATAGATCGCCACCGCGTACTCCTGCTCGTTCACGGCTTGTTCATGGAGCCCGGCGTTGGAGAAGCGGAGACCGAGATTCATGGAAATGCTCGCATGCACAGCCGGATCGTCACTGAGGGAGTACCAGTGCTCGGCGAGACGGACCGTGAACGCGGCGATGCCGGGGTCCAAGTCCGCGTGGCGTTCGGGATAGGGAAAGAGCGACTCGATGGTGTCCAGGAGTGCGGGGTCGATGTCGTCCAGGACGGCGAGGGCGGTCAGTGCGGCGCTGCCTGCCTCGATGGCGAGCTGGGGGGCGGCACGAAGGAGGGGGTAGAGGTGGCG
>NZ_LATD01000093.1 GCF_000981895.1 Streptomyces odonnellii | reverse complement strand
GGCACCACCGGTCCCGGCCGCCCGCCGCCGCACCACCGCCGCCCTCACCGCCCTCGCCGTCACCGCGCTCTGCGTCCCCGGTCTCACCGCGCCCCGGCCGCCCGCCGAGGCCCCGCCGCCCTGGCCCACGCAGGTAATCGACTTCCGCTACGGCGGAGCCACCCCCGCGCCGCACGGCGACGGCGCCCTCAGCTTCGCCGTCCTCCTCTCCGGCGAGGAGGACGAACCCGTGACCGTCGAGGACATCACCCAGCCCTCCGTCGCCCTGACGCTGACCGCGGAACCCGAGCCGCCGTTCACCGTACGGACCTCCTCCGCACAGAAGACGATCATTACGGTGCATGTCCGTGATTGCGGAAAAGTCCAGCGGAATGCCGGACTCCCTTTCCTCGATGTAACACTGCGTAATAAGCGCGCAATACAACAGCAGAGTTTCATACTCGGCTCCGGCTATCCCGACGACCTCACGGCCGCCCTCCAACGGGCCTGCCCCCGCAACTCGCCCTAGCCGAAAGGGATCCGCGCCACCCTGCTGGTTCTCACTATCCGGACTGCCGAACAGTATTAAACCGCCCTTTCCGCCCCATGCATCCAATCTTCGAACTACTCGCGTCATAACAAGAGAGTCACAGCATTGCTCGGACCTCTGCACCAGTCCCACCAGCGCGCTTAGAGTCACGGCCAGTCACCGCGCCACCGGATTCCCTTCAGTTCGGTTCCAGCGCTCGACCCGGCGTTCCAGCAGGGACCGCCGCGCCAGGGGAAAGGACTGATCGTGCGTCACCGTTCTTTGTTGATCATCACTACCGCGGTTACCGCAGGGGCCCTCACTCTGTCGGCCTGCGGTTCCCGCGACGACAGCTCCGGAAGCAGTGACGGCGGCGGCACGACCACCGTCACCATCGGCCTCGACGCGCCGCTCACCGGCGACCTGTCCGCCCTCGGCCAGGGCATCAAGAACTCGGTGGACCTGGCGATCAAGACCGCCAACAAGAACAAGGAAGTCCCGGGCGTCACCTTCAAGCTGGAAGCCCTCGACGACGTCGCACAGGCCGCCACCGGCCAGCAGAACGCCACCAAGCTCGTCGGCGACACCTCCGTCATCGGCGTCGTCGGCCCCCTCAACTCCGACGTCGGCCAGTCGATGCAGAAGGTCTTCGACGACGCCAACGTCGTCCTCGTCTCGCCCGCCAACACCAACCCCGAGCTGACCCAGGGCAAGGACTGGCAGAGCGGCAAGAAGGTCCGCGGCTTCAAGACGTACTTCCGCACCGCCACCACGGACGCCATCCAGGGCCCGTACGCCGCGCAGTACATGTACAACGAGCGGAAGCTCAAGAAGGTCTACGTCATCGACGACAAGAAGACCTACGGAGCCGGACTCGCCGCGACCTTCAGCAACGAGTTCACCAAGCTCGGCGGACAGGTCGTCGGCACCGACCACATCAACCCCGACGACAAGGACTTCTCCGCCGTCGCCAGCAAGGTCGCCCAGGCCAAGCCCGACTTCGTCTACTACGGCGGCGAGTACCCGGCCGGCGCCCCGCTGTCCAGCCAGATCAAGAACGCCGGCGCCAAGGTCCCGACCATCGGCGGCGACGCGCTCTTCAGCGCCGAGTACATCAAGCTCGCCAAGCAGAACTCCGAAGGCGACCTCGCCAGCTCCGTCGGCGCGCCCCTGGAGACCCTCGACACCGCCAAGAAGTTCATCGCGGACTACGAGGCGGGCGGCTACAAGGACGCCTACGAGGCGTACGGCGGCTACTCCTACGACTCCGCCTGGGCGATCATCCAGGCCGTCAAGGCCGTCGTCGAGAAGAACGACGGCAAGCTCCCCGAGAACAAGGACGCCCGCAAGCAGATCACCGAGGCCATGCAGACCGTCACCTTCGACGGAGTCTCCGGAAAGGTCGGCTTCGACGAGTTCGGCGACACCACCAACAAGCAGCTCTCCCTCTACGAGGTCAAGGGCGGCAAGCACGTCCCGGTCAAGAGCGGCGAGTTCGGAGGCTGACCCGGGCCGCAACCGGCCCACCCTGTACACCCACATCGCGCGGGGGCGCCACAGCGCCCCCGCGCGGCCGTATCTGACCACACCCCACTCGGAGGCCCCGCGGTGAACGATCTGCCGCAGCAACTTGCCAACGGCCTGCTACTCGGCGCGCTGTACGGACTCATCGCGATCGGTTACACGATGGTCTATGGCATTGTCCAGCTCATCAACTTCGCCCACGGCGAGATATTCATGATCGGCGGCTTCGGCGCGCTGACCGCATACCTGTGGCTGCCGGACGGCACCAGCCTGCTCCTCGCGCTCCCCCTCATGATCCTCATGGCGATGGCCTGCTCCGTGCTCGTCGCCATGGGAGCCGAGCGCTTCGCCTACCGGCCACTGCGCAATGCCCCCAGGCTCGCCCCCCTCATCACCGCGATCGGCCTCTCCATCGCACTCCAGCAAGCCATCTGGGCGTTCTACCCCGACGCCACCAAATCCAGGCCCTTCCCCGAATTCGACGGCGGCAGGCTCGACCTCGGCGCCTTCGCCATCGGCCGCGGCGACCTGTTCCTGCTCATCGCCGCCCCCGTCTGCATGATCGGACTCGGCTTCTTCGTCTCCAAGACCCGCACCGGGCGCGCCATGCAGGCCACCTCGCAGGACCCGGACACCGCGAAGCTCATGGGCATCAACACCGACCGCATCATCGTCACGGCCTTCGCCATCGGCGCCGCCTTCGCCGCCATCGCCGCCATCGCCCACGGCCTCAAATACGGCGAAGTCAACTTCAAAATGGGCTTCATCGCCGGCCTCAAGGCCTTCACCGCCGCCGTACTCGGCGGCATCGGCAACATCTACGGCGCGATGATCGGCGGCCTCGTCCTCGGCCTCGCCGAAGCCATGGCCACCGCCTACATCGAGAACATCCCCGGCATGTCCCAGCTCGGCGGCGGCGCCTGGAAGGACGTATGGGCCTTCGTCCTCCTCATTCTCGTCCTGCTGCTGAGGCCACAGGGCCTCCTCGGCCAGCGCGTCGCGGATCGGGCGTGATACCCATGACCACCACCACCCAGCAAACCGCCACCGGCACCCCCCGGCAGACCCCCGGGCTGCTCCCCCTGCCCTCGGCCGCCGCCGGCCTCACCACCGCCGCCGGAGCCGTCCTCACCTTCGCGAGCACCTTCCTCGCCTGGACCTGGACCGCCGAATTCCCCGGCGACCTCACCGTCACCGGCTACCCCGGCGGCCTCCAGCTCCTCACCCTCACCGGCGCCCTCCTCACCCTCCTCTTCACCCTCGCCGGACGCGGCCTGCGCGGCCTCGGCTGGCTCACCCCCGGCGGCAAGAACAGCCCCGTACTGCTCCTCGCCCTCGGCACCTTCGCCGTCACCTGGTACACCATCATCGCCATCGCGGTCGAACTCGGCGGACTCGCCAACCTCGAACCCGGCGGCTGGGTCGCACTCGTGACCTCCCTCATCACCCTCATCGGCGCCCTCGGACTGCCCGGCGACATCCCCGCCGACACCGACAACGCGTCCCCCTGGACCCGATTCGTCCAGTCCCTCAAAGCACCCACCCCGGAGAAGGCCGCCCCGCTGCCCTCCTGGGCCGAGATCCTGATCATCGCGATCTCCTTCGGCCTCGGACTGTTCGTCTTCACCTACGGCATCGACACCGAATACGCCGAACTCTTCATCGGGTTCCTGCTCCTCGTCGGCTTCGGCGCCACCGCCATCGCCCGCGCCGGCCTCAACCACCGCCTCTCCGCACTCACCGCCACCCACAAGAACGTCACCGTGACCGCGGCCTTCGTCGCCGCCTTCGCGTTCCCGTTCACCCAGTCCAACGACGCCTACGCCACCATCGGCGCGAACATCCTCATCTTCGCGACCGTGGCACTCGGCCTCAACGTCGTCGTCGGCCTCGCCGGCCTCCTCGACCTCGGATACGTCGCATTCCTCGGCGTCGGCGCCTACACCGCCGCACTCCTGTCCGGATCACCGTCCTCCACCATCGGCATCACGCTCCCCTTCTGGGCAGCCGTACTCGCCGGCGCCGCCGCCTCACTCATCTTCGGCGTCGTCATCGGAGCCCCCACCCTGCGGCTGCACGGCGACTACCTCGCCATCGTCACCCTCGGGTTCGGCGAGATCTTCCGCATCGGCATGCAGAACATGGACGGCTCCTCCGGCCCCGACATCACCAACGGGCCCAACGGCATCCCCAACATCCCCGACCTCGAACTCTTCGGCTTCAACCTCGGCGAACCCCACACCGTCCTCGGCGTCGAACTCGGCAGGTTCTCCAACTACTACCTGCTGATGCTCCTCTTCACGATCATCGTCGTGACCGTGTTCCGCCGCTCCGACCAATCACGCATCGGCCGCGCCTGGGTCGCCATCCGCGAAGACGAAACCGCCGCCCGCGCCATGGGCATCAACGCCTTCCGGCTCAAACTCCTCGCCTTCGCCCTCGGCGCCACCCTCGCCGGCATGGCCGGCACCGTACAGGCCCACGTGACCTTCACCGTCACACCCGCCCAGTACAAATTCGTCGAAGCCGTACCGCCCAACTCGGCATTCCTGCTCGCCGCCGTCATCCTCGGCGGCATGGGCACCGTCAGCGGACCCCTCATCGGCGCCGCACTCCTCTACCTCATCCCGGCCAAACTCCAGTTCATGTCCGACTACCAGCTCCTGCTCTTCGGCATCGCCCTCATCCTGCTCATGCGATTCCGCCCCGAAGGCCTCATCGCCGACCGCAGGAAGCAGCTCGAATTCCACGAAACCGGCCAACTCGACACCCCCAAGGGCGATATCGGCCTCAGCAAGGCGGGGGCGTGAACACCATGACCAACAACACCGCCACCACCACACCCGTACTCCACGCCGCCGGAGTCACCATGCGATTCGGCGGACTCACCGCCGTACGCAACGTCGAACTCACCGTCAACAGCGGCGAAATCGTCGGACTCATCGGCCCCAACGGCGCCGGCAAAACCACCTTCTTCAACTGCCTCACCGGCCTCTACATCCCCACCGAAGGCACCGTCTCCTACAAAGGCGCCGTCCTCCCGCACAAATCCCACCTCGTCACCCAGGCCGGCATCGCCCGCACCTTCCAGAACATCAGGCTCTTCGCCAACATGACCGTCCTGGAAAACGTCCTCGTCGGCCGCCACACCCGCACCAAAGAAGGCCTCTGGTCCGCCCTCCTCCGCAGCCCCGGATTCAAAAAAGCCGAACGCGAATCCGAAGAACGCGCCATGGAACTCCTCGAATTCACCGGACTCGCCGCCAAACGCGACCACCTCGCGCGCAACCTCCCCTACGGAGAACAGCGCAAGCTCGAAATCGCCCGCGCCCTCGCCAGCGAACCCGGACTGCTGCTCCTCGACGAACCCACCGCGGGAATGAACCCCCAGGAGACCAGGACCACCCAGGACCTCGTCTTCGCCATCCGCGACCAAGGCATCGCCGTCCTCGTCATCGAGCACGACATGCGCTTCATCTTCAACCTGTGCGACCGCGTAGCCGTCCTCGTCCAGGGCGAAAAACTCGTCGAAGGCACCTCCGAAGTCGTCCAAGGAGACGAACGCGTCGTCGCCGCCTACCTCGGCACCCCCTACGAAGGCGCCCCCGGCGCCGACGAAGTCGCCGAAGTGGAGGACGCGGAAGCACACAGCACACCCGGAACGAGCGGCTCGTCCGGCACAGAAGGAGAAAACCAGTGACCGCACTCCTCGAAGTCGAGGACCTCAAGGTCGCCTACGGCAAGATCGAAGCCGTCAAAGGCATCTCCTTCAGCGTCGAGGCCGGCCAGATCGTCACCCTGATCGGCACCAACGGCGCAGGAAAAACCACCACCCTGCGCACCCTCTCCGGACTCCTCAAGCCCGCCGGAGGACGCATCACCTTCGACGGAAAACCACTCGGCGGAATCGGCGCACACAAAATCGTCGCACTCGGCCTCGCACACTCCCCCGAAGGACGCCGGATCTTCCCGCGACTCACCATCGCGGAAAACCTCCAGCTCGGCGCGTTCCTCCGCAAAGACAGCGACGGAATCGCCCAGGACATCCAGCGCTCCTACGACCTGTTCCCCATCCTCGGCGAACGACGCAAGCAAGCCGCCGGCACCCTCTCCGGCGGCGAACAGCAAATGCTCGCCATGGGCCGCGCACTGATGTCACGGCCCAAACTGCTGATGCTGGACGAACCCTCCATGGGCCTCTCGCCGATCATGATGCAGAAAATCATGGCCACGATCAGCGAACTCAAGTCACAGGGCACCACGATCCTGCTCGTCGAACAGAACGCACAGGCGGCACTCTCACTGGCCGACCACGGCCATGTCATGGAGGTCGGCAAGATCGTCCTGTCCGGCAGCGGCCAGGACCTGCTCCACGACGAATCGGTACGGAAGGCGTACCTGGGCGAAGACTGAACCGTACAGCAGTACGGCTGCACGGCGGTACTGCGTGCGGTACGGCTGCACAGCCCAGTCCTGCGGTACGACGGCACGGAAGAGGCCCGCCCCGACACATTCGAGGCGGGCCTCTCCTCGTACACAAGGCCATACAGAACCGTGAGCTACTCCCCCTTCGACGACTCGCCCTTCGCCGCCTTCTTCTCCCGCGCATCCTCGATGACCGCCTCCGCCACCTGCTGCATCGACAACCGCCGATCCATCGACGTCTTCTGAATCCACCGGAACGCCGCCGGCTCCGACAACCCGTACTGCGTCTGCAGAATCGACTTCGCCCGGTCCACCAGCTTCCGCGTCTCCAACCGCTGCGTCAGATCCGCGACCTCACGCTCCAACGCCCGCAGCTCCGTGAACCGCGACACCGCCATCTCGATCGCCGGCACCACATCACTCTTGCTGAACGGCTTCACCAAATACGCCATGGCACCGGCATCCCGCGCCCGCTCCACCAGATCCCGCTGCGAGAACGCGGTCAGCATCAGCACCGGCGCGATCGACTCCTTCGCGATGCGCTCCGCCGCGGAGATCCCGTCCAGCACCGGCATCTTCACATCCAGAATCACCAGATCAGGCCGATGCTCCCGAGCCAGCTCCACCGCCCGCTCCCCGTCCCCGGCCTCACCGACGACCGCGTACCCCTCTTCCTCCAGCATCTCTTTCAGATCGAGACGGATCAGCGCCTCGTCCTCAGCGATGACGACACGCGTCGTCAGCGGCGGGACGTGCGACTTGTCGTCATCATCGACGGGCTGGGGCGACTTGGGGGCGGTCACGGATGCTCCTCGTTCAGACAGGATGCTGCTACCTGAGACTACCTAGCTCCTGTATGTTTGAGTCACAGCGGGTCTCCGCTAACCTTGGAAGTCAAGGCTGGCCCTGGTAGTCCAGCGGGAGAGACACGGTGCTCAAACCACCGACAGCGTGGGTTCGAATCCCACCCAGGGCACTCCCCCTTCGATTCCAAGGCTCACCAACGGTTGGTGATCTTCACTCGCTCCGGTGAACATGGTATCGATTCGGTCCATGGCCACGCGTCTTCAACCAGGCTCGCGTCCATGTACGACCTCGAAACCCGCAAGCGCGCAATCGCGCTCGTTCTCCGAGGCCACAGCCTCAATGCCGTGAGCAGGCAGACCGGTATATCGCGTGCGGCGATCCGCTCTTGGCAGTCCCGCATCGAGCCGCTGCCCCGGATGGCCGCACAGGCACGCCCGTGTCCGAGATGTCGGCCTGAGCCAGGTGTACCGGACGACCCTGCTTCATACGCGTATCTGCTGGGCCTCTACCTCGGCGACGGTTGTATCAGTGCGCAGCCGCGCACCGGTTATCAGTTGCGCATCGCCTGCGCGGACGCCTGGCCCGGCCTGATCGTCCGGTGTCAGGCCGCCATCACCGCCGTACGGGCCGAGGACCGTGTGTACGTCCTCCAGAGGCAAGGGTGCGTCATGGTGACCAGCTACGGACAGCACTGGCCGTGCCTGTTCCCTCAGCACGGACCGGGCAAAAAGCACAACCGCTCCATCGTCCTCGAACCCTGGCAGCAACGGATCGTCCGCATACATCCGTGGGAGTTGCTGCGCGGACTCATCCACTCGGACGGATGCCGGGTGACCAACTGGACCAGCCAGGTCGTGGCCGGCGAGAAGAAGCGGTACGAGTACCCCCGGTACTTCTTCAGCAATCTGTCCGCCGACATCCTGCGGCTCTACACGGACACCCTCAACGCCGTCGGGGTGGCCTGGCGGCAGGCGAACGAAAAGAACATCTCCGTCGCCAAGCGCGCGTCCGTCGCTCTTATGGACGCGCACATCGGGGGCAAGTACTGACCCCGCCGCCCCCTACCGCTTCGGGCTGTCGTTCTCGCCGATGTGGTGGACCCTGACCAGGTTCGTCGAGCCCGGGATGCCGGGCGGGGAGCCCGCTGTGATGATCACCGTGTCGCCCTTCGCGCAGCGGCCGATCCTCAGGAGTTCCTCGTCGACCTGCGCGACCATCGCGTCCGTGGAGTCGACGTGCGGGCCGAGGAGCGCCTCGACGCCCCAGGTGAGGTTGAGCTGGGCGCGGGTGGCGGGGTCGGGGGTGAAGGC
>NZ_LATD01000092.1 GCF_000981895.1 Streptomyces odonnellii | reverse complement strand
GGGTGGGCGTGCGGCGCGGGCGTACGGGGGCGTACGCGGGCGGCGGGGTGCGTTCGATGTAACACCCGTGAAGCGAGTGCTCAACGGGGCAGTCATCGACGGCTGATGGAGTCACGCCGCACCCCCCGCACGGCATGCACTTCCGGAGGTTCTTTTGAGCCAGCCCCAGCCACCCACCCAGGAGCAGTTGGACGCGTACATACGGACCAGACTCGCCCTGGCCGGCGTCGATCTCGATCTGCTGCCCACGCAGCCGGACCCCGCGACCGGCGTCCCCACCCGTGACCAGGCCCTGCGCTCCCTGCGGTCCTTCGTCACCGCGGGACCGGTCGCCATCGCGGGCTGGACGCCCCCGGTGACCGGCACCCCGGCCCCCGCCTACGCCCAGCAGGCCTCGCCGCCGCTGATCTATCCGTCCATCACCGAAGCCTGGACGGGACGGACCGGAGACTCCGGGGACGCCGGGAAGGGGGCCGGACGATGAGCCGCGCACTCAACCGCCGTACGTTCCTGGCCAGTTCGGCGGCCGTGACAGGAGCCGTCGTCAGCGGAACCGCCTTCGCGGCCCCTGCCGCCGCGCAAGCCACCACCGCCCCAGCGGCCTTCACCGGGTCCACCGGCTCGTCGGGGCGCAAGCCGTACCTCCCCGACATCGACGTCCGGGACGCGGCGCGCCGCGACCCCACCGAGGCGACCCTCGCCGAGGCCGCCGTCCTGATGAGCCGCCGCCGGCTGACCTCCGTCACGCTCGTCGAGGCGTATCTCGACCGGATCGCCGCCCATGACTCCACCTACCAGGCGTACGCCGAGGTCACGGCCGAGAGCGCGCTCGCCGCCGCCCGCGGGGCCGACCGGAGCGGCGGACGCGGCGGAGTCCTCAGCGGTGTTCCGCTCTGCATCAAGGACAACTACTTCACGCGCGGGGTGCCGACGCGCTGCAACTCGTACATCTTCGAGGACTTCGTCCCCGACCACGACGCCACCGCGGTCGCCCGGCTCGTCTCCGCGGGCGGCATCGTCCTCGGCAAGGGCCAGATGGGCCCGCTCGCCACCACCCGTGCGACCACGCCCAACGGGACCGTCACCACCGTCAACGCCTGGACCCCGGAGAACCCGTCCACCGATCCCGGCGGCTCCTCCACAGGTCCGGCCACCGCCGTCGCCGGACGGCTGGCGTCGTCCTCCATCGGCACCCAGACCGGCGGCTCCATCGTCCAGCCCTCCAACCGGCAGAACCTGACCGGGCTGAAGCCCACCATGGGCCGGGTCTCCGCCCATGGCGTGATCCCGCTCTCGTACACCCGCGACCATCCGGGACCGCTGGCGCGCGACGCCATGGACGCGGCACTGATGCTCACGGTGATGGCGGGCCCCGACCCGCGGGACCCGCGCACCCTCGGACTTCCCGGACTGGCGGATCTCGTACGGGCCGCGACCCCGGTGGTCTCGCGGGGCAGGGTGAAGCTGCGCAGGGCCACCAGGATCGGGGTGCCGGCCGACTTCCTCGGCTCCGCGACCGAGGTGCGGACGGCGTTCCTCGACAAGCTCGACTCCATCTCCGGGGTGACGCTCGTCGACATCACCTATCCGGCCGACTGGGGGCTGCTCACCGGTACGTTCAACGACGCCCGGCTGTCCGAGCGGACCGAGCCGTTCCGGTACTGGCTGCGCGAGGACCCGGCGAAGTTCGGGGTGTCCCTGCTGAGCTGGCTCCAGGGGCTGATGCTCTCCGGCGACGAGTGGATCACCGCGCAGCGCGCCAAGAACCATCTGCTGCGCGAGGTCCTCGACGGTGTCATGGACCGCTGCGACGTGCTGCTCCAGACCGGTCCCGTACCGTTCGACATCCTCGGACTGCCCGAGATCGCGTTCCCGGTGGGCTTCACGGCGGGGATTCCGGCCGGGGTGATCCTGGGCGGTCAGCCGTACGAGGAGGACCGGCTGCTGGAGGTCGCCGCCGCCTACCAGGCGGTGACGGACTGGCACACCCGGCGCCCGGCGGACCCGGCGACCGCTCCGGCGGGCCGGACCGCGCAGCGGATGGCGGTCGCCAGGCCGCGGATCACGGCCGAGGAGGCGGCGGCGCAGAGCGCGTGACCGATCCCGCGGGACCCTTCGTGATCCTGCGGGATCCTCCCCGGTGATCCCGCGAGATCCTCCGGTGATCCCGCGGGATTCCCCGGCCGCGGCCTGTCGGTCGCGGCCGGGGGCGTTTCGTCCGGTTCCGTCCCCCGGGGTCCTCTCGTGGAGTTCCCGCGAGACGACCCCGGAGAAGGTCACTTCAGCGCCGCCGTCATCATCTTCTGTGCGACCGGTGCGGCCAGACCGTTGCCGCTGACCTCCGAGCGCGCCGCTCCCGAGTCCTCCACGACCACCGCGACCGCGACCTCCTTGCCGGTGGCGGTGTCCTTCGCGTACGAGGTGAACCAGGCGTACGGCGTACGGCTGTTGTCCACGCCGTGCTGGGCCGTACCCGTCTTGCCGCCGACCTCGGCGCCGTCCACCCGGGCGTTCGTCCCCGTACCGTCCTCGACGACCGTCACCATCGCGCTGCGCAGTTGCCCGGCGGTGGACGAGGAGACGATCCGGGTGGTGTCGCCGTCCGGGTACGAGCGCAGGGTGTCGCCGCTCGCGTCCACCACCTTCGACACCATGTGCGGCGCGGCCAGCAGCCCGTCGTTCGCGAGGGCCGCCGAGACCATGGCCATCTGGAGCGGCGTCGCGGTCACATCGAACTGCCCGATCCCGCTCAGCGCCGTCTGCGCGCGGTCCATCCCGGACGGATAGACGCTCTCAGAGGCCCGCACCGGCACGTCCTGCGTGGTGTCGTCGAAGCCGAACCGTTCCGCCATCGCGCGCACCTTCTCCTGCCCGAGGTCGTCGGCCATCTTCCCGAACACGGTGTTGCAGGAGTAGGCGAGGGCGGTGCGGATGGAGGCGTTCTCGCAGGGCGCCGAGCTGTTCTCGTTGCGGAGCACGGTGGTCGTGGTGGGCAGGGTGTACGGGTCGGGGCTGTCGGTCGGCTCGTCGACCGAGCTGTACAGACCGTCCTCCAGCGCCGCCGCCGCGACCACCAGCTTGAAGGTCGAGCCGGGCGGCAGCGGCTGCCGCAGCGCGCGGTTGACCATGGGCTTGGCCGGGTCCCCGGTCAGCTCCTGCCAGGCGTCGCCGTCCGTCGTACCGCTGATCCTCGTCGGATCGTACGAGGGCGTGCTGACCACCGCGAGCACGCGCCCGGTCACCGGATCGATCGCGACCGCCGCGCCCTGCTTCCCGCCCAGCGCGCGGTAACCGGCCTCCTGTACGGCGGGGTCGATCGTCGTCAGGACGTCGCCGGGCGCGGTCTGCTTGCCCAGGAGCGCGTCGACCGGGTTCTTGAGCCGGCTGTCGGTCCCGTCGAGCACATCGGAGAAGATGCCCTCGATCTGGGTGGAGCCGTACGCCTGCGAGCTGTAGCCGGTGACGGGCGCGTACAGGGCGCCGTCGGTGTAGGTGCGCTCGTACGCGAGATCGCTGCCCGTGGTCCTCCGGGAGCCCGTGACGGGCGACCCGGCCACGATGATGTCGCCCAGCGGCCGCGCGTACTGGGCGATGAGGTTCCGCCGGTTGTGCTTGTCGTCGGCGAGGGCCTTGGCCTCGTACGCCTGCACCCAGGTCGCCCGTACCAGCAGGGCGAGCACGAGCAGCAGGCAGGTGACCGCTGTGCGTCTGATCGTCTTGTTCATCCCGTTGTTCATCGCGTAACGAGGGACGAGCGGGCCGGGAGCGGTCGTTCCCGTCGGCCGGGCTTCTCAGAAACTCTTCAGGAACGCTCAGGGCTCCCGGGGGCGCCAGGAGTCCCGCAGGGTCAGGAGCACCTCGTCGGTGTCCTCGCCGCGCCCCGCCGCGTAGTCCCGCCCGTACCCGCTGACCACGAAACCGCACTTGGCCAGCGCCCGGAGCGAGCCCGCGTTGTCGGCGGCGGCGCGGGCGCCCAGCGGCCGTTCCGGTACGAGGTCGAGCAGCGCGCGCAGCGCGGCGGTCGCGATACCGCGGCCCCAGTGGGCGCGGTCGATCCAGTACGTCACCTCCCGCTCCCCGGGCGGCCCGTACACCGCGGCGTGCCCGGCCACCTCGCCGTCGGCCAGCACCGTACGGTTGACGGTCTCGGCCGAGGCCAGGATCCGCGCCCAGTGGGCGTCGAAACGGGTCCGGTCGGTGGGGTCCTCGGCGGTGAAGGCGGCCATCCGCCGCGCCTCCGGGTCCTGCTCCATCACGAAGAAGAGCGGCAGATCGCTCTCCCGCACCTCGCGCAGCCCCACCTCCGGAGGCTGGTGGCCCGGGCGGTCCATCAGAGCCTGCGGGTCGCGAGCGTCAGACGGTCGCGGGCGTCGAACAGGGCGTCCTTGATCATCTGCTCATGGCCCGGGGTCAGCCGCGCCACCGGCACCGAGCAGCTGATCGCGTCGCGCGCCGGGGTCCGGTACGGGATCGCGACACCGAAGCAGCGCAGCCCGAGGGTGTTCTCCTCGCGGTCCACCGCGTACCCCTGCTCGCGTACGGTGTGCAGCTCCTCGATCAGCTTCTCGCGGTCGGTGATGGTGTGCTCGGTCAGCGCCGGCATGGTCTCCGGCAGCATCTTGCGCACCTGCTCGTCGCTGTGGGTCGCCAGCAGGGCCTTGCCCAGCGAGGTCGAGTGCGCGGGCAGCCGGCGGCCGACCCGGGTGAAGGGCCGCAGATAGTGCTGGGACTGGCGGGTGGCGAGATAGACGACATTGGTGCCGTCGAGCCGCGCGAGGTGGATGGTCTCGGTGGTGTCGTCGGAGAGCCGGTCCAGGGTGGGGCGGGCCGACGCCACCACCTCGTCGCCGTCGATGTACGAGGTGCCGACGAGCAGGGCCCGTACCCCGATGCCGTACCGTGTGCCCGTCGCGTCGGTCTCCACCCAGCCCAGCTCGACCAGGGTCCGCAGCAGCATGTACAGGCTGGACTTGGGGTAGCCGACCGCCTCCTGGACGGCGGCGAGGGAGTGCATGCCGGGGCGCCCCGCGAAGTATTCGAGCAGTTCCACCGTCCGTACGGCGGACTTGACCTGTGCTCCACCGGTCTCCGAAACCGTCATGGTCCCTCGCCCCTTTTCGCCTTCCGGACCGCTCTTGACCACGCGGAACGCGCGGAAATAGAGTCCCTACAGATTCACCATCAAGAACTTTGTTCAGAATACCGAACAAGGTCCGATGGGTGGCAGTCGGCAGGGAAGGAAGCCACGGTGGCAGCAGCACCAGTCTGGAGTGTCGACCCCCGAACGGGGAAGCCACGTGAGCAGGTCGCGCACGAGGCCACGGCCGAGGAGGTCGACCGCGCGGTGCGCGGGGCGCACGCCGTCAGGGACGCGCTCGCCGACCGTACCGTCCGCGCCGCCCTGCTCCGTACCGCGGCGGATCTGCTGCACGCGTCCCGTGAGCACGTCATCGAGGCCGCGGACGCCGAGACCGCTCTCGGCCCGGTCCGGCTCACCGGTGAACTCGCCCGTACGGCAGCCCAGTTGCGGGCCTTCGCGGAGGTCGTCGAGGAAGGCGCCTTCCTCGACATCCGGATCGACCACGCCGACGCGGACCGCACTCCGCCCTGGCCCGATCTGCGCCGCTGGAAGGTGCCGCTCGGGGTGGTCGCGGTCTACTCCGCGAGCAACTTCCCGCTCGCCTTCTCCGTACCCGGCGGTGACACGGCGAGCGCGCTGGCGGCCGGCTGCCCGGTCGTCGTCAAGGCCCATCCGGACCACCCCGGCACCTCCGAGCTGTGCGCCTCCGTGCTGCGCAGGGCGGCGGCCCAGGTGGGGCTGCCCGAGGACGTGCTCTCGCTGGTGCACGGATTCGAGGCGGGCGTCGAGCTGGTGCGGCACCCGCTGGTCGCGGCGGCCGGTTTCACCGGTTCCGTACGCGGCGGGCGCGCGCTCTTCGACGCGGCGGCGGCCCGGCCCGTGCCCATCCCCTTCCACGGTGAGCTGGGCTCCCTCAACCCGGTGGTGATCACCGAGGCAGCGGCGGCCGAGCGCGCCGAGCAGATCGGCGCCGGTCTCGCCGGCTCGATGACACTGGGGGAGGGGCAGTTCTGCACCAAGCCCGGCTTCGTCCTGGCGCCCGCCGGAGCGGCCGGGGACCGGCTGGTCGCCTCCCTCACGGCGGCCGTCAGCGAGACCGAGCCCGGCGTGATGCTGGACCACCGGATGCGGGACGCCTTTGTCGCGGGCGTACGGGAACGGGCCGAACTCCCGGACGTGGACGCCCCGATCACCCCCGGCGCGGGCGGCGAGCACACCGTCAGCGCGGGCTTCCTGACCCTGCCCGCCGACGCCCTCGCCAAGGACGGGCCGCACGATCTGCTCCTGGAGGAGTGCTTCGGTCCGGTGACCGTGGTCGCGCGGTACGCCTCGACCGACGAGATCAGCGCCGTACTGGCGCGGCTCCCCGGCAATCTCACCGCCACGCTCCACATCGCGGAGGCGGAGGCCGAGGGGACGGTGCCCGGGACCGCCGAACTGCTGGCGGAGCTGACCCCGCTGGCCGGGCGGGTCCTGGTCAACGGCTGGCCGACCGGTGTCGCCGTCGCGCCCGCGCAGCACCACGGCGGTCCGTACCCGGCGACCACCTCGACCTCGACTTCCGTCGGCGCGACGGCCATCGAACGCTGGCTGCGGCCGGTCACGTACCAGTCCACGCCGGACGGGCTGCTCCCGCCGGAGCTGAGGGACGCGAATCCGCTGGGGCTGCCGCGGAGGGTGGACGGACGGCCGGAGAATCCGGCGCATGACTGAGGGAGCGGCGGAGGGTTCCGGGGGCGCGGGGAGCGCGGGCGGTTCCGCGACGGAGCCGCCCCGGTCCGGTGGAGCTGCCCGATCCGACGGAGCTGCCCGGTCCGGTGGAGCTGCCCGAACTCCCGTTTCCGCTGCGGGCGTACGGTCCCGACGGCGCGTGGGCGTACGGTGACGGCGCGCTCACCGGCCGCGCGGGCGCCCGTCAGGACCGTTTCGTACCCCCGTCGGCGGAGTCCCTGGAACCGGCCTCCGACGCGCCCCGGCTCCTCGGTGTGCCGGAGGGCGACTTCCAGCTTCTCGCCCGGGTGACGGTCGGCTTCGCCGCCGCCTTCGACGCGGGCGTGCTCTGTCTGGAGGTCGCCGAGCGGCAGTGGGCCAAACTCTGTCTGGAACTGTCCCCCGACCGCCCCACGATCTGCACGGTCGTCACCCGCGGCCACTCCGACGACGCCAACTCCTTCCAGGTGGCGGGCGACAGCTACTGGCTGCGGATCAGCCGTACGGGCAGGTCGTTCGCCTTCCATGCCTCCCCGGACGGCGCGAACTGGACGTTCGTCCGCGTGTTCACGCTGGGTACGGCGGCGGAGGCCGCGTCGGCGCGCGTCGGCTTTCTGACGCAGTCGCCGAGGGGCGAGGGGTGTGCGGTGAGGTTCGACGGGATCGCCTTCAGGCCGGAGGGACTTGAGGACCTGAGGGACGGAAGCTGAGGGACGGAAGCTGAGGCGGAGGGCGCCCGGCGGCTCAGCGCGGTGCCGGGCAGGGGAGCCTCGGGAGTCCCGGCGGGATTCATCCGGGAGCCCCTAAGGTGGCTCGCTGTGACAGCAGCCTCCGCGGCCCCGCCGCTCCTCCGTGACCGGCGGTTTCTCCTTCTTGTCTCCGCGCGCACCATCTCGGTGCTGGGCAATGGATTCGCCCGTGTGGCACTGGCGTTCGCGGTGCTCGCGCTGCCCGGCGCGGGGCCCGGGAAGCTGTCGTTGGTGCTCGCCTGTCAGGCGCTGCCGCAGCTCGTGTTCGTACTCGTCGGCGGGGTGATCGCCGACCGGATGTCCCGCTCCCGGCTGATGGTGCTCTCCGACGTGGTCGGCGCGGCGGCGTACGGGGGACTGGCCGCGATGGTGCTCACCGGCCACGCGCCCCTGTGGGCCATGTGCGTACTGGCGGTGCTGGCCGGGACGGCCACGGCGCTCTTCCTGCCGGCCATGGAGGGCGTCGTACCGCTCATCGTGCCCAGGAGCCGTCTCCAGCGGGCGAACGGGATGCTGCGGGTGGGCACGAACAGCGCGATGCTGCTCGGCCTCGCGCTGTCGGGAGTGGCCGTCGCGCTGGTCGGAGCGGGCTGGGCGCTGGCCCTGAACGCCGGTTCGTTCGCGCTCAGCGCCCTGCTCGTCAACGGTCTGCGGCTCACCACCTCGCCCCGCGCAGTCTCGTCCGGCTGGGCGGATCTGCGTGACGGCTGGTACGAGTTCTCCTCGCGGCAGTGGCTGTGGGCGGTGGTCGCGCAGTACGCGGTCGTCGTCGCCGCGCTCCAGGCCACGGTCGGGGTGCTGGGCCCGCTGATGGCGGACGACCGGCTGGGCGGGGCACGGGCCTGGTCGCTGATCGTCGCGGCGCAGGCGCTGGGGACGATCGCGGGCGCGGGAATCGCGAGCCGTGTACGGGTACGGCGGCCGATCCTGGTCGCGGTACTGGCGACCTTTCCGGCAGCGGTCCCGATGATCCTGCTCGCCGGTCAGGCACCGGTCTGGCTGATCGCGGCGGCCATGTTCTGCTCGGGCATCGCCAACGACATCTTCGGGGTGCTGTGGTCCACGACCCTTCAGCACGAGGTCCCGGAGGAGGCGCTGTCGCGGGTCAGCTCGTACGACCTGTTCGGATCGCTGGCCTTCGCCCCGCTGGGGCTGCTGCTCGCGGGGCCGATCGCCGCGGAGACGGGCACGGGCCCGGCCCTGGCGGGGTGTGCGGCCCTGGTGGTCCTGGCCACGGCAGCGACGCTGCTCGCTCCCCGGGTCCGCTCACTCCGCTCCCCCGAGTACTCCACGACATCCTCCACGGCATCCCCCGCCACCTCTGTCCCCGCGCCCCGGCCGCCGGTGGGCAAGTGACCGCACATGGGCGGGTCGTGGTCACGGATTCAGCCGCGACGCAAACCAGGGCTTCAGCACGGGCAGTACGTTCGCGGGCTGCATGGCCTGCGTATGGTCGAGCCCGTCCAGGACCCGCACATCCCATCCGGCGGCCTCCAGCTCGGTGCGCCCGCTCATGACCGCGGCGGCGATGCGTACGGTCACGCCGCCCCAGCTCTCGCCGTACGGGATCTCGTCCGCCGACCCGGCGAAACACAGCCGCGGGCAGGCGATCCGCGGCTGCGCGGCCCGGTCGTCGAAGTCCTGGAGCGCCTCGTACAGCGTGACGAACTGCCGGGTCTGAGGCTCCGTCATCGACACCTCCACGGCCGACCAGTCGTAGTCCTCCACGGAGTCGCCAGGTGACTGCTCGGGGTACGGGGGTGTGCTCGGGGCCGGGTCCGGCGTCCGGTGAGCGGCCATCTGATGCGTGGCCATGGTGACTTGGAGCATCTCGGCGTACGGGCCGCCGATGGACGGAAAGCCGCCCATGACGAGCGCCGAGAGACGATCGGTACGGATCGCGAGCTGGAGCCCGCTCAGCGCCAGCCATGAGTAGCCGTAGTACGCGAACCGGTCGGCGCCCGCGGCGTCGGCGACGGCCAGCAGATCGGCGGCGACATTGCCGGGGGTCAGCGTGTCCGGCTTGGGCGTCTCCATGACATGGCCCTCGTAGTCGAACGCGACCACGCGGAACGTATCGCTCAGCCCCTCGATCAGGGACCGGCCCAGCGCGGGGTCCACGCCCCATCGCCGCAGCTCATCGGCCTTCGCCCCGTCGGCCGGCCGTGGGTCGACCGGGAGCAGAAGGGCCGGTCCTGTGCCATGGATCTCCAGCTCGATGGGGCTTCCGTCGTGCAGTTCCGCTTCGGTCATCGCTCTCTCCGGGATGGTTTCCGTACGCTGTAAGGAGATCGGGCGAGTTCACAATACCGTACGGCGTAAGGAATTCAATCGTGAGCATCATCGCAGGTCAGGGAGGCGCGGCTGTATCGATGGCCCTGCTGTGGGCCCAACCGGGAGAGCAGGGCCCGCGTACCGCTCCCGGCCCCAAGCCCGCGCTGAGCGTCGACGCCATCGTGGAAGCGGCGATCGCGGTGGCCGACGCGGACACCATGGCGGGGCTGTCGATGCGCACGGTGGCCGAGCGGCTGGGGCGCTCCTCCATGGCCCTCTACACCTATGTGCCCGGCAAGGCGGAACTCCTCGACCTGATGTACGACCGCGTGCACGCCGAACTGTCCACCGGGCACAACCCGGGCGAAGGCTGGCAGACGGCGGTGGAGACCTGGGCCGGGGATCTCAGAGCCTTCTACCTGCGGCACCCCTGGGTACTCCAGGTCTCCTACGCCCGCCCGGTCCTGGGCCCGCACGAGCAGGCGGTCCTGGAATCACTGGCAGCCATGCTGTACGAAACCGGCTTGCCCGCCAGGACCTTGCGCGCTGTCGTCAGCTGCCTGTTCCACTTCGTACGGGGCTCCGCCCGGACGACCGCCGAGTCCCGCCGGGCGGCATCGGCCACGGGCGTGTCCGACCAGGACTGGTGGACCGCCCGCTCAACCCTCCTGAACGAGGTCGCCCCGGACTTCGCCGACCGTTTCCCCCTGTCCGTACGCCTGGCCAAGGAGAGCGCCGCCCCGCCCGAGGGCGAGCCCGCGCCGTCCTGGGACCACCAGCTCGACGACGCATTCACAATCGGCCTGAAGGTCCTCCTGGACGGCGTGGAAGCAACCCGGACCGCTACCGCCTCATTGCCATGACGGAGCGCGTGCCGGAACTCGACGATCAATTCGGATCACCGGCGAGGAAGACCGGGTTCGCCCGGCCTCCGGGGCGGGGGGCCGGGGCAGGTGGAGGGTCCCTCCGTATGATGGGG
>NZ_LATD01000091.1 GCF_000981895.1 Streptomyces odonnellii | reverse complement strand
ATAAGAGACAGGCGGAACTGCAGGAGCAGGACGAGGTCGGGGGCGACTTCCTTAAGTGCGGCGAGGACGGAGAAGGTTTTTCCGAGCCCGGCGTCCCCGTAGATGCAGGACATAGCGCGGGCGTCGATGGTGTCGGCGATGTTCTCGCCTGCTTCCAGCAGGGCTTCGGTGGCCACGATGCGGGCGTCGGGCAGGTCGAGGTAGAAGTCGGGGTCGTCGCTGGTTTCGGTGGTGGTTTCGGTGGTGGTGGTCGTGGGTTCTGCTCCTTGGGTTGTGGGATGAAGGGGTGGTTCAGGGGCGGTTGTTGGTTCGGGGTGTGGCGGGATAGTCGGCGTGGGGCGCGGAGTGTGTGCTGTGCCGAGGTCATGGCCGGTGGCGGGGTTGGTCAGCTCGATCTGCCCGTGTTGCGGTGAGGTGTGAACAGTGACCCGGGTTCCGGCGTGGGCTTGGGTGAGGGCCCCGCTGTAGATGCGGCCCTGCCAGCGGATCTGCCCTGGCCCGACCCGCCGGTGCACTCCTGGAGGTGGGGTCATGTGGTGTCCTCGGGGGTGCTGGCCGGCGGGGCCGGGATCGCCCAGCGGGCGCCGGGGATCACGCGACGGGGCATGTAGTCGGCGGGGACGCCGTCGTCTTTGGCCCGTGTGGTGCGGGTCGTGGCCAGTTCTGCCGTGGCTTGTTTGCGCGTCATCGTTCCGGCGATACGGGCTGGGCCCGGCTGGGTGGCGGGCTGGAAGCGGCGCCGGCGACGGCGCTGTGCCTCGGCCAGGTCGCGGCGGATGCGTCGGACACGGTCGTCGCGGGCCTGGTAGACGGCGCGGATTTCCTCTTCGCTGGCCTCGTCGGCCAGGTGGGCGGTGCCTAGGTGCCGGTGCGTCTGGGCATGGAAGACCTCGATGGCACGGGGGTGGTGGGGTTGGTAGCGCACGGTGACCTGGGTGCCGGTGCGGCCGGTCATCCATGCGCCGATGTAGTCACGGCCCTGCCAGCGGATCCCGTGCCCGTGGATGACGCGGGTGGAGCGTTCGCCTTCCATCAGGAAGACGTGCAGGTCCTTCAGCGGTGGCTCTCTCAAGGGGGTGGTGTCGCTGTTCCAGCTGTCCATTGGCGTCAGGTTGCCGCGACCGGCCATGCGGTGCTCGGTGTTGCGGGTGCGGACCCACTGGGCAAAGAGGTCGACGAAGTTCTCGAACGTCAGCGCCGGGTCCTTCTCTCCAGCCCGGCGCTTCGTGTCCAGTTTCTGGGCCTTGGTGTAGCGGGGCAGGGTGGAGAAGAACATGCTGGTCGCCGCACGGTTGAGGTTCTCGATGCTTCCCTTGAGGTGCGGGGTGTAGGGCGGCAGGACTTCGACGTGGACGCCGAAGCTTCCCATGGCCTGGGTAACAGCTCGGGAGAGGAAGTCCTTGCCACGGTCGATACGGATACGGCGGGGCAGTCCGCCGGCCGGACCGTGGATGTCGCCGGTGAGGATGCAGGAGCGCAGGGCGGCCAGGATCGATCCGCGGTGCGGGAAGTGCGGGGTGACGGCCCAGCCCATGATCACGCCGGTGTGACAGTCGCAGAACCAGGTGATCCAGGGCTTGACGAGTCTGCCGTCGGCCCACACCAACACGGGCGCCTGTTTGTGGTCACCTTCCCATTCTTCGTTCCGGCAGGTTGGCGGGCGCTTCAAGTGAGGGTCACGGGCTCGGGAGGCGGGGATGCCGGATCGCAGGCCTGCCAGGTCGCCGGGGGCGAGGTCGAGTTTCACCGCCCGGTGCAGCGTGGACAGGCTGGGCACCTGCTTCGGGTCGTCGGCCTCCTCAAGCATCGCCTGGTGGACAGGTTTGACGTTGCCGCGGTAGAAGGCAAGCTTGATGCGGACCTCGTCGGTGACGGTGTACCGGCTGCGGGGCGCAAGGTCTGCGGTGCCAACGGCCCGGGCCTTTTCCAGGCGTCGCCAGACGGTGCGCTCATGGACGCCGACCGTACGCGCGACGGTCTTCACCTCGGCGCTGGTCAATTCACCGCGTTCGCGCAGCACAACCAGTGAGCGGATCCCGGCGGTCAGCAGCGCCCGCTTTCCGCGGGAAGAAGGAACCAGGGCGGGTTCGTCCGCGAGGGTGCCGCTAGAGGCCCGGCGCATTGTGACAACACTCCCTTCGTGATGATGCGGTCTGCCGGTAGGGTTGAGAAGGCCAGAGGAGCAGCACGTCAGCCGAGGAGGCCGATGTGCGAGACATATGCGTAGCTGCGGTAGTCGGAGTCCAGGTCGCTGATCTGCCACTCCCACTGGTATTCCAGTTCGAGGAAGTTCTGGCCGGCCCAGGCCTGCACGATCGGGCCCCAGCGGTAGATGTTCTTCTTCCTCACCCGCAGTGGGCGCCGATGGCGGGCTTCGACGCCCTCCTGGTGGACGGGATGGATCTCGATGCGGGTCCCTCCGCCGGCGTTGAGGTGACGGGTCAGCCACGGGGCGATGTTGCGGCGGCGTAGGCCCCGGAAGGCAAGCTGCACGCGTTGTTGCACGTCCAGGTCCGGCATGTGGTCCGTCGACAGGCACCGGGTGAGAGCGGACGGATCCCCTGTGATGTGGTGGGCCTGAAGAGCTGCTGCTGCGCCCTTCTTCGCGGACAGGTATTTCACCGCTTGCTCCAGGCTTTCCTGGTCGCTACGGGTCCAGGCGACGTCATCGAAGACTTGCCTGTCCAAGGACTTGGCAAGGGCTCGTCCTCCTTCGAGGCCCTTGGCGCCCAGTTCTCCGAATCCCATCGCGTGCTCCTGCGTGTCGTTCGCTGTGCGGAATTGGCACGGCACAGCGCGTGGCCGGACCGCTGTGTGACGCCAGGGGCAGAGGCGGGAGGCACAGGGAGCAAGTGGCGTGGGCCGTTGCCGGTGGCGTGTTGTTTCACACCGGCTGGCAGGACGATATGCCAACCGTCGGTTCGCTAACTGTTATGCGGACGTTGCGCGGGCGGCCGTGCAACGCGCGTAGTCACTTGCCTCGATATTGTTGAGTTCTGAACCATCAAAGGATTCGCTTTAGGGGCACCGAAGGAACAACGCGGTTACAGCGTTGAGGCAGAGCTGTGCGGCGCATAGCCCGCAACTGCTGCCGCGGTCGACTCAAAAGCCGAGGCGGGAGCGGCTTTGGCAGATGTTCTGCGGCCGTGCACAGGAGGGCTGCCACACGGTTCAGGAAGTGGCGCCAGGCCGATCATTCGCCGTTCGCGCGGCGACAGGGATGGGCACCAAGCCCACTAGCGAGCCAAAAGGGCCGCCACCATAGTGCCCACCACTGACAACACATGCGACTACCAGAAGGTAACCTGATCACCTGTCACCACATATGGCGGAAACGCACTCTGCTTTGGCCGTAATCAACCTGCCAGGAGATGCGCGTCGTCGACGTGCCACCTCGTGCGGATGCGTAACTGCGTAGTGGCCAAGAGACCTGATCCCGGTCCAGCCGTGCGCCGAGAAATCAATGGCTTGTAACTGTGCCTGGGCCCGCTCTCCTTTCACTCACGCATTGGAGAACCACGGGTCTCTTGAGCTGCACGCGGCACACATCACTTCCTTCCGCCTGGCCGGTTTCATTCCCTTCAGGAAGAGAGGAAACGATTCGCTCCTGACCCGTTGTCAGAGGTGGCCGCAACGATGACTCGCATGAGTCTCACTTCGTGCCTGAAGGACCCGGCCTCCGCCATCTCGCGCTTCCTGGCGGAGCACCTTCCCTCCCCTGATCTGTTGTTGTCCGACTACCGCGATCGCCTGGCCCAGTACTCACCTCCGGTCAAGCCCGCACCTGAAGCGGGCCGACGCGCGGACTATCGAATGCTGGGGCACACCATCGACCACCGGCTCCGTATCAGCCTCGGCGTGCCCATCGGTCAGCCGATCCGGGAGGGTGTGGTGCGTGCCGTGCTCGACGACGACGGGTGGCCCAGCATGGAAGTCATCGGCACCGTGCAGGCAGCGGGGCAGGTGCTGCTGGAGGAACTGTCCCGGTACGAGAACGCTGATGGTCAACCGCTCACTCTCGATGACGCATCCGAGGACCGTCTCGTGCGTCTGTGCCACGTCGCATCCAGTTTCGAAGCCATCTTCCGCCGGGCGGGGTGGGTACGCGGCAACAATCTCGGTTCAACCCGGCCCGGGGACTCCCTCGACGACATTGCCGCCGCGGTACCCGACTACGTGGTGACCGATGTCCGCAGCCAGATGCGGCTGGCCGGCGCGCCGGGCCCCTTTGACCACCTAATCAAGCTGCCCGCCGCTGCGCGGATCGGCGGCCCGGTGTTCGACGGCAGTCGCGATGTCGGCGGAGCGGACGCCGATTTCATCCTGGACGGACAGCTGATCGACTGCAAAGCGACCATCCGGCCGGAGCGGATGAGCCGGGCCGAGATCTACCAGCTCGCCGGCTATCTCCTGCTCGACTACAGCGACGCCTGCGCTGTCACGGATGTAGGGCTGTACCTGTCACGGCAAGGCGCGCTCATCGACTGGAGCGTGCAGGAATTCCTGGACCTTCTGGGATGCCGACTCACGTTGCCTGAACTACGGGCAGCATGCCAGCACGCATTGACCGACGGCTCCGCCGGTGCGCCTGCGCCCGCGGAAGCGATGCGGCGCTCACTCCCCCGCCCCCGCAATGCGCCTGCCGTGCAGGAGAGCCTCTTCGACTGAAGAGACCGACTGCGAAGCGCGGCACGATGGGCGGGTCCGGATACACCGAAGGCCGGCACCAGAGGGTGTCGGCCGGGCGCACGGCAGGCACGGGCCAACGCGCCTGCCGTTCCTGAGGTTCGGGCTTGCGACCAGTCGCCTTCAGGGGACACCGGCCGCCGAGGCGGTGGGTGTCGTCGTCGCTGCGAAGCGTCCACCAATCGGGCCTGGGCCGCAAGCGAGCGGGAACGAATGCTGGGCCGCGCGGACCTCTGTCGGCCACAGTCGGTGGGCAGACTACCCCAGCTTGTTGACGCCCCGGCCGTGCGCATCGCGGCGCGACCGGTGGACGGCACAACCCGGGGGCTTTGTGGTGCCGGCAGGAACTGCGTAGTCGGCAGGGGAACGTTCGCTGGGCCGCTAATCGACAAACAGGGCATAGAGGTATCGGGTGGCGGGCGGGCAGCGGGCCTGGCATGGAAGGCTGTACGCATCGTGCAGCCCCGCCTGAAGGCAGGGCCAACTGCCGCAGGACTGCGCGTGTTTGCGACCACTCAGCCCCTGGGACCCGGCCGTTACGCCGGGCCCCCTTGCCCGACGGAGTCATGCCGTGAACCACCTGCCCTCCTCCCTCCCGCCCGCCACCCAGGTCTCCCAGGGACGCTGGGGACCCACTCACGCCCTGACCCTGCTGATCGCGTTCCTATTGCTCGGCGCCCTGCTGTTTCGCGAGGGAACACCGATCGGCGACATCCTCGCCCTGCTCGGCGGCTGCGGTGCGATCGGCGCAGGCACCCTCGCACTCGCTGGCGGCAGCCGCCGCCTGATCGCCGTCCTGGCCGAGGCCGCCGTGCGCTCCGGCGTAGGCAGGTAGGCAACCACCATGCCCCGCACCAATGGCACCACACGCTCGCCATACGCCGGCCTCGCTGCGCACCTGACCGCGCTACGCAAGAAAGCACGGCTCAGCCAGCGCGCCCTCGCCTCGGCCGCAGCCGTCCCGCGCTGTCCTCGACGCGTGCCGGGCTCCCGACCACGCTCGCCACGACGCGCACAAACTGCGAAACCGCGGCCGGACCACCGCCCGTGGCCGCCGTCTCCACGCGCCCTCCGCCAAGCTCATTCATGGCCGCGGTGCAACCGCCGCAGGCTGCCCGCGACTGGGGAACAACTGGATACATTCCTCGTCGTCTGCCGCGTCAGGCGGAGCGATCGCGCCCACATCCACAATGCTTGGCGCCGCCTCCGCAACTTCCCCCAGCCAAAGCCACCCACCCACCGAGCACGCCACCAACTCCAATGAGACGGCCTCTCGAGGAGCGGTTCACCGGCGCGTACGCACGGTCGTGGACCGTGCCCAGGGCGTCGAGGCGCCCGGACACCGTCAGCTGCTGTTCCTGCTGCCCGACGCAATCGTGGCAGCGACATGTGGCCCTCAGGAACGCCGCTTCCGGTCGACATCATCGACCTGATGCAGAGCAAGGTGGACGCAGTGCTACCCAGCACCGGTATTCGCGCCGCTAACGCTGCAGCACTGGCCACGCAGGGAACTCCTCACGACCCATCCGCTGTCCGCGAGTACATGGCTGAGCCTTCTCGGACTTGGGTCAGGCGGCTGTCCACTCGCCGTGTGCCGTAAAGCTGTAGGCGCTGCAGCCCACGGATCCCCAGCCTCCGAAGCCGTGACGGCCATGTGCCCAACGGTCGTTGACGAAGGTGATGGGCTCGCCACAGTGCTGGCACTGTTCTTCCGACTTCTCGCGCTCGATTCCCACGATGCCCCCAACTGGCTGGTGCGGCCACCCCAAGCCGCTTGAACAAGTGCATCCTCCCAGCCCCGGACATGCATGGGGCCAAGGGGTGCCCGGGCCTGATCGAAGTTGGCCGATGCGTTAGCGGTACTCACGCAGCCGTGTAAGGAACTGCCGGACGAGCGCGTCAAGGTCGGAGTCGGCACTGGTCTCCTCGACAAGGATTCGTTCGATGTGGACGATCCCGCTGTTGCGCCAGTGCCGGTCGCGCGTGGTGTCCGCGCCGAAGCGCTTCTGATGATGAGGCCCGTCGACCTCGATGATCCCCACGCGGCCCGCGATGGTGACGAGGAAGTCCGGCGTCCAGGCATTGCCGACACCAACGCGCCCCATCGGCAGCGGGAAGATAGAGATGGTGGAATCTTGGGGCAGCGCAGCCTGCACCCTCTTCAGCGCCTCGTAGACGAGTACTTCCTCGCGGGAGTCGAAGACGAAACCTTCCCTGCTGAGCGTAGGGACAGCTTCTCTCGCACGGGTCCTCGACGCCTGGTTGGATGTCGCTCCCCTCGCCAGTTCCTCCTGCAGTATCTGCCGCCAGCGGTCACCGATTTCGGGGAGCGCAGGCGCGGCAGTGACGCTGCCAATCTCCACCCCGTGTCGCCCGGCCACGTGGTCGAACACCGGCTGGATCGCTGCGATGACATCCTCGGTGAACCGGGGAACGAGATAGGGCGGCACGATGAGGACAGCGTCCTCCCAGTCCCCGAACCGGTTGCCGGGGACCAGTTCCACGTCCTCTACATCCGCTAGCAGGGCAGCAGCCCGGCTGTTGCCCTGCTCATGCATCAGGAACGCCGTCTGGCCCAGAACGCGGTGCAAGGTGGTCGTTGCTGGCTCAGTCAGCTGAGATGGCGGGTCGGGAGCCGTGACGGCTACGGACACGTGCACCTGCGGCGCAGGGCATTCCGGTGTGTGGCGCACGAGGGCAGGGGGTTTCTTCTCCACGACCGACTCGACGGCGGCCGGCTGGCCGAGGAGCTCCTTGAGTGTCTCCTCAAGGACACTGGCAGATCCCGAGTTGACGAAGTTGTCCAACGAGCCCTGGTTGATCCAGGTCAGTGTCAGCGTGGTCCCGTCGTAGGCGAGTACCCTTGCGTTCTGGCTGAGCAGAATCCAGGCGAACCGCCGCCGTTTTATGACTACTTCCAAAACCTGCGGCCACAGCTCCTGCATGACTGCCACCTTGTTCGCCATACCGCTTCCCCGCGTACTGTCCTATCTACAGCGTAGAAGCAGGGACTGACATTGATAGAGCAATGCTCAGTACCTGTGGATCAGCCCCGGGAGGGCATGCGGAGGGCGTATCTGCCCCGATTGATTCTGTGAAGGCCACCGAGTAGGTCGGCGTTGCGGGCGCCGGTCGGGAAGGCGCGCCCGTGCTTACGGGTAGTGAATGACGACGCCTCCAGGCGTGACGGATCCCTGGTCGACGAGATCGTCCGCGAGGGGCACGTCGGATGCTCGCCGTCGCATTGGAGGCCGAAGTCGACACCTGCCGCACGACCTCGGTGCAGTGGCCCGAAGACATCGACCGGCGCCTGAACATCCTGGTCCGCGCCGCCACAACTGCCGGTGAACGCACCTCGCGCGCCGAACTGCTGGCTGCCCTGATAGCAGCCGCCGACACCCAGCCCGAGCAGCTGGCTCTCCTGCTGTACCGCTACCGCCGCCTGCCCAAAACCGCCCTCGCCGACGACGAGAGCCGCGAGGACCTGCCCCAGGTCCGCTCCCCCGGCCCCCGACGCGCCTCATCCGCCTAAACGATCGCGCCAGGGAAGGTCACCGCGACCGGCCGGAACAACCGCCACACAGGCGAGTGGCACAGGCAGGCGGTACCGCGGCTACCCCCGCTGGGTTCTCGTCGAACCCAGCAAGCTCAGGCGTCTGAAGCCGCCCCGGCTGTCCCCCTTCCTCATGGGGCCGCCAAAAACGACTGGCGCAGCGACAAAGCCCCTGTCTTCTGCAGCAGCGCCAGCAACGAAGATCGACTGCCATCAGCGGACAGGAAGAGTCCCCCCGCCCACCCCCGCGGCAGCGGTCCGAAAACGTCTCAGCCACCCGAGTAGCGTTTCTTCCATGCCACGAACTGCACCCAGCCAAGCAAACCGCAAGCTCATGGCCCTTGCCGCGGCGTCTGGCTACCCGGTCAGCGCCAGCCAGCTGGAACGCTGGCGCCATCACGGCTTAATCCCGAGCCCTGATGCGCGCCGCACGGGAGCCAGGGGAACCGAACAGATCTATCCAGAGGGCACGGGAGACCTGGTCTGCGCTCTGGCCCGGCACGCCTGCCCTGGAACCACCTACGACGACCTGGCCCTGCTCGCCTTCTTCTCCGGAGCCGCGGTCCCGGAGACCGCACTCAAAACCGCGCTGGCACGTGTCTACTTCAAGCACCGTGTGCGACACGAGGAGCAGGTAGAACACGTACAGGCGCAGGTTCCGCCGCTGTGGGCTGCCGAGATGGACAGCGAGTACGAGACGGCCGAGGCTGCTGCGAAGATCTCGCTGGCCGAGAACGGCAGGGCCATACGCCAGATGCGCAGCAACCTCCGGCGTCAGCCCGATCTGGCTCGCTCCCCGCGCGAGGAAGTCGACGCCCGCCTGCTGGGTGTTCTGGTTGGTCTGGAGATGCGGCAACTCCCGGAGTCGGACGTTGCGTTCATGAATGATCTGACAGCCGCGCTGCATCTCGACTGCGATACCGCCGAGGACTGCGTCGCGGTCTGGGACTACGCGGCCGCATGCCACGTCTCGCAAATGGCCCGCCAGGAGACGACATCGCCCCGGGAGCGAATCGAGAAGCTTGCGCGTATCAGCGCCGAGGATCTGCAGACCCTGCGCACGGAAGTGCTCGAGAATATGGACCAGGTATGGACGCGGGCGACCGGAGGGCGCCAAACACGCGCTGCGAGGGACCAGGTATGGCTGGCGCGAGGTGCTGCCGGCACGCTGATGGAATGGATGAGTGCACGCACGGTGCATCCGCCGGGTTCCGTCCTCGCCAACCGCTACTTCATCGAGAGCCTCGCCGACTTGTCATTGCGCTGCCAGATCTCACAAGCGCGGTCACTGTGCAGCGGCAGGCCAGGCGAAGGGCGCTCTGCCTTTGTTGCGCGCACCAGCGACTGACGGGCCGCTCTGCCAAAGGCGCGGGCGTGGTGGTCGCACACGATGAGGGCCCCGTACGGGTCCTCTTGGCCGGCGACGAGTCGATAAGAGGAGATCCCTGCGGGCGTGGTCAGCGGGGACGCTGCTATCGGGGATGTACAAGCACGTCGGAGGAGCGTGTCCCACCGATATACGGCGCACAGGCGGATACGACGGGTCGGCTAATGCGTACGCAACCGCTTGAGGAATGTCCTGACCAGAGCGTCCGACTCGGAGTCTTTGGCAGTTTCTTCCACCAGGATTCGTTCGATGTGGACGAATCCGCTGTTCCGCCAGTGCCGATCTCTGGTGCCGTCAGCCGCGAGCCGTCCACGGTGATGCGGCCCGTCGACTTCGATCAGACCTGCCCTGCCTTCGCGAACGACGAGGAAGTCAGGTGTGCAGGTGTTGCCAATCCCCACCCGCCCCAACGGCAGCGGGAAGATCGAGATGGTGGCGTCAGCCTGGAGGGTCGCCTGGGCACGCTTGAGCGCTTCGTAGACCCGCAGTTCCTCGCGGGAATCAAATGCGAAGCCCTCACGCCTCCGGTTCGTCACTCGAGCAGCATGGTTCGTTGTCGTATCGGAGGTAAGCCGACTCTGAAGAGCCGACCTCCAGTCCGAGGACACCTCTGGCAGCCCGACATAGACAGACTGTGCCTCGATGCCGTGCCGCTCGGCGATCGGCAAGAGCGCCTCGCGGATTCGCACTCGACGCGCTGCCCGGTCTAGCGTTCTCGGCCGTGGCCCGGCCTTGACCGCGCTCTGGATGGGGCCCGGCCACCCGCCGCGCACACGGCACCCGAAGACCGCGGCAGCCTCCCGTCGGGTGCTGGCCGCTTGCCGCTGCAGCAGGCGGGCGAAGCGCCGGCCGTCTTCCAGCAGGGCGACGGGGCACGGCCGGACGAGGTGCCAGCTCCCAGATCAGTCAGCGGTGTTCCCCTATTCGAGTGAGGAACCGCCGGGTCAGCGCGTCCTGCGGCGGCCGTCGGCTCTTCACCAGCGCGACCAGCCTTCCATCTGCTGTGCTACGCAACTCACATGGCTCGCCAGCTCTGTCGTGAAGGATGCGAAGTCTTCCCCGAAGTAGACCTCCACCAGACCGAAAAGGGAGGCATCGAGGGTCAGCTGATCTAGCACTCCCTGTTCGGGCCGGTAGTGGACGAGCGTATTGCGGAATTGTCGATGCGCCTGTATGATCTTCAAACTCATCGGCGCGGTGAGGATATCCGCCAGTGCCTCTCGTGCAGAGGGCTGAAGCTGTGATCCGTACTGCTCAGCTAGTTTGCCCAGACTCGAGAGGATGTGGTGCAGCGTGATATAGCGCAGCTTCGCGACGGTGGCGGCAGACTGGCTATTGGTGTCATCGGCCAGGACCACGTCCACCACGTTGAGCGCGCACGTGAAGGCTGTCAGAGCTGCTTTGATCTCCTCAGAGAAGGCTGGGTCAAAGGACCTCTGATAGATGTTCTTTGCGCGCACGTCTTTGGCGGTCAGGTCCGTCTTCATCATCGTGTCCATGAATGACGTCCCTGCCCACGCCAGCTCTCCTGTCACCGCGGCCGTGTACCGGGCCAGTTCGGAGGCGATGTTGTGGAGCTCGCGACTGAGGCTGGAAGTGTCTCGGATCTGGTCGGGCGGGAAGGCCATGAAAAAGTTCGCGACGTGCGAGGTCGAGATGACTCGGCCTCGATAGCGCCACAGGGCGAGGTCCGTCTCCAGGGGGCGGGCCAACGGGAGCCAGGTATTGCCCAGAAACTCTGCACGGTGAGCTTTGATGATGCCTTCGAAGTCCGTTCCGATGTCGGACAGTTTCTTTTTCGTGTCGTCGAAGAGTTTCACCGAGTGACGTGCGCGTTCGATGGCATCGGCGCCTTCATAAGCAAGGAGCTGGGCGAGGTCCGGCTCAATCGCCCGCAACGCCCGGTGGGACTCGTGAACGATGAGACAGCTGTAGTTGTACATGCAGAACATGGGAACAGCGGCCTGGTCCCCGGCGTCTATTATGTCCTGCATGAAGCGTCGCAGGAACATCAGGTCTCGTGTGATCAGACCGAGAGCGATGTCGTTGCCAGGTGAGGCACTCGTGGTCATGGCCTGCTTTCCTCGTGCTTTGCGGTGGTAGCGCTGGTACAAGTTTGATCCAGCGTCTCAGGGCGCCGCGCGTCAGCCCACTGGCGCCTGGACGCACGTCAGACCGCTGCTACAAGGCCTGTCCTCTTCACGGGCTGCGGTGTGAGCAGGGCTTGCTGGGACTCACGTAGCTGTCGCCGATTAGGTCACGCATCGGTTCCTCCATCGTCGGCGTCAGCGATACGGAACGGCGCGCCAGCTCAACGAAGCACAGCGCAAAGCCGCGCCGCGCCTGCGCAAGGTCGACGCCTGTAGCGACCGTCCCCGCATGGACGACGCCATTGCGGTGTTTATACAGGTCGTGGACGGCCTCGGAGTACCCACGGACGCCTGGCTGACCTCGCAGGAGGAGTCTGACGCGACGCTGGAGTTTCGCCGCGATGGCACCAGCGTTGGAGCCGTCGGTCAGCATCATCTCGAAGGCCACGGCCAGACTCACAATCTGCGACCAGCTCTGGTCCGAGGCATGGAAGGAGCGGCGGAAGTAGGCCAGCGAATCATGCAGTTTCGTGAACGCCTTACTCAGCGCATCGGGACGGGTGGTGGGTCTACGCAGGCGTGCGTGCCGCATGTAGCCGTCGTAGACCTGATCGACCGCGTCCCGGGCGACGTCGGCGAAGGAGCGGCGGCGCGCCCAATAACTGGGGTCGATCTCGATGTTGAGTTCGCTGATCTCTGCCAGTGCGGCCTTGCGCAGGCCGATGGGGACACAGTTCCCATCGAGGGCACGGCGGTCCGCCGGAGAGTCGAAGAGGCTGAGGTAGTGGTGAATGTCGAGCGTTTCCCAGTTGTTGGTGCGCGCCGAGCTGAACAGGAATCCGCCGGGCATGTCGTTGTGCGGCTGCACTGCGGCAAGCAGGCAGGCCAGGGCGCTGGAGGCGCGCAGGCGGCCCAGCACAAGGTGTTCCGTGTCGTAGTAGCTGCCGGGAGCCGTCGACACCGAGATCGCCATGATCGGGTTTTGTTCGAGCCAAGCCACGGGACGGCTGCGACGCCAGTGTTCCAGCCGTTCCAGTGGCAGTTCCTTGCGGACACCAAAGGCGCGGCGCACCTCGTCGAGGTTCTCGCGCGTTTTGCTCCACCGGTTGGTCTGGGGGAAGAGCGCGATCCGCGAACCGGGCGGTGAGAAGATCCAGGATCGGGCGGATCGGAAACGTAGCAGGCCACCTGCGAGCAACCCGAACGAATGCACCGGGAAGACCACCATTCCGGGGCGGGCCAGCTGGCGGTCCCGCACGATCTCCAGGCACCTGAGTACGGGGTCCGCGGCTTGATCGACAGTTACCGCCAGGTAAAGGAGACGGTCCAGGGTCTCGGGTCCCAGGAAGGCCCGTCGCGACCACAGTTCGCGGGCCAGCTCGGCCCGGATCGAGCTGAGTGGAACACGCCAGCGCGAGCCGCGCCGTCGCCCTCGATTTCTGCTGCTACCAGATCCTCCGCGGAGCCGTACTTCGCGAGCTGCGCCGCGTTGGCGTGCAGGTAATCCGCGGACTTGCGGACGGAGTTCTTTCCTTGCGTACGTACCTGGTTTATCTCCGCCGCAAGCTTCTTGACGCTCGGAAGCCGATCGTGTGCCACTACCCCTCCCCCCAACTCAGTAGTGTAGTTCGCCACCTGCGCATGCAGTCGAGCCATTATGGCGGGGCCTGCCTTACGTCTCCGCTGGAGACATCGATGTGGGTGCGAAATGGACGTCCTTGGCCCGTTCGAGCGGCACGGCTTTCAGCGAGCCCTGGACAAGGTCTCCAAGATCCGATGCCCGACTCCGGTCGACCGTGGTGGGCCACCGGCCCCACCATCTGTCTGCCCGGCCCGCTGGCAAAGGCCCGGGCGGCAGTGACAGCCAAGCACCCGAACAAGAGCAAGCCCAGCGACCTTGGCGTCGGTTAATCCTGGGGATCTGTGGGGTGAAACGCCGCACTTCGCCTGTGCCGCAACGCGTGTCACCCAAGAGATACGGCCGCTGATGCCGCACCTAGCTCATAGAGGCGCAGCGGGGCCTATTGGAAGTGCCACGAAGCCGTCCTGCACCGATGCCAGTGCCTGCCAGTGCCTGATGCCACTCGACGCCAGTGAAGCGAAGAGCATTTCAGCACGTCAGAAGACAACCGCAGGGGAACCAACGATGTCAGAGAAGCGGCATGCGATCACCGACACGGAGATGACACTTCACAGCGGAGTTTCGCTGTGCGCCGCAGCGATTTCCGGCCGGACGGGCCGGAGGTGTTCCTGCTCGGCCATGAGCAGTTGCAGGTCACCGCGGTGGACATGTTCGGGCCTGGCCGTCTGGCCGGGTATCGCGACCGCCTGCGGGCATGGGCTCAGCACTACCGTGCGCGGCGATGGCCGCCGGAGACGCCGGACTATCTGCTGCGTGGCTACTTCCGCATGCTCCACGGTGCCGGCGACGTGTCGAGCATGGTGATGCTCGGCACCGATCTCGATCGTCAGGACCGCATGCTCGATCTGTCTGGCGGTGATGCGGTTGCGCTGTCCGAGATCGCGACGGTCCTGGAGGTCCTTGCGGAGCAGGCCGAGCCTGATCTGATCGGGATGGTCCGCTTGGCCATGCATCGCGATCACCTTTCCGACCGCAACAGCTACATGCCCGCCGGGCTCCCGGCCGCGTGGGCTCGGCTCGGTCAGTTCCACAGAGCCGAGTCCCTCGCCGAGTCACTTCCCGTCGCGACTCCCTACGAGGCCGCCGATGCTGCGCATGAGGCTTTTGCCGTGGCTCTTGCCGCTCCTTCACCTGCGGGCCCGTCACAACCTCAACTCGGCCCTGCCTTTCTAACAAGCGGCTGCCGGGCGGCAGATGACGTATCCGCTCGCTGAGACCGCGCTGCTCCATCTCGGTTCTGCGCACCTCCGTGCGACTGGCCATCCAAATGTGCAGCAGCCGAGACACCCAGCCACACAGCATCAGCAGCCCACCCCCGAGGACGGGATCCATCGCTACCTGCCTCCCCCGGCGGTGACCTGTTCACCTGCCGACGCTATGTAGTGCGCCCACCCTCATCATTTGTGACCTCTTCCCCCGCACGCTATGAAGCTGCAGGTCGTCGTGCCTGGGTGTATCGATGCTCACCGAGTCCGTGCACCGCTCCAACGCGGTGGCCGGACAACGGCATCGTGTCCGCGCCCAGGACTATCCGCTTGGTGACGTGCGTGAAGGTCTCCATCTCTGAGGACAGCCCGACGTAGTACGGGGTGGTCGAGGCTGCCTTCGCGCTCAGGAGACGCACGTAGTAGGGATTGAGCGTGCGGCCGTACTTGAGGGCGACGTCCTGGACAGATGCCCTCCCCGCCCCCGTGAGCGCGTCATAGAACTCGTTCATCCGGGCCGCCACGCCCCGGTTCTGCCAGGGTCGTCGCTTCTGCCACGATCACCATCCACGTCGGAACATCCACAAAGCATGATGGGTGGCCGAGCACTCCGTCCAGCAGTCGATATCCCCAACCCTGCAAAACGCATTGACCTTCCACAAGATCAATTGCCTGACATGCCTCAACGGCGCGGAAAAGTGCTGTAGATAGTGGCCGGTTCAGCCGGCATAGGCCGGTCCGGTCGAAACCGCGGCAGATCGTACTCGGGAATCAGGAAGCTGCTGTATTCGGCGGGCGAGGAGCTCTCCGCCCAGTACATCGCGCCAGCCACTACATGGCCGTTGTTACCGGACTGGGTTTCCAGGATGAACGCGCGCCAGTCGTACCAGGGGCGAGGATCCGCAGCCCGAAGCTGCTCCTCCTCCGTTGGGAAGGCGAGTCGTACGGTCAGTGCTCGGTAGTGATCGCGGACCGAGAGCGTGCCGACATCTTTGAAAAGAATCTCCACCGTGGTTGGCAGGCCGGCCTCGATATCCTGCTCGCCACGGAGCAGGACCTGGCTGTGCCCAATGATGTAGGCAAACAGGCGCAGGGGCCGGTCGAAAGAAACCGGCAAGTCCACCAACTCTGTTTGTCGCCCCGCCACACGTTTCCTTTGCATCTCAACCAGCTTCAGCGTCCGCGACCCCGGCGGCCACGGAGCAGTTGAAGCGGCACCACTCTACCTCTGCCCCCTCCCACACGAGTCACCCGTGATCATTTGTCAGACAGGTCCTAACAACCTCACGGGCTAGCTAAGGCCTTTCATCGGCGGTCCCCGGGTGCGCACCGGACCGGCGGGGACGGCCACGGCCACCGGATCGTCGCCCGGCTCGGGCATAGGCGCGGAGCCGAGCGCGAGGATCCACAGGAAGCGGACGCCCCGCACGGCCGGCCGCCTTGATAGCAGCCTCGATGAGGCGGGTCTGCTTCAGCCGGGTCCTCGTCGCCCAGGGCCGACGACTCCGGGCACACGGTCAGCCGGCCGGACCCCGGTTCCAACCCGATCGCCGCGACGTGCCCGGCCAGTTCGGGGTTGGACGCCCACCGCTCGCGCAGCGTCGCGCCAGCGGCCCGGGGCTCCCTCGCGCGCTCGGTGACCAGCGCGCCGATCGCCGCCCCCAGCCCATCGGTTCGCGCCCGTCCCAGCGTGCCGTACGGACGGGCCACGGCTTCCGCTTGTCTTCCGGCCGCTGTCGTTCTTCCGCGCCGCCTCCATCACGGCCCGCAGTACGTCCCGGAGCCAGCCTGCCTGCCTTCAGGTGGTGTGGGCGGTCCTGCGCAGGACGGTCAGATGCGCCAGGTGCGGATGCGATCGGCGGCGTCGCTGTTCCGGCATCGCGGTCCGACCACAACGCCGTTCCAGATCCCCACTGGGCGGAAGGAACACAAGGCTACGGCACTCGCTACGAACTCCCCGCTCAGCGAGTGGAACTCGGTCCTCAACGAGCCCCGGCTCCGCGCGGCCATCGCCAGCCGGATCACCTTGCGCCGCACGCTGATCCCGACCGGCACCGGCTCCTACCGGTTCCAAGCAACCGAGGACGAACGCGGCACCAGGAAGACCCCGTGAGTCTGCCCCCGAACCGGTCCCTTCACCTCAGCAGGGCAGCGGTGAACGTCTTGCGGTGGTCCGCCAGCCAGGTCTGCATACGGTCCCAGCGTTCCCATCCGCCACGCTCGGCCAGCGCCTGGCAATAGACGGGGTCACCGCCGGCCACGCGACGGGCTACAAAGGCCCGGCAGACCTCCGTGGCCTGCTCGATGACGCCGGGCAACTCGCCGCGGTCCCGCGGCGGGAGACCGTAGCTGTCGGCGAGGATCCGCAGCCGTGCGGGCGCGTCCAGCCCCGAGGGGTAGAAGCCGGCCGCGGATCCGGGATCGAGCATGGGCACCCAGTAGCGGGCGGTCATGGCCACATCCCAGAGGGGGCGGCCCGGGGCGGCCAGGTCGAAATCGATCAGGGCAGCAGCCCGGCCGCCGCGGAAGACGACATTCTCCGGGCACACGTCGTTGTGGCACAGCATCCTTCCCCCCTCCGGGTCCGCCAGATCCCGGGACCACCCCGCACGGGAGTCGACCGCGACAGCCGCGCTGGTCTCATGCAGGCGCCGCAGCAGGCTCCCCACCGATTCGAGGGCAGCCCTCGTCATCACCCAGTCCCGGAACGGCGGCAGAGCCACCTCACCTGGGATGAAAGTCAACTGCTCACGGCCATCCCCGGTAAGACCGACAGGGACCGGCGCCGCGTCGAAACCGTGCTCCTTCAGGGCGAGGAGATAGGCATGCAGGGCACGCGCGTTGCGCGGCGCCGGGCGCTCGACCAGCGCACCCCGGCGGAAGACCGCCCCCGCGTTCGCCATCCCACCGGCCAACGCCCCACCCTCACCCGTCACGGCAATCACACTATCCCCGGATCACCCCCGCACGGACCGAACCACAAACCCCGCGGGGGCGGGGGCGGCCTGGCGTTCACGGATCCGGATGATCTTGCGGGGTGCGGGCCGTGATCAGGCCGTGGGTGCGTCCCGGCAGCGCGGGCGAGATCCACAGAACCTCGCCGACCGGATCGGTGACAACCTGGACCTTCACGCCGTGACGGCGGTGCCCGGCGGAGTAACCCGCGCGGCTGCCGCCGGCGCGGTCGCACGCGGCGAGGGTGCCGTCCGCAAGAACGGATCCGGGACCGTGCCCGCGCAGCGTCGTCAACAGGCCCGGGGCCCGGCCGGCGAGCATGCCGGTGACGGTGGTGACGCAGGCGTGGGCGGTGCCGACGGATCCCCCGAAGCCGGCCCCGATCCGGGCGAGGATGTCGTGGCGGTGGCGGTGCGGGCACACCGGCGCGACGCGTGCGCGCCGGTGCGGCGGGAGTGTGCAGCGTCTGTCACCGTCACGGGTGACGATGAGCATGGTGACCCGCTCGACCAGCGTGTGCGGGAGGCCGAGTGCGACAGGACGGGGAACCAACAGGGCTCCTGTGCCGGTGGGTTGAGGCTTCGGACACCTCCCTCAACACTCGAACACCTTCCTCAACAGCGGGCCCGGCCATGGGAAGTGTGGAACCGGGCTTCATCGGCGAGTGCTTCGGTGATCCGTCAGCCGTTGCTCAGACGGGAAGTTCGGTGATGCCGAGGGCGAAGTCCACGTTCCCCACCCCGTGGTTGGCGAGGCCCACCGTGACCACGCCCGCTCCTTCCAGCCAGTGCGCCATTTTCAGGCCGCCGACGTCCAGCGGGCGCAGCCCGAGGCTCTCGATGAACGCCTCCACACGTGCCTTGGCCCGCGCGTTGTCGCCTGCGATGAAGACGTCGGGGCGGCCCTTCTCCAGGACATGGCGGAAGACGGTGTTGAACGCCTTCACCACGCTGGCGCCGGCCGGGGCCGCCTTGGCGATTTCCTGTGCGATGGAAGTCTCCTCGCGGTGGGCCAGCCCGTCGAACGTGGGATTGAAGGGATTGCTGATGTCGACGATGACCTTTCCCTCGAGGGCGTCTCCGTACTGGGCGACGGCCGGCACGACACCGTCGTGCAGCAGGGCCACGATGACGATGTCCCCGGACGGGCGGGTGCCCCATTCCCCCGTCGTGGTGCCGCCGCCGAGAGCCTTGGCCAGGTCGGCGGCCCTGGACTGATCACGGCCCATGACCTCGACGGTGTTACCGCCCGCCACCGCCCGCGCGCCGATGGTGCGGGCCATGTTCCCGGTGCCGATGATGCTGATGCTGCTCATGAGATGTCCTGCCCTGGTGGTGTGTTGTTCCGGTTCAGATGGCGGTGGTGCCGCCGTCGGCGACGAGTTCCATGCCGTTGACGTAGCTGGAGTCGTCGGAGGCGAGGAAGAGGGCGGCAGCGGCGATTTCGTCGGGGCGGCCCATCTCGCCGCGGGGAATGAGGGACTCGAACTGGCGCTTGGTGGCCTCGTCGAAGAGTTCTTCCTGCTTGGCGGTGGCGACCTGGCCGGGGGTCAGGACGTTGACGCGGATGCGGCGGTCCTTGAGCTCGTTGAGCCAGACGCGGGCCCATGCCTGCTGGACGGCCTTGCTGCCGGCGTAGACGCTCCAGCCGGGGAACGCGCCGAGGGAGGCGTTGGAGCCGGTCATGAGGATGGAGCCGCCGTCGTTGAAGAGCGGGAGGGCCTTCTGGACGGTGAACAGGGTGCCGCGGGCATTGAGCCCGAACCAGGTGTCGAACTGGGCCTCGGTGATCTCGCCGAGCGGGGCGGGCTCGCCCCCGCCGGCGCTGGCCCACAGCACGTCGAGGCTCCCCTTCTCCCGCTTGACGGTGTCGTACAGGCGGTCCAGGTCGTCCAGGTCGGCGGCGTCTCCCCGGACACCGGTGACGTTGCGGCCGATCTGCTTCACGGCCTCGTCCAGGGCGTCCTGGCGGCGGCCGGTGATGAAGACGTGCGCTCCCTCGTCGACGAACAGCTTCGCGCCGGCCAGCGCCATGCCGGCGGTGCCGCCGGTGATGACCGCTACCTTGCCGTCGAGCTTTCCCATAGTCACTCCCTGGGGTCGGTGGTGCCGTACGCACCTGCAGCGACAGCGTTATGTACACCGTGCCGTGTGCTTACGGTAGAGGGCGGGCGGCCCGGACGCAAACTATGTACACCGGTCGTTACCCAGCGGGGTACCATGGGCCCATGACAGAGTTGGAGAAGGGCCCCACGGGCCGCCGCCGCGGCCGGGGCGCCCGCGAACGCATCCTCGGCGCGTCCCAGCAGCTCTTCCGCGAGCAGGGCATCAACCGCACCGGCATGGACCAGCTCTGCGCCGCGGCCCAGGTGTCCAAGCGCACCGCCTACCAGCACTTCACCGGCAAGGACGAACTCGTCGCCGAGTACCTGCGCCGGTTCGACCCCTCCGTCCTGTCCGGCGTGTTCGACCGCACCGACCTCACACCCCGCGAGCGGCTCCTCGCCGCCTTCGACATCCCCCCCACCACCCGCACCTGTGC
>NZ_LATD01000090.1 GCF_000981895.1 Streptomyces odonnellii | reverse complement strand
GGCCGGGACCGCCCGCTGAAGCCCCGGCCGGTCCCGGCCCAACCGGTCCCTCACCCGTCGGCACCAGTGCCCGGCGCGCCCGCGCCGAAGGACTGAGGACACCGCCCGATCGACCGGTCGAGCTTCCGGACTTGACGGCGCCCATGCACACCGCGGGCATGGGTACCGTTCTGGGAGACAGGCCCGAACGGATGGAGCCCCAATGCCCTGCCGACCGCATGAGCACAGCAGGCCCGCCGCAGTCCGGGGGACGCGCTGATGCTGGAGGAATCGGAAGAGATCGGCCGGCGCGTACGCCGGGCGCGCCTGCGCCTCGGGATGCCGCAGGCAGACCTGGCTTCAGACCTCGGGAAGTCTCAGGGCTGGGTGTCCAAGATGGAGCGCGGGCAGATCGAGATAGACCGAGTGGGGCTGCTCAACCTCATTGCCGCCAAGCTGCACGTACACCCCAACGACCTGATCGGCCGCCCATATACGAGCAGTCCGGCGGAGAACCAGTGGCAGGTCGCCGCGGCGTCAATCCTGCGCGAGCTGCGCCGCTACGACCTCACACCCGTGTTCGACGGCACCCCTCGGCCGTCCGGTGAGCTGTGGCGGTACATGACCGGACTGCACCGCCTACGGGACGCCGCAGCCAGCATCGCGATCCTGCGCGCCTTGCCCGACGTGCTGCGCGAGGCCCAGACATCGCCGACTGCTCGCAGTGCCATGCCAACTGCCACAACAGTCCGAAGCACGCTTGACGAAACAGTCCTGCGGCCGGTCCCCGTCTTGTGCCACGCTGTGGCCGAGCCGGGGACCGGCTTCCGTTCTGCGCGAGGAGAGACGCGGGTGGACCGCACCGCATGGCATGAACTGCCGCCCGCGGCCCAGGAAGCCGTAGAGAAGCACACCGGGCGCGTGGACCACGCGGAGACCGCGGGAAGCGGTGTGATGTCACGCCTCGCCTGCACCCTGCACACCGCCCTGGGGCGCGCGTTCGTCAAAGGGACCCGCCTCGACGACGAGACAGCGTGGATGTACGACTACGAGGCGCGGGTCACGAGGTGCGCGCCGCGCGCTCCCCGTCTGCTCTGGCAGGTGGAGGCGGGAGGCTGGCTGCTCATCGGGTACGAGTTCGTCGACGGCCGCCACCCCGACCTCGCCCCCGGCTCGGCCGACCTTGCCCCGCTGGTCGCCACTCTCACCGCTCTGTCGGCCGCCTCATGGCCCGCGACGGTCCGTAAGAAGCCGCTGCATGTGCGGTGGCGCGGCTTCTTCCCTGCCGACCGCACGCCCGACCTCGAAGGCGGCGCATTGGTTCATACGGACGTGTCCGCGTTGAACATGGTCGCCACCCCCGATGGCATTCACCTGCTGGACTGGGCACTCGCATGCCCTGGGCCGAACTGGGCCGATACCGCGTTCGCGGTCGTTCGGCTCATCCACGCCGGGCACACCCCGGAGCAGGCCGAGGAGGTCGCCCGCGAGGTTCCGGCCTACCGTGCCGCCGCCTCCTCCGCGGTCAGCACCTTCGCACACGCCCTGTACGCCGTCTGGGAAAACAGAGAGAGAACAGACCCGCTGCCGCACCGCGCCGCACTGACCGCGGCCGCTCGGTCCTGGGCCATGTCCCGGGAGCCGGCCAGGGCGTGAGGTGAGGCGGATACCAGGCCTCTGCCAAGTCCGGACGCGGCTCGACGGGGCGGCCTGATCAGCACGTCCTGATCAGGGCAACTTCGGCCGGAAGCCGAAGTGGTGCCGTTCATCGACCGGGCGGAACCCTCATCCGTGGCGGCGGTGCCCGGCGCGCCCGCGCCGAAGGACCGAGGGCATCGCCCGATCGACCGGTCAGCTTTCGGCCGGCTGATTCCCGCGAGAAGGCGTGGTGAGGCTCTCGGTGGCGTCTCAGGTTCACCGCACCACCGACAGGAGAGCCCCTGCCCGTGGACTCGCCACCCGCCCCGTCATCGTCAGGGTGCTCGCCCGCTGGGGACACATCGCGCTGGCGCTGGTTCTGATCGCCATCGGACTGCTCATCCTGATCGAGGGTGGCGCCTTCTGCTTGTGACCAGGCGCGAATGCCGGGTTCCGTGACCCGCCCGACGGATCCATGTCCTCGCTGGGCCGCAGGGCGCTATGGGTTCTCGTTGATGGACGGGAGGCGCCGGACGGCCCTCTTCCCAGGAATCACCGGATGCCGTGCTACTCGCCGATGGGATACTCGATGCACGAGAGGCCCGGTCTGACGAGGGCGGTGTCGTGAATCAGCCACTTTTCAGCTTCACTTCGCACGCAACTGGTGGCATACGCAAGAGTAGGGTCACCATTGGTGACTAGGAGGTTGCGTTGAGTGATCACAAGAAGCCGGATCCGCCGCTGGAAGACGGCACTCCTCCGCCGGACAACGCCGACGGCCAGGTACCTCCGCCGCCCCCGCCGAACGGCACACACCGAAAGTAGAAACCGTGACCGAGTTCGCCGAGCGGCGCCGGCGTCTCGCGGACGCGATGGAGGCCGCCGGCAGTTGGCCCGACCGGTCCCCGTGGACCCGTCAGGCCGTCCATGCCCTACCCCGTCACCACTTCGCTCCTGAGCGGCTGTGGGTCTGGGACGGGAAAGCCTACGCCGCCGTCGATCGCCGACGGCACCCGGAACAGTGGGCCGACCTTGTGTACGCGGGACCGCACGACCCGGCCATCACTCAGCTCACCGCCGGTCGGCCCTCCTCCAGCATGAGCGCACCGTCGATCGTGGTCGACATGCTCGACTCCCTCATGCTGGAAGAAGGCCACCGCGTCCTGGAACTGGGCACCGGCACGGGATGGAACGCCGGGTTGCTCGCCTGGCGCGTCGGCGGCGGACAGCGAGTCGTCAGTGTGGAGTTCGACGCCGCTCTCGCCGACCGAGCGCGGGCACGGCTGAAAGCCGCGGACCTCGAAGTGGCGGTCGCGGTCGGCGACGGTGCGCACGCCCGGCCCGGCGACGAGCCGTACGACCGGATAATCTCCACCTACGCCGTGGAGACGGTCCCGTGGGCCTGGGTGGCGTACGCCCGGCCCGGTGCCCGCATCGTCACTCCCTGGGGCCGACTCGGGCATGTGGCCCTCACCGTGGCGGCGGACGGCCGGTCGGCGAGCGGGTGGATGCAGGGGCTCGCGACGTTCATGCCTGCTGCGGGCGTCTCAGCCGGGCGTCGCCTGAAGGAGGTCCGCGGCGACGGCCCGCCCGACAGCGAACGCCCGTTGGGCCGGGACCTGCGACCGCTGCGACAGAACAGCAGCTTGCTGTTCGCCCTCCGTGTGGCGCTCCCCGACGTCCGGATCACCACGCGTGAAAAGGACGAAGGGGTGATCGCCTGGCTGCACGACGGGAAAGCGTCTTGGGCAACACTGTCCTCGACTGTCAGCGACGACATGGCCTACCAAGGAGGGCCGCGGCGGCTCGCCGACGAGGTCGACGCCGCCTGGGACTGGTGGCTCGCCCAGGACCAGCCCAGCCTGTACGAGTTCGGCATGACGGTGACACCGGACAGTCAGGTGGTCTGGGTACGCGACCCTGAGGCCGGCCCCTACTGGCCGGCAACCACGCCACCGGCGATTCCCGCCAAGTGAAGCCCCGAGCCCCTCATCCATTGGTAGGCCAACGGATGAGGGGGTTGGGCGGTCAGCCGGTCAAGCTCCCGGACTTGACGGCCGCGATGAACGACGACCAGTCGGTGGTACGGAAGCGGAGGCTCGGGCCGGTGGGGCGCTTGGAGTCGCGGACCGGGATGTCGGCGTACCCGTCCGCGACTTCGAGGCAGTCGTCTTGGTTCCCCGAGCTGTAACTGGACTTGCGCCATCCGACAGTGTGCATGGTCGTAGTCCTCCGGTTTCAGGCGGTCAGGCTGGCGTCCTTGATGGCCGTGATGAACGTCGACCAGTCGTTGGTCTGGAAGAGCAGGGCGGGACCGCCGGGGTTCTTGGAGTCCCGGACGGGGACGTTGGCGTATCCGTCCGCGACTTCGAGGCAGTCGCCGTTGCCGCCTCCGCTGTAGCTGGACTTGCGCCACCCGGCGAACTGCTCACTGCTGTTCATGCTCGTATTCCTCCGCTACGGCCCTGATCAGGGCGAGAGAATCTTTGTGCGACAGCGCATCGCCTAGTGCCAGATCGTAGGCCGCCTGACAACTGCTCACCAGGGCTGGCTGGTCCATCAAGTGCCCTGTGTACAAGCCTTCGACGTACGCGATCGGTGGGGCGTCCTCGAAGTTCATCAGGTACAGCATGCTCTCGGCCAGGGCGTGTTCACCCGCCTCGAACGTCAGAACATGCAGCCGCAGCCGCCCGGCCTCCCCCATCTCCTCGATCTTGCGGAGCTGCTCGGCCATGACCTGCGGACCGCCGACCTTGCGCCTGAGCGCTGCCTCGTCCAACAAGGTCCACACTACGGGCCCGTTGGGGCCTTTGAGTACCTCAGAGCGCTCGATGCGGTTGACGACGAGCCGGTTCAGGTCCTCTGCCCAGTAGTTCGGCCGCCACGAACGGAAGATCGCTTGCGCGTACGCCTTTGTCTGGAGGATGCCCGGGATGAGCGCCGAACCGTAATGGCGGATCTCCGACGCTTGCCGTTCCAACTCCGCCACCGCCGCGAAGTGATCGGCGTACTTGGAGTCGAGGTCCTTCAGCCACCTGGAGAAGAACCCGTCCGTACCGAGCGCGGCGTCGATGCGCTTCGCGTCGTCCGGGTTGGGAAGGCGGCGGCCCGCCTCGAAGTGGCTGATCAGGGTGGGCGAGCAGACCACGATCTCGCTCAACATCTCCTGAGTCATCTCCGCCGCTATCCGACGGAGCTTCAGTTCCTCGCCGTACTTCTGCCTAGGCGTACGAGGTGTCCTGGCCTTCGCCATGCCATCAACTCCTACATCTGAAGCGGGTGTTGTCAACCCCCTACTACTGGCCACCATAGCTGGACTCCTATCACTCTGTGAGGTGTTCGTCACAGAAAGCGAGCAAGGGTAGATGGAGGGCGCGTGACATGTGCGGGAACCGCAGGCCGGACCAAACCGATCGCAGCGTTGTGCTGCGGTGGAGCAGTCACCCGAGGTGCGTGGCGTTGGCGCGGTTGGAGTTGCGTAAGGCGCTGGCCGATTGGGGGCTGTCGGAGCTGGAGGATGCGGCGGTCCTGATCGTGTCTGAGCTGCTCAGCAATGCGAGTTTGCACGCCAGGGTGACTCCGGAGCAGGTCATCGAGACGCGCTATTTCCGCAGTGCGGGCGGGTTGCGGATTGAGGTGCACGACGGTTCGCCGGTCCGGCCGCAGCCGCGTACCCCGGATCCGGAGGCGCTGGATGGGCGGGGGCTGCTGCTGGTGGACGCTCTGGCGGACGAGTGGGGTGTGGCCGACCGGGCCGGGCCGGGGAAGATGATCTGGGCGTGCCTGTCCGTGCCGCTCGTGCGGCCCAGCGAGAAGGACCGCCCGTGAGCGCACCGCTGGGCAGGCATCCGGTCGTCCCGTACATCGCCTCCTGGTCCTCCGAGCATCAGCCGCCGGGTGTGCTGGTCGTCCGGGGCGGTGGGATCGCGTACGCCGACGAGGGGCCGTACGAGCGTGACGACATGGGTGTGCTGTGGAAGCGGATCGGGATCAGTCCGGGGAAGGGGCGTCCTGAGTTCGGGAACGTGCACTTCCTGCGGCAGCGCCGGGCGATGCGGAAGTTGCTGTGTCAGGTCTGCGGTGGGCCGTCGGACCGTACCGACGAGGGCACGCTGTGGGTCGTGGGTGAGGATGCGGATGAGCCGGAGCTGCACAAGCCCGGCTATGTCACTACGCATCCGCCGCTGTGCGTGCCGTGCGCGGTCATCTCGGTCGGGGCGTGCCCGCACTTACGCACGAGTTATGTGGCGCTGCGGGTGCGGACGTTCGTGGTGGCGGGGGTGCATGGGGCGCTGTATCAGCCGGGCGGGCTGTTCCCGGTGGCGTGCGACGCGGGCGGCGTGGCGTTCGAGAGCTGGCGGCTGGGCTGGGTGCTGGCAGGCCAACTGATCATGGAGCTGCTTGAGTTCACCGTCGTGGACCTGGAAGCGGAACATGTCGCGTACCTGAAACGGGCGGAAGCGCGATAGAGGGTGCTCGGGGGACGTCGGGACGAGTGTCTCGGTGGCCGTCGACGATCGCGACGGCCACGCCGTTCCCGATGATGACCCTCAGCCGATACACCGGACTCGGCCGCCGCCTCCAGCTCGGCTTCCGTGCGGGGAGCGGCGGCCTGGGCGTCGGTGTCGGGGACCGGCACCCGGTGCTGCTCGGACATCGGGGTGGCTCGGGTTGACGGAGCTTGTTGCATGTACAACACTGGACGTGTGAGTGCTGGTGCTTCTTCCATCGACGAGATCGTGCGTGACTGTCTGGCGGTGCGTGTCCGGCTGATCGGCCGGGCCGTCACGAGCCTCTACGACGGCGCCCTCGGCGGTCATGGGTTGACAATTGCCCAGGTCAACCTGTTGGCGGCGCTGGGCAAGGCCGGTCCGTGTCCACCGTCGAAGCTGGGCGAAGTGCTGCAACTGGAGAGGTCCACGGTCAGCCGGAATGTAAATCTCCTGCTGAACCGGGGCTGGATCGAGGCCCTGTCGTCCGATGCGAAAGGGATACGGGAGATCGCGCTCACCCGCGCCGGGCGGGCCAAGATCGAGTCCGTGATGCCGGAGTGGCGGGAGGCCCAGCGGCAGGCCGCGCGGCTTCTCGGGACGACGGGCGTGGACGCGGTCCAGGGAATCGCGGGCGGTATGGGGTACGCGCCGGACGCCTAGGCCTTGCCGGCCGGGCGGCTCGGGCGGATCGGCTCGGGCGGGTCCCGGCGGCACATGTCGCACTGCATGTTGTATATACATCACGAAAGGGAAGTCGTCGTGAACGCGTTCTTTGCGAACAAGGTGGTGCTGGTCACGGGCGCATCGCGAGGAATCGGCAGAGCCGTCGCGCTGGCGTTCGCGCGGGAAGGAGCGCGGCTCGTTCTCGCGGCCCGCTCGGTGGAGCGGCTTGCCCAGGTGGAGAACGAGGTTCGCGATCTGGGCGCGGAAGTGCTGTCGGTGCCGACCGACGTGACCTCGCACGACGCTGTGGCGGCCCTGGTGGACGCGGCGGTGGACCGATTCGGCGGGATCGATGTGCTGGTGAACAACGCCGGAATCGGGAAGGTGGGCGGTGTTGAATCGGCGGCGTTCGAAAAGGACGTCCATCAGACACTCCAGGCGAGCCTTTTCGGGATGATCGACGTGACGCGACGCGCGCTCCCGATCCTGCGGCGACAGGGCTCGGGCACGATCGTCAACATGTCGTCCGTGATGGGGCGCAAGGCGTTCGCCCGGTTCGGCTCGTACGCGATCGTGATGCACGCGGTCTCCGCGTTCTCGGACAGCCTTCGCCAGGAGGTGTCCGACGCCGGTATCCGGGTCGTGGCGATCCACCCGGCGCTCACCGCCACCGATCTGCTGAAGGAGGCGGCGGAAGCCGAGATGCCGCCCCCGTTCCGGCACATGACTCCGCTCTCGTCAGACGACGTCGCGCGAGCCGTGGTGGCCGCGGTCCGGCGCGGGAGGCGACGTGTCGTACTGCCCCGAACGGCCAACATGCTGCTGCTCGGCGAGGCACTGTCCCCTCGCATCGGCGACTTGATCGCCACCGCCCTGACGGTACGGCCCGTCGCCCGAGCGCTCGGCATGAGCCGCGGGAAGACGTACCACGAAACGATCGTGAGCCACCCAGGCCTGTAGGGACCGCGTAGCGGCGGGACCGGCTCGTGGGGGAGTTCGGGGAGGTCCGGTGGGACCGGGCTTGGTTAATCTGCACGGGTGACCACCGACCTGACCCTGCTGCCGCGTGTCGCCTATCGCGGACAGGAGGTCACCGCGCCCCGGCTCCGCGGGCTCCTCGCGCTGCTCGCGGGGGCCTTGCGTACGGGGTGCGGTACCGAGCGGCTGGTGGCGGGGCTGTGGCCGGACGAGTTGCCGGAGCGGCCCGGGAAGGCGCTACAGGTCCTGGTGTCCAGGGCCCGTACGCAACTGGGTGCCGACGTCATCGTGAGCACGCCGACCGGATACCGGCTCGCACTCGCCGAGGACCAGGTCGACAGCTCCGCCCTGCTGCTGCACGCCGCGGCGGGCGCGGACCGGGCCAGGGCCGGGGACCACGCGGGATCGCTGGCCGAGGCCGAGGCCGGGCTCGCGCTGTGGGAGGGGACCCCGGACGGGGACGGCGACCCCGGCGACCCGGTGGCCGCGTTGCGCGCCGAGCGCGCCCCCGTCCGCGGCACGCTCGTACGCGCGCGGGCGCTCGCGCTCGCCCGGCTGGGGCGGCACGCGGAGGCAGCCGGGCCGCTGGCCGTGGCCGCCTCGGAGCATCCGCGCGACGAGGAAGTGCTCGCCGAACTGCTGCGCGGCGAGGCGGCCACGGCGGGCCCGTCCGCCGCGCTGACGCGGTACGAGGCGTACCGCCGTGAGCTGCGCGACCAGCTCGGTACGGACCCGGGCGCCGGACTCAAGGCCGTACAGCGGGAGTTGCTCCGCGGCGAGTCGCCGGTGGTCAGGCACGGTGTGCCGCACGAGCCGAACCCGCTCCTCGGCCGGGACGAGGACATCGCGGCGGTGGAGCGGCTGCTGCGCGCGTCGCGCGCCGTCACCGTCGTCGGTCCCGGCGGCCTCGGCAAGACCCGGCTCGCGCACGCCGTCAGCCGCCGGGCCGAGCAGCGCGTGGTGTATTTCGTGCCGCTCGCGGGCGTCACCGCGGACGAGGACGTGGCCGCGGAGGTGGCCTCCGCGCTCGGCGCGGGCGAGGGACGGCCCGGTGCCATGAGCGGCCACGCCCCGGCCGACCCGGTGTCCGGAATCCTCGCTGTGCTCGGCTCCGGGCCCGCGCTGCTGGTCCTGGACAACTGCGAGCAGGTCGTCCGGGGCGCCGCCGCCCTCGTACAGGCCCTGGTCTCGTCCTCCGAGGACCTGCGGGTGCTCGCCACCAGCCGGGCCCCGCTGGGCCTCACGTCCGAGGCCGTGTACGCGCTGCCGGAGCTGGGTCCCGACACCTCCGTCGAACTGTTCACCCAGCGGGCCCGGGCCGCCCGGCCCGGTGTGGAGCTGCCGCCGGACGCGGTGGCCGAGCTGTGCCGGCACCTCGACGGGCTGCCGCTCGCCGTGGAACTGGCCGCGGCGCGGGTGCGGGTGCTTTCGGTGCCGGAGATAGCCCGCCGCCTCGCCGACCGGTTCGCGCTGCTGCGCGGCGGGGTGCGGGGCGTGCCGGAGCGCCACCGCACGCTGCACGCGGTCGTGGAGTGGAGCTGGAACCTGCTCGCGGAGGACGCCCGGGCGGCGCTGCGCACGCTGTCCGTCTTCCCCGGCGGCTTCTCGGGCGAAGCGGCGGAGCGGGTCCTCGGCGAGGACGCGCTGCTTCTGCTGGAGCAGTTGGCCGGTCAGTCGCTGCTCACCGTCGCCGACACCCCGGCCGGCGTGCGGTTCCGGATGCTGGAGACCGTACGGGAGTTCAGCGCGGCGCGGCGCGCGGAGGCGGGCGAGGACGAGGCGGCCGTCGGCCGATTCCTCACCTGGGCACGGGACTTCGCGGTCGCGTACCACGACGCGTTGTTCAGCCCGGAACCCCTGGCGGCCTGGGAGCGCATCAAGGCCGAGCAGGACAACCTCGTACTGGCCCTGCGGCAGGCCCTGGCCCGTACCGACGGACCCACGATCGCCGCCGTCACCGCCGTCCTCGCCACACTGTGGTCCACCGACTCCAACTTCCCCCGCCTCGCCGCGCTCGCCGCCGACACCGGCCCGGCGCTGTCGCACTACCGCCCCGAGCCCGAATACGTCGAAGTCACCCGAGCCGCCGCGGTGTTGTGCACGGCGGGCCTGTTCATGGGCCACGGCCCACGCGCCGTACGGCAGCTCGTCACCCTGCGCAGGCTGCCCGCGGCCCCGCCGGACACGCTGCTGCGCGCCACGGGTGTGGTGGTGAGCGCCATCCCCGAGATGCTGCCTCCCGACTACGGCGTGCTGCGGGGGCTCTGCGACAGCGGGCAGCCGCTGGTCGCCGGCATCGCCGAGTCCATCGCCACCTACGTCTGGGAGTACGAGCACGACATCGACCGCGCGCTCGCCTCGGCCCGCCGGGTGATCACCGAACTGGCCCCGGCCGACAATCCGTCCGCGCAGCTCATGGGGCATTCCCGGCTGAGCGAGCTGTACTTGCGGCTGGGGCGGGGCGAGGAGGCGTACGGACACCTCAAGGCGGTGCTCAAGGTGCTGCCACGGCTCAACGACGGGCACGACTACATCTTCATCCGCTCCTCCCTCGTCCTCGCCTGCCTTCAGCGCGGCGACCCCGACGAGGCCGAGTACTGGCTGCGGCGGGCGGAGAGCGACAACCCGCCGCGGCAGGACGACTTCTACCGGCCCGATCTCGGCGGGCGCGCCGAGATCGCGCTCGCCCGTGGCCTGACGGAGGTCGGGCTCGGCCTGTGGCGCGGCGAGGTGGAGCGCGTGCTCGCGGCCGGCTCGACGCGCGGCGGCGACGCCCTGCTCGACCCGTGGCCGTACTTGACCCAGTCGGTGGCGGTGACGGCACACGCGCACGCGGGGCGGCTCGGGCTGGTCGCGGACGTGGTCGAACGGCTGCGGCAGCGGCTGCGGACGCTGCTCGCCGAGCCGGTCGGCCCGCCCTCCGAACTTCCACTGTTCGGCACGATGCTGCATGCCCTCGGCATGGCGGGGCTCGCGTCCGGTGAGGCGGGTGCGGGTGCTGGTGCGGGTGACGGTGCGTGTGCCGGTGTTGATGCCGGTGCCGGTGCCGGTGCGTGTGCCGGTGTCGGTGCCGTACGGATGATCGCGCTGGCCGAACGGCTCGGGGCGCATCGGGACTTCCAGCCGACGATGTCGGCGGACCGCGCCAGGAAGGCGGTCGGGGCCACCGAACCGGCCGTCAGGGCGGCGTACGCCGACGCGGTGTCGGAGTACGCGGCCCTGGAGCGGGACGAGCTGCGTGCGGCAGCCCGCGCCGTCATGGCGGTTACTTCGGGTCGCGGTTGAACGAGGACGTCGACCAGCGGTAGCCGAGCGCGGCCAGTCCGACGCACCACACGACGGCGATCCACCAGTTGTCACCGATCTCGGTGCCGAGCAGCAGTCCGCGCAGGGTCTCGATGGCGGGGGTGAAGGGCTGGTACTCGGCGATCGGCTGGAACCAGCCCGGCATCGTGTCGGCCGGGATGAAGGCGCTGGAGATGAGCGGGAGGAGGATCAGCGGCTGTGCGCTGTTGGCGGCCGCCTCGGGGTTCGGGCTGGCCATGCCCATGCCGACCGCGATCCAGGTGAGCGCCAGGGAGAACAGGACGAGCAGTCCGAACGCCGCCAGCCACTCCAGCGCCGTCGCGTCGGTGGAGCGGAAGCCGATGGCCATGGCGACGGCGCCGACGAGGACCACGCTGGCGACGCACTGGAGCACGCTGCCGACGACATGCCCGATGAGCACGGACCCGCGGTGGATCGCCAGCGTACGGAAGCGGGCGATGATGCCCTCGGTCATGTCGGTGGCGACGGACACCGCGGCCCCGATCACGGTGCCGCCGATGGTCATCATCAGGATGCCGGGGACGATGTAGGCGATGTACTCGGAGCGGTCGGCGCCGCCGCCGGCGATGCCCGCGCTCATCACGTCGCCGAAGATGTAGACGAAGAGCAGCAGAAGCATGATCGGCGTGAGCAGCAGGTTCAGGGTGAGGGACGGGTAGCGGCGCGCGTGCAGCAGGTTGCGGCGCAGCATGGTGTTCGAGTCGCGGACGGCGAGGGAGAGGGCGTTCATCGGAGGGTCTCCTTGGTGGACTGGTCGGGGAGGCTGACGCTGCTGGTCTTGGCGCCGTCGGACTTGGTGCTGCCGGTCGTGGTGCTGCCGTTCTTGGCGCCGTCCGTCTTGGTGCTGCTGGTCTTGGTGCCGCCGGTCAGGGCGAAGAACACGTCGTCGAGGTCGGGGGTGTGCACGGTCAGCTCGTCCGCCTCGATGCCGGCCGAGTCCAGCCAGTCGAGGATGGAGCGCAGCTCGCGCTGGCTGCCGTCGCTGGGGATCTGAAGCGTCAGCGCCTCGTCGTCCCGGGTGACCTCGCGCAGGGCGACGGCGGCGGACCGGTACGCGTCCGGGTCGGTGAAGCGGAGCCGGACGTGTCCGCCCGGGATGAGCCGCTTCAGCTCGTCGGCGGTGCCCGTGGCGGCGATCCTGCCGTTGTCGAGCACGGCGATGCGGTCGGCGAGTTCGTCCGCCTCTTCCAGGTACTGGGTGGTGAGGAAGACAGTGACGCCGTCGGAGACCAGCTCGCGGATGATCCCCCACATGTTGTGGCGGCTGCGCGGGTCGAGACCGGTGGTCGGCTCGTCGAGGAAGATGATGCGCGGGTCGCCGACCAGCGTCATGGCGAGGTCGAGGCGGCGCTTCATGCCGCCGGAGTAGCTGGAGGCGGGCTTCTTCGCGGCCTCGGTGAGATCGAAGCGCTCCAGCAGCTCGGCGGCGGTACGGCGGCCCTCGGCGCGCGGGAGATGGTGCAGGTCCGCCATGAGGAGCATGTTCTCCTCGCCGGTGATCAGGCCGTCGACGGCGGAGAACTGCCCGGTGACGCCGATCGCCGCGCGTACGGCCTGCGGGTCGGCGGCCAGGTCGTGGCCGGCGACGTACAGGTCACCGGCGTCGGCGGTGACGAGGGTGGAGAGGATCTTGACGGCGGTGGTCTTGCCCGCGCCGTTCGGGCCGAGCAGGGAGAAGACGGTGCCGGCCGGTACCACCAGGTCGATGCCGTCGAGGACGGTCTTGTCCCCGTAGGCCTTGCGCAGCCCCTTGGCCGCGATGGCGGGTGAGTGCGATGTCGTTGTCGTCATGCCGCAGAGATTGCGGGAGGGCGCGTTCAGCGCGGTTTCACGACGGTTTCAGCGCTCTGGAACCGGACGGCGGAGGGCGATGATGTCGGGTCTGGGCGGTATGCCGGGTCCGCTGTCACGCGAACAGGTGAAAATAACACTACGTAGCGTGACGATTGCGCCTGGAGGTTACATCTCGGACGTAGCTGTGGAACTGGCCACGGCGACTTCCGATGAGGGATGAGGAGCGCCAAGTGAAGAAGCTGAAGAAGGCCGGCGTCGTGATCGCGATCGCCGGGAGCATTCTGGCCGCCGGGGGCGGGACCGCATTCGCCGACGCGGAAGCCGAAGCCATCGCGAAGGGGTCGCCGGGCGTCCTTTCGGGAAATGTCATCCAGGTCCCGATCGAGGTCCCGCTCAACCTGTGCGGCAACACGATCGACATCCTCGCCCTCCTCAACCCGGCAGCGGGCAACACCTGCGTCAACGCGGGCTGAAGCCCGACGGCTGAGCCACGAGGGCCGGTTCCGGGCGGGCGCGCTGGGACCGGCCCTTGCGCGTGGCGTGGCGTGGCGTGTCCGGGGCCGGTGTCCGGGGCAGGGCCGGGCGCTGCGACGATGCGTGAGCCCGCTCGGCTCAGCGGGGCGCGTCCGGGC
>NZ_LATD01000009.1 GCF_000981895.1 Streptomyces odonnellii | reverse complement strand
GGACTGGTGGGTCCGCATGCGGGTGGCTTTCGGCGGGCCGGGTCGGGACGATGCGCGGATGGTGAGCGATCCGGCACGACCGTCGGCTCCGGAGTTGGCAGAGATCATGCGCGCTGCGCTCATGCGTGCTCAGTGGGATCCAAACGGTGATCCGGCGGTCGCCGCTGATGTGCTGGGCGCCTTGGCCGAAGGCGTTTGCGGTCCGGTCGCTTCGGTGGCGGTCGGGCAGATCGTCTTCGACTCGGAGGCTCTGGGGACGGTGTACCTGTTCTGTGCTTCGGTGAACAAGGCCCTTGACCGGAACCACCCGGCGCGGCTGCCCACTGACCGGGGTTTGCCGATCGCGGAGCATCTCGCCCGCGTGCAGCCCTTGCTGCCCGGATTCCATCGGCGGCAGCAGGAGGCACTCCAGCTTCTGGACCAGGAGTTTCCGCCACACAACTGATCTCGCGAGCATGCGGAGCGGCGAACCCAGAGCCCAGGCGCACTCACCGCCACGGTCACCGAACTGCTGGCCCGCGGTGTCGCCGACCCCGGCGCCTGGACACCGGCAGCCACCCTCGGACCCGGCCTGGCGACAGCCGCAGGCGGCACCTTCGTACCGGACTGAGCGCGGACTGAGCCCGGGCTGAGCAGCGCCGGTGCTCGCCGTCGGGCTTCGCCTCGGCGTGGGTGGTGGGGCGAAGCGCCCATATTCTGGAGCGGGCGGAGAGCTCCGAGATCATCCGCCCGGGCAGACGTACGGCGCGGTATGGAGGGGTGTTCGTGAGCGGGAAGCAGATTCCGGTGGTGGTCCTGACGGGCTTTCTGGGATCGGGCAAGACGACCTTGCTCAACCATCTCCTGCGCCGCCGCGCGGGCCGGCGCATCGCGGTGGTCGTCAATGACTTCGGAGCCATCGAGATCGACGCCATGACGGTCGCCGGGCAGGTCGGCTCCACGGTCTCGCTCGGCGACGGCTGTCTGTGCTGCGCCGTCGACGCGAGCGAACTTGACGGCTATCTGGAGCAGTTGACCCGGCCGGCCGCCCGCATCGACGTCATCGTCATCGAGGCGAGCGGGCTGGCCGAGCCCCGGGAACTCGTCCGGATGCTGCTCGCCGGGAACCATCCGGGCACGGTGTACGGGGGACTCGTCCAGGTCGTCGACGCGGCCGAGTTCGACGCCACCCGGGAGCGCCATCCCGAGACCGACCGGCATCTCGCGATCGCCGATCTGGTGGTCCTCAACAAGACCGATCGGGTTTCGGAGCCGGAGCGGCGGCGCGTTCTGGCCGCCGTCGGCGGACTCGCGCCCGGGACGCCGGTGGTCTCCGCCTCGTACGGACGGATAGACCCTGAGCTGCTGTTCGACCCGGCCGTCGCACCGGCCGAGGAGGAGAAGGTCCGGCAGCTCACCTTCGAGGACCTTTACGCGGAGGCGGAGGCGGAGGACGCGCACGCCCACGGTCCCGGCGGAGGCGACGGCTCCGAAGGCGGCGACGGCCTCGGAGGACACGGGGGACACGACGGCCATCTCCATGCCGCCTACGAGAGCGTCTCGTACACCGCGCGGGCCCCGATGGACCCGCGAAGGCTGATGGCGTTCCTCGACTCCCGGCCCGAAGGCCTCTACCGGATCAAGGGATTCGTCGACTTCGGGGCGTACGACCCTGCCAACCGCTATGCCGTGCACGCGGTCGGCCGGTTTCTGCGCTTCTACCCCGCGCCCTGGCCGCGCGGCGAGGAGCGCCGCACCGAACTGGTCCTGATCGGCTCCGGCATCGGCCGCGAGGCGCTGCTCAAGGAGCTGGCGGCCTGCGAGGGGACCGGGCCGCGGGACGCCCCCGCCGACGAGCGCGGCATGTGGGGCGTCCTGCGGTACGTACCCGACCCGGCCGGATCCGAGCGCGACGACCCGGACCCGGACTCAGCCCCGGACGGGGCGTGATCCGTGACGCCGGATCAGTGCGCGGGCCCGGCCAGTGCATCGACCTGCGCCGCGAACGGCGTACCCGAACCGTCCCGGCGCGGGTCCGGATCCGGCAGCCCCACCGGCGCGCCGTTCTTCTGCGCCGCGCGCGCCGGGCTCGCGCCCGCCCACGCCAGCACCAGCATGTCCTCGCCCTTCAGGAACCGCTGGCAGCGCACCCCGCCCGTGGCCCGGCCCTTGCGCGGATACTGGTCGAACGGTGTGAGCTTCGCCGTACGCACCGAGTCGTCCAGCGTGCCGTGCGAACCCGTGACCGTGAACACCACCGCGTCCGCTGCCGGATCGACCGCTGTGAACGAGATCACCGTCGCCCCCTCGGTCAGCTTGATCCCCGCCATCCCGCCCGCCGGCCGGCCCTGCGGCCGTACCTGCGAGGCTTGATACCGCAGAAGCTGCGCGTCCGAGGTGATGAAGACCAGGTCCTCCTCGCCCGTGCGCAGCTCCGCGCCGCCCACGATCCGGTCGCCCTCCTTGAGGGAGATGACCTCCAGCTCGTCCTTGTTGGCCGGATAGTCCGGGACCACCCGCTTGACCACGCCCTGGAGCGTGCCCAGCGCCAGCCCCGGGGACGACTCGTCGAGGGTGGTCAGACAGACCAGCGTCTCGTCGCCCTCCAGCGCCAGGAACTCCGAGACCGGCGCCCCGCCCGCCAGATTCGGGGCCGAGGCGGTGTCCGGGAGCTGCGGCAGATCGATCACCGCGATCCGCAGCAGCCGTCCCGTCGAGGTCACCGCGCCGATGTCGCCGCGCGCCGTCGCGGGCACCGCCGAGATGATCACGTCGTGCTTGACGCGCTTGCCGTCGCCGCCCTCCAGCGGCTCGCCGTTGACCGTACGGGCCAGCAGACCGGTCGAGGAGAGCAGCACCCGGCACGGATCGTCCGCCACCTCCAGCGGCACCGCGGCCACCGAAGAACCGGCCGACTCCAGCAGCACCGTGCGCCGTGGGGTGCCGAACTTCTTCGCCACCGCGGCCAGTTCGGAGGAGACCAGCTTGCGCAGCTCGGTGTCCGACTCGAGGATTCCGGTCAGCTCGTCGATCTCGCCGTTGAGCCGGTCGCGCTCGCTCTCCAGCTCGATCCGGTCGAAGCGGGTGAGCCGGCGCAGCGGTGTGTCCAGGATGTATTGCGTCTGGACGTCGCTCAGCGAGAAGTGCTCGATCAGCCGCTCCTTGGCCTGCGCCGAATTGTCGCTGGACCGGATCAGCCGGATGACCTCGTCGATGTCGATGAGTGCCACGAGCAGGCCCTCGACGAGATGCAGCCGGTCGCGCCGCTTGGTCCTGCGGAACTCGCTCCTGCGGCGCACCACCGTGAACCGGTGGTCCAGATAGACCTCCAGCAGCTCCTTCAGCCCCAGCGTCAGCGGCTGCCCGTCCACCAGCGCCACATTGTTGATGCCGAAGGACTCCTCCATGGGCGTCAGCTTGTAGAGCTGTTCGAGCACCGCCTCGGGCACGAAACCGTTCTTGATCTCGATGACCAGACGCAGTCCGTGCGAGCGGTCCGTGAGGTCCTTGACATCCGCGATGCCCAGCAGCTTCTTGGCGGAGACCAGGTCCTTGATCTTCGCGATGACCTTCTCGGGGCCGACCGTGAAGGGCAGTTCGGTGACGACCAGGCCCTTGCGGCGCGCGGTGACGTCCTCCACCGTCGCGGTCGCCCGGATCTTGAACGTGCCCCGGCCGTTCTCGTACGCGTCCTTGATGCCCGCCAGCCCGACGATCCGGCCGCCGGTCGGCAGATCGGGGCCGGGGACGAACCGCATCAGCGTCTCCAGGTCCGCGCCCGGGTGCTTGATGAGATGACGTGCGGCCGCCACGACTTCGCCCAGATTGTGCGGCGGCATGTTCGTCGCCATACCGACCGCGATACCGGAGGCGCCATTGACGAGGAGATTGGGATAGGCGGCCGGAAGCGTGGCCGGTTCTCGCTCCTGGCCGTCGTAATTCGGCTCGAAATCGACGGTGTCCTCGTCGATCGATTCCGTCATCAATGACGTGGCGTCGGCCATCCGGCACTCGGTGTAGCGCATGGCGGCCGGCGGATCGTCATTGCCGAGCGAGCCGAAGTTGCCATGTCCGTCGACGAGGGGCAGCCTCATCGAGAAGGGCTGTGCCATACGGACCAGCGCGTCGTAGATCGACGCGTCGCCGTGCGGGTGCAGCTTGCCCATCACCTCGCCGACGACGCGGGCGCACTTCACATACCCGCGGTCGGGGCGCAGGCCCATCTCGTTCATCTGGTAGACGATGCGGCGGTGCACCGGCTTCATGCCGTCCCGGGCGTCCGGCAGGGCCCGGGAGTAGATCACCGAGTACGCGTACTCGAGGAAGGAGCCCTGCATTTCATCGACCACGTCGATGTCGAGGATCTTCTCCTCGAAGTCCTCCGGCGGCGGGGTCTTCGTGCTGCGGCGGGCCATCGCTGCTGCGGCTCCTTCACAGGTCCTTGTACGGCAACTTCTCTAGCTGACGCGGACCATTGTGGACCGAGCCGCCGACAACCCGGACCTCGACCCGTCACCGGCATACGGCCGGGGGGTAAGCCGGAGCGCCGGGCGAGGGGTACGGAGCAGGTGGTGCGCGGGGCGCGTGGCGGGCGTCTGCCACGCCGGAACTTCGCCAGGTGTCAGCACGCTTGCATACAGTGGCAGGACTTCTCCATATCGCGATCGAAGGGACGTACATGCCCATGGGTCACACGGCCACAGCGCAGGCCGGTTCCGGCGGCCTGACAGCGACTGAGCACCGACTGGCCAACGGCCTGCGCGTGGTGCTCTCCGAGGACCATCTGACCCCGGTCGCCGCTGTCTGCCTCTGGTACGACGTCGGGTCACGCCATGAAGTCAAAGGCCGTACGGGCCTCGCCCACCTCTTCGAGCACCTGATGTTCCAGGGCTCGGCCCAGGTGAAGGGGAACGGCCACTTCGAGCTGGTGCAGGGGGCCGGCGGTTCGCTGAACGGCACCACCAGCTTCGAGCGCACCAACTATTTCGAGACCATGCCCACCCACCAGCTCGAACTGGCACTCTGGCTGGAAGCCGACCGGATGGGCTCGCTGCTCGCCGCGCTCGACGAGGAGTCCATGGAGAACCAGCGGGACGTCGTCAAGAACGAGCGCCGCCAGCGGTACGACAACGTGCCGTACGGCACGGCGTTCGAGCGGCTCACCGCGCTCGCCTACCCCGAGGGCCATCCGTACCACCACACCCCGATCGGCTCGATGGCCGACCTGGACGCCGCGACCCTGGAGGACGCCCGCGCGTTCTTCCGTACGAACTACGCGCCGAACAACGCGGTCCTGTCGGTCGTCGGCGACATCGACCCCGAGCAGACCCTCGCCTGGGTCGAGAAGTACTTCGGCTCCATCCCGTCCCACGACGGCAAGCAGCCGCCCCGCGACGGGACCCTGCCCGACATCATCGGCGAGGAGCTGCGCGAGGAGATCCACGAGGAGGTCCCGGCGCGCGCGCTGATGGCCGCCTACCGGCTGCCGCACGACGGCACCCGCGAGTGCGACGCCGCCGATCTGGCGCTCACCGTCCTCGGCGGCGGCGAGTCCTCGCGGCTGCACAACAGGCTGGTGCGCAGGGACCAGACCGCGGTCGCCGCGGGCTTCGGACTGCTGCGGCTGGCCGGCGCCCCCTCGCTGGGCTGGCTGGATGTGAAGACCTCCGGCGGGGTCGAGGTCCCGCAGATCGAGGCCGCCGTCGACGAGGAGCTGGCCAGGCTCGCCGCCGAGGGCCCGACGGCCGAGGAGATGGAGCGGGCCCAGGCCCAGCTCGAACGCGAATGGCTGGACCGGCTCGGCACGGTCGCGGGCCGCGCGGACGAACTGTGCAGGTTCGCCGTGCTCTTCGGCGACCCGCAGCTCGCGCTGACCGCCGTCACCCGCGTGCTGGACATCACCGCCGAGGAGGTACGGGCCGTCGCCGCGGCCCGGCTGCGCCCCGACAACAGGGCGGTGCTGGTGTACGAACCGCTGGCCTCCGAGGACACCGCCGACGCGGCGGGGACGGCCGCCGACGAGACCGACGAGCACGAAGGGGCGGACCAGTGAGCGACGCTGCCGTGACCATGGACTTCCACCCGCAGCCGACCGCCGGCGAGGCCAGGCCCTGGGCCTTCCCCGCGCCCGAGCGCGGCGCCCTCGGCAACGGGCTGACGGTGCTGCGCTGCGACCGCCCGGGACAGCAGGTGGTGGCGGTCGAGATCAATCTCGACGCCCCGCTGGAGGCCGAGCCCGAGGGGCTCGACGGGGTCGCCACGATCATGGCGCGGGCGTTCTCCGAGGGCACCGACAAGCACAGCGCCGAGGAGTTCGCCGCCGAGCTGGAGCGCTGCGGCGCCACCCTCGACGCGCACGCGGACCACCCGGGCGTACGGATCTCCCTGGAGGTCCCGGTCTCCCGGCTGCCCAAGGCCCTCGGCCTGCTCGCCGAGGCGCTGCGCGCGCCGGCCTTCGCCGACAGCGAGGTGGAGCGGCTGGTGCGGAACCGGCTGGACGAGATCCCGCACGAGAGCGCCAACCCGGGCCGCCGCGCCGCCAAGCAGCTCTCCAAGGAGCTGTTCCCCGCTTCCTCCCGGATGTCCAGGCCGCGCCAGGGCACCGAGGAGACGGTCGCGCGCATCGACGCCTCGGGTGTGCGGGCCTTCTACGAAGCGCATGTACGGCCCGCCACGGCCACCGCCGTGATCGTCGGCGATCTCACCGGGGTCGACCTGGACGGAGTGCTGGCGGACACCCTCGGCACCTGGACTGGTGACACCGCCAGGCCCCGCCCCGTACCGCCCATCACGGCCGACGACACGGGCCGGGTGGTGATCGTGGACCGGCCGGGCGCCGTCCAGACCCAGCTGCTGATCGGCCGGATCGGCGCCGACCGGCACGACCGGGTCTGGCCCGCCCAGGTGCTCGGCACGTACTGCCTGGGCGGCACGCTCACCTCCCGGCTCGACCGGGTGCTGCGCGAGGAGAAGGGCTACACCTACGGAGTGCGGGCCTTCGGGCAGGTGCTGCGCTCCTCGGCCCCCTCGGAGCCGGGCGGGGCGACGGGCGCCGCGATGCTCGCCATCAGCGGTTCCGTGGACACCGCGTCCACGGGCCCGGCGCTGGACGACCTCTGGAAGGTGCTGCGCACCCTAGCGGCGGAGGGCCTCACCGACGCCGAGCGCGATGTGGCCGTCCAGAACCTGGTCGGGGTGGCACCGCTCAAGTACGAGACGGCCGCGTCCGTCGCGGCGACCCTGGCCGACCAGGTCGAGCAGCACCTCCCCGACGACTTCCAGGCCCAGCTCTACGCGCGCCTGGCAGAGACCGGCACGGTGGAGGCGACGGCCGCGGCCGTCAGCGCCTTCCCGGTGGACCGGCTCGTCACCGTGCTCGTCGGGGACGCCGAGCAGATCAAGGAGCCGGTGACGGCGCTGGGTATCGGCGACGTCACGGTCGTCAGCGGCTGAGAAAACCGACTCCGTGATAAACCCCGGCGACAACTGTCGCCGGGGTTTCTTAAATGTCCGCTTTCGCTACGAGGCTGCCCGTCTGCTCCGCGATGGCCGCTCCGTGCTGGCCAAAAGATATCCATCGATTCCGGGCACCCATCGGAAATCCGCGTTGATTGCAATAGAGTCACGGAACAGGGGCCGATCGGCAGCGTTTCGCGCGGATTAAGGCGGAGGTTCGGACATGCGCATTCCCGCGCACTCGGTATGCACGGCGATCCGCGACGACATTGTCTCCGGTGTATTCGAACGGGGCAGCCGGCTCACCGAGGAGCAGCTCGCGCGGCGCTACGGCGTCTCCCGCGTCCCGGTGCGCGAAGCCCTGCGCACCCTGGAGTCGGAGGGCTTCGTGACCACCCGCCGCCATGTCGGCGCGTGTGTGGCCGAGCCCACGGACCAGGAGGCGGCCGATCTGCTGGAGGTGCGGCAGCTCCTGGAGCCGCTGGGCGCGGCGCGCGCGGCCCAGCGCCGTACGGAAGCCCATCTCAAGGTGCTCCGGGGCCTGGTCAGACTGGGGCAGGAGCGGGCCAGACGGGGACAGGGCGAGGATCTGCGCTCGCTCGGCACCTGGTTCCACGAGACCCTCGCCCAGGCGTCCGGAAGCCCGGCGCTCACCGCCCCGCTCACCCAGCTCCGGCACAAGATCGCCTGGATGTATGTGATCGACCAGCCCGCGCACCCGGTGGACTCCTGGGCCGAGCACGGCGCGATCGTGGACGCGGTGGCGCGCGGCGACGCGGAGCGCGCGCGGTCGCTGACCGCCCTGCACGCGGAGCGTACGGCGGCGGTGCACCGGCTGCGGCGGACCGAGCGCGACCGGGAAAAGGTGAGGGTTTCGCAACATGGTGTAAACACCGCGAGTGCCCGCACTTAACAATCTCGCCGTATACAAAGAATTGAAAAGCGCGGCCTATTCTTCGCTGCCCGCACGGAAATACGGAGCCGCGGTGCGCCGAATTCGCGCACCGCGGCTCCGTCGTGCGTAATTCCGGCCGGGCGCAGGACGGACTCCCGCCACCGGACCGGGTCCCGCCACCGGACAGCTCTCGTACAGCTCGTTCAGACCGTCTCGGGCAGTTCGTCCAGGCCCTCGGCGACCAGTTTCGCCAGCCGGTCCAGAGCCGCCTCCGCGCCGTCCGCGTCGGAGGTCAGCACGATCTCCTCGCCGCCCTGCGCGCCCAGACCGAGCACCGCGAGCATCGACCCGGCGTTGACGGGGGTGCCACCGGCCTTCGCGATCGTCACGGGGACTCCGGCGGCCGTGGCGGCACGGACGAAGATGGAAGCGGGACGGGCGTGCAGCCCCTCGGCCCAGCCGACATTGACGCGGCGCTCAGCCATGGTGTTGCCCTTCAAGTCTCAAAAGTCTGAAAAACGATGTCCGGCCCAGAATCTCATGTGCCGGGGAATACCCCCTTCGCGACCCCTGAGGGCCCCCTCGGCGGCGCCGCCCCCCGTAGGCTTTCGGCATGGAGACGCCGCCGGACCACGCGTACCCCGATCACTGGGAAGCGGACGTGGTGCTGCGCGACGGAGCCACCGCCCGTATCAGGCCCATCACCACCGCCGACGCCGGGCGGCTGGTCAGCTTCTACGAACAGGTCTCCGACGAGTCGAAGTACTACCGCTTCTTCGCGCCCTACCCGCGCCTCTCCGCGAAGGACGTCCACCGGTTCACCCACCACGACTATGTGGACCGGGTGGGCCTCGCGGTCACGGTGGGCGGGGAGTTCATCGCGACCGTACGGTACGACCGCGTCGACGCGCGGGGGCGGTCCGCGTCCGCGCCCGCCGACGAGGCCGAGGTCGCGTTCCTCGTCCAGGACGCGCATCAGGGGCGCGGGGTCGCGTCCGCCCTGCTCGAACACATCGCGGCGGTCGCACGTGAGCGAGGAATCCGGCGCTTCACCGCCGAGGTGCTGCCAGCCAACAGCAAGATGATCAAGGTGTTCAGGGACGCCGGGTACACCCAGAGGCGCAACTTCGAGGACGGTGCCGTACGCCTCACGCTCGACCTCGAACCGACCGCGGAGTCCCTGGCGGTCCAGCGCGGACGGGAGCAGCGGGCCGAGGCCCGCTCGGTCCAGCGACTGCTCGCGCCGGGCTCGGTCGCCGTCGTCGGCACCGGCCGGGCACCCGGCGGGGTCGGCAGAACGGTCCTGCGCAATCTGCTCGACGCCGGGTTCACCGGACGTACGTACGCGGTGAACCGGGCCTTCGACGAGGACCGCACCGAGATCGACGGCGTCCCGGCCGTCCGCTCGGTCGCACTGATCAAGGAGCCCGTCGACCTCGCGATCGTCGCCGTACCGGCCGGCCGGGTGCCCGAAGCGGTCGCGGAGTGCGGCGAGCACGGTGTCCGGGGGCTGGTGGTCCTCTCGGCCGGTTACGCGGAGAGCGGCCCGGAAGGCAGGGAGCGGCAGCGCGCTCTGGTGCGCCAGGCCCGTTCGTACGGAATGCGGATCATCGGACCGAACGCCTTCGGGATCATCAACACCGCCGATGCCGTCCGGCTGAACGCCTCGCTCGCACCCGAGCCACCCGCCCGTGGACGCATCGGCCTGTTCACCCAGTCCGGGGCCATCGGGATCGCGCTGCTCTCCGGGCTCCACCGGCGCGGCGCGGGTCTCTCGTCCTTCATCTCCGCGGGCAACCGCGCGGACGTCTCGGGCAACGACATCCTCCAGTACTGGTACGAGGACCCGGACACCGATGTCGCCCTGCTCTACCTCGAATCGATCGGCAACCCACGGAAGTTCACCCGGCTCGCCCGGCGTACGGCGGCGGTCAAGCCGGTCGTGGTGGTCAAAGGCGCGCGCCACAGCGGCAGTACGCCCCCGGGCCACGCGGTCCCGGTCACCCGGATCCCGGACGCGACGGTCTCGGCGCTGATGCGGCAGGCCGGTGTGATCCGTGTCGACACGGTCACCGAACTGGTCGACGCGGGCCTGCTGCTGGCCTCGCAGCCCCTCCCCGCCGGGCCACGCGTCGCGATCCTCGGCAACTCGGAGTCCCTCGGTCTGCTCGCCTACGACGCCTGCCTCACCGAGGGGCTCCGCCCGCTGCGCCCCCGTGACCTCACTACCGCGGCGACGCCCGCGGACTTCCGTACGGCGCTCGGCGAGGCCCTGTCCGACCAGGCCTGCGACGCCGTCGTGGTGACCGCGATCCCGCACGTCGGCGAGGCTGACGCGACGCCCGCCGCACCCGCCGCACCCGGCACCGCCCTGGCCGGCGCGCTCCGCGAAGCGCTCACCGCGGGCCCGCCCAAGCCGGTCGCCGTGGTGCACGTCGAGATCGCGGGCCTGACCGAAGCCCTGGCGGCGCCGCAGCCCGCCGGTCCCGCGGCGCCGCAGTCCGCCGGACCCGTGACGCCGGAGTCCGCAGAGTCCGCCGGGCCCTCGACGCCGCAGTCCGCCGGGTCCGCCGCCCGTATCCCCGCCTACCCCGCCGCCGAGCGGGCCGTGAGGGCGCTCGCCGAGGCAGTCCGGTACGCGCAGTGGCGGCGCGAGTGCGGCGAGCCCGGCAAGGTGCCCGAGTCCATCGACGACACCATCGACGAGAGCGGTGCCGCCGCGCTGATCGCCCGGACGCTCGGCGAGCACACCGATCCGCGCGGGGTACGGCTCGGCCCCGCCGACGCGCACGCGCTGCTCGCCCTGTACGGCATCCCCGTGCGCCCGACCCTCCCCGCGCCCGACCCGGCAGCGGCCGTCGGCGCCGCCGCCCGGCTCGGATACCCCGTCGCGCTGAAGACGACCGCGCCCCATCTCCGCCACCGCGCCGACCTCGGGGGCGTACGGCTCGATCTCGCCGACGAGGCCCAACTGCGGCTCGCCTACCGCGAGCTGACCGAATCGCTCGGCGGCCCCGGCGAACTGCGGCCCGTGGTCCAGTCGATGGTCCCGCGCGGGGTGGACACCGTCGTACGGGCCGCCATCGACGCGGCCGCCGGGGCCGTGCTCTCCTTCGGTCTCGCGGGCCCGCCCTCCGAGCTGCTCGGCGACCTCGCCCACCGGCTCGTACCCGCCACCGACCGCGATGTGGCCGGACAGATCAGGTCCATCAGAACGGCCCCTCTCCTCTTCGGCTGGCGCGGCTCCGCGCCCGTCGACACCCCTGCCCTGGAGGAACTGCTCCTCCGGGTGTCCCGGCTGGCCGACGACCACCCCGAGATCGTCTCCGTCACCCTGGAACCGGTCGTCGTCGCCACCCGTGGGCTCTCCGTCCTCGACGCGGGCGTACGGCTCGCACCGCCGCCCGCCCGCGACGATCTGGGCCCGCGCCGCCTCCCCAGTTACTGACGGGTCACCGGGACGGAAGGGCCCTCCGGGGCGTCCTCGGCAGCCATCCGGCCACCGTAGGATGGAGCCCATGGCGAAGACCGGTACGACGACCCAGGGGCTGCGCACGGCGATCGAGCGCAGCGGCTACTACCCGGCTCTCGTGGCCGAAGCGGTGGAGGCCGCTGTCGGCGGTGAGCAGATCGCGTCGTACGTGGTGCACCAGGAGACCACCTTCGACGCCAACGAGGTGCGCCGGCATGTCACCGTCCTCGTCCTGACCGCCCACCGCTTCATCGTCAGCCACACCGACGAGCAGAACGCCGACACCAGCTCCCCGACCCCGTACGCCACCACCTCCACCGAGTCGGTCAAGCTCGACCGCATCTCGTCCGTCGTGGTCAGCAGGGTCGTCGCCAACCCGGAGTCGTACACCCCCGGCTCCCTGCCGCGCGAGGTCGTCCTGACCATCGGCTGGGGCGCGGTCTCGCGGATCGATCTGGAGCCCGCCGCCTGCGGCGACCCCAACTGCGAGGCGGACCACGGCTACACCGGCAGCTCCACCGCCGACGATCTGAGCCTCAGAGTCAGCGAGGCGGGCGACGGACCCGACACCGTCCGCCAGACGCTCGCGTTCGCCCAGGCCCTTTCAGAAGCCACAGCGGCGACCGCGGCCCCCGCCGCCGCACCCGCCAGCCCGGTCACCGGCCGCTGATGGCCGCCGAGGCACTCTGGCAGGACCCCGTCCCGCTCGCCCCGGACTCCGCTCCGCTGCCCGAGTACGGCACCGGCTCGCTCGCCGACTTGCTGCCCACGCTCGCGGCAGGCCAGGGCGTACCGGGTCTGACCGCGGCCATTTCCGAACTGACCCCCGCCGACCGGAACTGTGTCTTTCTGATCGACGGCCTCGGCTGGGAACAGCTCAGGGCCCACCCGGACGAGGCGCCCTATCTGAACTCACTGCTCGGCAGCTCGCGCGGTCGCACCGGCCGCCCCCTCACCACCTGCTTCCCCGCCACCACGGCGACCTCCCTCGCCTCCTTCGGTACGGGCCTGGCACCGGCCACGCACGGACTGCCCGGGTACACCGTCCGCGATCCGGCCACCGGCGCGCTGATGAACCAGCTCCGCTGGAAGCCCTGGACCGAGCCGGCGGTCTGGCAGCCGTACCCCACGGTCTTCCAGCTCGCCGCCGAGGCCGGGGTCCATACCGCCCAGGTGTCCTCGCCGACCTTCGAGACCACCCCGCTCACCAAGATCGCGCTCAGCGGCGGCAGCTTCCACGGCCGTCTCACCGGCGAGGAGCGGATGGACCTCGCCGCCGAGCAGCTCGCCGCGGGCGACCGCTCGCTCGTCTACACGTACTACAGCGAGGTCGACGGCAAGGGCCATCGCTTCGGTGTCGACTCCGACGCCTGGCGCGGCCAGCTCATGTACGTCGACCGGCTCGCCCAGCGCCTCGCCGAGCGGCTGCCGCCCCGTACCGCGCTCTATGTGACCGCCGACCACGGCATGATCGACATCCCCTTCGACGAGGAGTCGCGCATCGACTTCGACGAGGACTGGGAGCTGCGCGCCGGGGTCGCCCTGCTCGGGGGCGAGGGCCGGGCCCGCCATGTCTACGCCGTGCCGGGGGCCGAGGCCGATGTCCTCGCCGTCTGGCGCGAGGTGCTCGGCGAGCGGTTCTGGGTGGCGAGCCGCGAAGAGGTGATCGCCGGGGGCTGGTTCGGACGGCCCGGCGCGATGGACGAGCGGGTGTACGGACGGATCGGCGATGTCGTCGCGGCGGCCCACGACGATGTGGTGATCACCGCCTCCGTCCAGGAGCCGCACGAGTCGGCGATGGTCGGGATGCACGGCTCGATGACCCCCGTCGAGCAGCTCGTCCCGCTCCTCGAAGTACGCTCCTAGAACAGCCCAGGCCGTGGCCCATACGCTTCGCGGCTCCCGTAAGCCACGCAAGCCCCAGAGCCCACACAGACCCGAGAGCCCCCGCACGCCCCAGGGCCCGCGGATGTCACGCCCGAGAACCGAAAGGCCGTCACTCCCTCATGCCAGAGCTGGTGTTCTTCTCCGGAACGATGGACTGCGGAAAGAGCACCCTCGCTCTTCAGATCGAGCACAACCGCTCCGCGCGCGGACTCCAGGGCATGATCTTCACCCGTGACGACCGCGCGGGCGAGGGCAAGCTCTCCTCCCGGCTGGGCCTGGTCACCGACGCCGTCGAGGCCGCCGAGGGCTTCGACTTCTACGCCTATCTGGTCAACCGCCTCTCCCAGGGCGGCCGTTGCGACTACGTCATCGCCGACGAGGCGCAGTTCCTCGCCCCCGAGCAGGTCGACCAGCTCGCCCGGGTGGTGGACGACCTGGAGCTGGACGTCTTCACCTTCGGCATCACCACCGACTTCCGCTCCAAGCTCTTCCCCGGCTCGCAGCGGCTGGTGGAACTGGCCGACCGGATCGAGGTCCTCCAGGTCGAGGCGCTCTGCTGGTGCGGCGCGCGGGCCACGCACAACGCGCGGACGGTCGGCGGTGCCATGGTCGTCGAGGGCGCCCAGGTCGTCGTTGGCGATGTGCACCAGTCCGGCGACCAGATCGGGTACGAGGTGCTGTGCCGGCGCCATCACCGGCGGCGGATGACCGCGGCGACCGCGCGGGCGGCCACGCTCTCACCGGATGTCCTGCCGGTCGGGAACGGCGAAGTGCCCCTGGACGGCGGGCCGTTGACCGACGGGCAGGCGGCACTCCGCTGAGCCCGACAGGACGATGCCTCGGACCGGCGCCGGTGCTTCGCGGTCGGCGCCGGGCGGTCAGAGGTCCGCGAGCTGCCGGTGCCCGGCCGACCGTACGATCGAGAAGACCGCGCCCTCCGGGTCCGCGACCGTCGCCAGCCTGCCGTGCGTGCCTTCGTGCGGCGGCTTGATCACCCGCCCGCCCAGCTCCGTCACCAGCCGCGCGGCGGCGTCGGTGTCGTCCACCTCGAAATACGTCATCCAGTGCGAGCCCAGATCCCGGGCGAGCGCGCGCCCCACCCCGTGCAGGGAGGCCACCGGCCGTCCCTCCAGACGCAGGGTCAGGAAGTCAAAGTCGGTCGACTCGACCGACTCCACGTCGTAGTTGAAGAGCGCTTCGTAGAACTTTCCGACCGCTGATGTCTCGCGTGTGATCAGTTCGTTCCAGACCGGGGTGCCATGGGCCCCGGCCACCGCCGTCCCGATGTGCGCCGCCGCCTGCCAGATCCCGAAGACCGAGCCGGCGGGGTCCGCTGCGATGGCCATCCGGCCCGCCTCCGCCGCGTCGAGCGGACCGACACCGACCGTTCCGCCACAGCTTCTGATCGTGTCGGCCGTCAGATCCGCGTCGTCCGTCGCCAGATAGGTCATCCATGAGATGGGCAACTGCCGGTCGGGCGGCAACTGGCCGATGCCCGCGATCGCCCTGCCGTCCAGCATGCCGCGGACATACGGTCCGAGCTGCTGCGGTCCCGGCCGGAACTCCCAGCCGAACAACTCCCGGTAGAACTCCTCGGTCGCGGCAAGGCCGTGCACCATCAGGCTCACCCAGCAGGGTGTGCCGGGTGTGCGCCGGATCGCTGCCTCGGTCATCGTCACTCTCTCCTCGGACCGTCGTGGCCGTGCGGGGACCGGGCGCGGGCCGCTCTCCGGCCGCCGTACGGGAACGGCCGTACGCCCGTGCAGATGCTCGCACCTGTCACCGGGTGCCGCTTCCCGACTGCGCCGACCTTGGCGCGATCTCGATGGGGTGTTTACCGGCCGTTTCTCCGCCGTTTCCGGGTAGGGCCGCCCGTGCGCGAGGATGGCTCCATGACAGCCATCATCACCGCGGCGGAACTTCAGGGCGAGTCGGCCGGACCTCGTCCGCCCGTCCTGCTCGACGTCCGCTGGCAGCTCGGCGGACCTCCCGGCCGCCCGGCCTATGAGGCGGGGCATCTGCCGGGCGCAGTCTATGTCGATCTCGATACGGAGCTGGCGGACCCGCCCGGGGCACGCGGCCGGCATCCGCTGCCCGAGGCGGCGGCCTTCGGCGCGGTGATGCGGCGGGCCGGAGTGTCGCAGGACAGGCCGGTGGTGGTGTACGACGGCGGCCAGGGCTGGGCGGCGGCACGCGCCTGGTGGCTGCTGCGCTGGGCGGGTCACTCCGATGTGCGGGTGCTGGACGGCGGCCTGGCCGCCTGGACCGGCCCGCTCTCCACCGAGGTCCCGGACCCCGTCGAGGGCGACTTCAGCCCGGTGCCGGGCTCGCTCCCGCTGCTGGACGCGGATGGTGCGGCGGCCCTGGCGCGCAGGGGGCTGCTGCTGGACGCGCGGGCCGCCGAGCGCTACCGCGGCGACGTCGAACCCGTCGACCGGATCGGCGGCCATATTCCCGGCGCGCTGTCGGCGCCCACGATGGCGAATGTGGCCGAAAATGGCACCTTCCTGTCGGCGCGAGATCTGGCCGCACGATTCACGGCACTCGGTGCCACAGCCGGAACCGAGGTGGGTGTCTACTGCGGGTCCGGTGTCTCGGGGGCCCATGAGGTGCTGGCGCTGGAGATCGCGGGCATCCCTGCGGCGCTGTACGCGGGCTCCTGGTCCGAGTGGTCGGCGGACGAGACCCGTCCGGTCGCCAAGGGCCCCGACCCCCAGTAGCCCGAGCCCGCGGTCTCGCCGTACCGCCTGCCGTACACGCACACGCATACGAAGGGGGCCCGTACACGCACACCGTGTACGGGCCCCCTTCGCGGAGGCCTCCTCGGCGATGTGCCGCGGCCGACAACTCGCCGTGGCCGTGGCCGTCTTCGCGCTACTCCTGCTTCTTGCGCCGCGTGCCGAACACGATCTCGTCCCAGCTCGGCACCGCGGCCCTGCGGCCCGGACGGACCCCATCCGCTTCCGCCTGGCGGTCCGTCGTGCCCGTGAGCCGGTCCCGGTGCCCGGACACCGAGCGCGGCATCAGCACATCCGCGTACGCCGAACCGGCCGAGGCCGCGGGCGCCGGCGGCTCCTCGGCCTCCGGCTCCTCCTCCGGATCCGTGGCGGGCGGCTCCGGAGCGGGCCGCTCGGGCACCACCATGTCGCCTCGGAAGCTCGGCACCGCCTCCAGCAGGCTGGTCAGCGAGTCGCGTTCGCTCATCTCGTCCGGCTCCGGCGCCCCGGGCCGCTCCGACTGCCGGTCGAGCGCGCGGTCCATCGGCCGGTCGCGGTCGCGCGGCAGCCGCGCGATCCGCGGTACGAACGGGAAGCTCGGCTCCTGCGCGGTGACCGTGTCGTCGGTGTCGCCGATCAGGGCGCGGGCCTCGTCGTCCACCGCCTGGACGAGCCGCCGGGGCGGGTCATACGTCCAGCTCGCCGAGTGCGGCTCACCCGCGACCCGGTAGACGAGCAGCACCTCCCAGGTGCCGTCGTCACGGCGCCAGGAGTCCCACTGCACGGTGTCCTTCTCGGCGCCGCGCAGCGTCAGCCGCTCCTGCACGGCCTCACCGAGCTGGGGTCCCGCGTTCTCGCCGGGGCGGCGCACGGCCGTCTTCCTGGCCCGCTCGGCCATGAAGGCGCGCTCGGCCAGCACCGGACCCTCGAACCGGCGGACCCGGTCCACCGGGATACCGGCGTGGTGGGCGACCTCCTCGGCGGAGGCGCCGGCTCGTATACGCGCCTGGATGTCACGCGGTCTGAGGTGGCTCTCGACCTCGATCTCGATCTGACCGAGGCGGGCGCGGTCATTGCGCACGGCGGCGCGGAGGCGCTCATCAATCGGAAGCGTGTATTCCGTGCTGTCCGCAGCCTTGAGCACCAGTCGTGTGCCGTCGTTGGAGACGGCCACGACACGCAGTTCGGGCATGGGGACCTCCCGGGTGGTGCCTGCCGACGTCACGTGCGTCGCTGCTTCCGCTAGTCGAGTGTGGCCTGCCCGGGTGCAGCCTGCCACAACCTTGCCGTGCTGCCCGGCGTGTCGGGCAGTGGCCCTGGATCGCCGTTATGGCACGGTTACCTCTTTGCGACGCAGAGTGACAGACCCGGTCACTCCGTGCAGCAGGCGCCCGTGCGGTGCCGCGGCGCCGCCGGATCGAGTGCCACGTTCGGCCCCCTTCCCGAAGGTTCCGGACACCCATGAGGGAGTCCGGCCCCAGGGCTCGCCACAGTACTCCATTCGGGCCATCCGGGTGGACCGGCACGCCGCCCAAGTTCTCGCCGGGGCGCGGAGTTGAGCACCGGCAACACGCCTGACCAGGCCCGCTGCTTCACAGAATCCGCTACATCGGAATGATCGGCTTCGCTCAGTCGCCCTTTCCCGGTACGAGATGGGGCAGATGGGTGAGCGGGGGCGGAAGACGGGGCATAGCGCCTCGGGCCGCCTCGGCCCCCGGGAACCGGTCCCCGCCGGCTCCCATCAGTCCCCGGTCGGTCCCCACGAGTTTCCGCTCAGTCCCCGAGAATCCGCCGCAGATAGTCATTGCCGAACAGCCGGTCCGGATCCAGCCGGTCCCGGAGCGCCGTGAACTCCCCGAAGCGCGGATACGCCCGCGAGAGGTACTCCGCGTCCCTGGTGTGGATCTTGCCCCAGTGCGGCCGGCCGTCGTGCGCGGTCATGATCCGTTCCACCGCGGTGAAGTACGCGTGGTAGGGCGTGCCCCGGTACAGGTGCACCGCGATGTACGCGCTGTCCTGGCCCGAGGCGGTCGAGAGCGTGATGTCGTCCGCGGGCGCCGTGCGTATCTCCACCGGAAAACTCACCCGCAGCGGTGAGCGCTCGACCATCGCCTTGACCTCGCGCAGCGCCTCTACCGCCGCCTCGCGGGGCAGCGCGTACTCCATCTCGACAAAGCGCACGCGACGCGGGGAAGTGAAGACCTTGTAAGGGATGTCCGTGTAGGTGCGTGCGGAGAGGGCGCGGCTGGAGATCCTGGCGATGGCGGGGATGGTCGCGGGCACGGCCCGGCCGACCGAACAGGCCACCTGGAACAGCCCGTTGGAGAGGAACTCGTCATCGATCCAGCCGCCGAACCGGCCGGGCGGGGCCGCCGGACCCGCGCTGCGGTTGTTGCGCTTGGTGGTGCAGTTGCCGGTGTGCGGGAACCAGTAGAACTCGAAGTGCTCATTCTCGGCCACGAGCTGATCGAACTCGGCTGTGACCCGGTCGAAGGCCATGGGCTGCTCACGGGCCGTCAGCAGAAAGACCGGCTCCACCGCGAGGGTCACCGAGGTGATCACCCCCAGCGCGCCCAGCCCGATCCTGGCGGCGGCGAAGACCTCCGGATTCTCCTCCGCGGAGCAGCGCAGCAGCGAGCCGTCCGCGGTGACCAGTTCCAGGGCGCGGATCTGGGCGGCTATGGAGGCCGAGTCACGGCCGGTGCCATGGGTGCCGGTGGAGGCGGCGCCCGCGACGGTCTGCTCCATGATGTCGCCCATATTGGCCAGCGACAGACCCTCGCGCGCCAGTGCCGCGTTGAGCCGCTTCAGCGGGGTGCCGGCCGCCACGGTCACGGTGCCCGCCGTCCGGTCGACGTCCCGGATGCCGGTGAGCAGATCGGGCCGTACGAGCAGCCCGTCGGTGGCGGCGGTGGCGGTGAAGGAGTGGCCGGTGCCGACCGCCTTGACCTTCAGCCCGTCCTCGGCGGCCCTTCGTACCGCCTCGGTCAGCTCCTCGACGGAGGCGGGGGAGACCGCGCGGGCCGGGCGGGCGGTCACGTTCCCCGCCCAGTTGCGCCACGCGTCCACGGTCGGCCCGTTCGTGTGCGTCCCGGTCATACGCCACTCCGTCCCCCGAGCAGTTGGAGGGGGATCATACTCACGGCCACCGTGCGTATGTCCGCCGGCCACCGCCGCCGCACATCACGGGCGGAGCGGATGGCAGGATCGAAACATGCCCCAACAGCTTGAGACTTCCCCCTATGACGCGCTGCTCCTGCTGTCCTTCGGCGGCCCCGAAGGCCCGGACGATGTGATTCCGTTCCTGGCGAACGTGACCAGGGGGCGAGGGATCCCCGAGGAGCGGCTCAAGGAAGTGGGCCGGCACTACTTCCTGTTCGGCGGGGTCAGCCCGATCAACGAACAGAACCGCGCGCTGCTCGACGCCCTGCGCAAGGACTTCGCCGAGCACGGTGTCGATCTGCCCGTCTACTGGGGCAACCGCAACTGGGCGCCGTATCTGACCGACACCCTGCGCCGGATGACCCTGGACGGCCGGCGCCGGATCGCCGTCCTCGCGACCAGCGCGTACGCCTCGTACTCGGGCTGCCGCCAGTACCGCGAGAACCTCGCCGAGGCGCTAGCCGCCCTGGCCGCCGAGGGGCTCGAACCGCCGCGCGTGGACAAGCTGCGGCACTACTTCAACCACCCCGGTTTTCTGCGCCCCATGATCGACGGCGTGCTGGCCTCGCTCGCCGATCTGCCGGAGCCGGTACGGGCGGGCGCCCACCTCGCCTTCACCACCCACTCCATCCCGGTCGCGTCGGCCGACACCTCGGGACCGGCCGAGGACCACGGCGAGGGCGGCGCGTATGTGGCCGAGCACCTCGACACCGCCCGGCTGATCGTCGAGGCGGTACGGGAGGAGACGGGCGTGGAGCACCCCTGGCGGCTGGTCTACCAGTCCCGCAGCGGCGCCCCGCACATCCCCTGGCTGGAGCCGGACATCTGCGACCACCTGGAGACGCTGCACGGCGAGGGCGTCCCGGCGGTCGTGATGGCCCCCATCGGCTTTGTCTCGGACCATATGGAAGTCCTGTACGACCTCGACACCGAGGCCACCGCCAAGGCCGCGGAGCTGGGGCTGCCCGTCCGCCGCTCGCCCACGGTGGGCGCCGACCCGCGCTTCGCCGCCGCCGTCCGCGACCTGGTGCTGGAGCGTGCCGCCACCGAGCGGGGGCAGTCGCCGGAGCGCTGCGCGCTGGGCGCGCTCGGCCCGAGCCATGACCTCTGCCCGGTCGGCTGCTGCCCGGCCCGTGCCCCCAGGCCCGCCGCCGCGGGCGCCGACAGCCCGTACGCCTGAAGGAGCCCCGACGTGACCGACACCCGACCCGCCGCCACCGACGCCCCGCCCGCTGTGACCGACCGGCCTGTCACCGGCCGGCCCGATGAGGCCCTGACCGCCGAGCTGCTCGCCCTCGCGCTGGAAGCCGCCCGCCGCGCGGGCGAGCTGCTGCGCGACGGCCGCCCCGACGATCTGGCCGTCGCCGCCACCAAGTCCAGCCCCATCGATGTCGTCACCGAGATGGACATCGCCGCCGAGAAGCTGATCACCGGCCTTCTCTCCGATCGCCGCCCCGACGACGGTTTCCTCGGCGAGGAGGGCGCCAGCTCGACGGGCAGCAGCGGCATCCGTTGGGTCATCGACCCGCTGGACGGCACCGTCAACTATCTGTACGGACTGCCCACCTGGGCCGTCTCCATCGCCGCGGAACGCGACGGCGAGACCCTCGCGGGAGTCGTCGCGATCCCGATGCGCAGCGAGACCTTCCGTGCCGTGCGCGGTGGCGGCGCCTTCCTCAACGACCGGCCTGTCCACTGCCGCCCCGCGCCCCCGCTGGACCGCGCCCTGGTCTCGACCGGCTTCAACTACGTCACCGCCGTCCGCGCCCACCAGGCCGGGATCGCCCAGCGGCTGATCCCGCAGTTGCGCGACATCCGGCGGGGCGGCTCCGCGGCCACCGACCTCTGCGATGTGGCGGCGGGCCGGCTGGACGGCTACTACGAGCGCGGGCTGCACCCCTGGGACTTCGCGGCCGGCGATCTCATCGCCCGCGAGGCGGGCGCGCTCACCGGCGGACGCCCCGGCGCCCGCCCGAGCTTCGAACTCACGGTGGCGGCCACCCCGGGTGTCTTCGAGCCCCTCCAGGGCCTGCTGGACGAGTACGGCGCCTGGCACGACTAGGGAGCCGTAGGCCCCGCCGGGTACGGTCCGGCGGCGCGGCCGGTCGTACGGAAGGGCCCCGGCGCCGTCCCCTCGGCGCCGGGGCCCTTCTCACTAGGTCGTTGTCACAGCTCTGATATTTGAATAGGGCCAAGGCATGCGGTCAGGCGCTTGCCGCGCCGACCTCCACACCGTGCTCGGCCGCAAGCCGGCGAAGGTCTTCCAGCTCTTCCTGATCGACATCCACGAGGAAGTCGTCGCCCGTCTCCCGGGCTCGGTTGAGATCCGTTTCCGTGGCCTTTATACGCTGCAGAAGCCCGGCGGTGAACGCGTCCATTGCGCCCCCTCGTCGTGGGTCAGTGGCACGGGGGTGTGCCGACGGCGGGTAGATCACGCACCCACTGCCTCTGGATGACAGAAAGGGTGTGGCGTGCCACAAACAGGGCGTGATCTCGGGTGTGAAGTCGTCTTCCCCAGGGGCCGACTCCGAGAAACCTCAACGCGTCAAACAATCCGTTCCATTCCCGGATGTCCCAGGTCACCCGGCATCGTCTTACCGCCGGTTTATGGCCGTAACGGGCAGGATGGGGCCGCACAGCCAGTGCTACAACCTGCCCCGCTCCGGGGTGACGGGCCCAGAGGAAGGACTGCGACGTGCGTGTACTCGTCGTCGAGGACGAGCAACTGCTCGCCGATGCGGTGGCCACCGGACTGCGCCGGGAGGCCATGGCCGTCGACGTGGTGTACGACGGCGCCGCCGCCCTGGAACGGGTCGGGGTCAACGACTACGACGTGGTGGTGCTCGACCGGGACCTCCCCCTCGTCCACGGCGACGACGTCTGCCGCAGGATCGTCGAGTTGGGGATGCCCACCCGGGTCCTGATGCTCACCGCCTCGGGCGATGTCAGCGACCGGGTCGAGGGCCTCGAACTGGGCGCGGACGACTATCTGCCCAAGCCCTTCGCGTTCACCGAGCTGATCGCCAGGGTGCGGGCCCTCGGCCGGCGTACGACCGTACCGCTGCCGCCCGTCCTGGAGCGCTCGGGCATCAAGCTCGATCCCAACCGCCGCGAGGTCGTCCGCGAGGGCAGGGAGATCCAGCTCGCGCCCAAGGAGTTCGCGGTGCTGGAGGTCCTGATGCGCAGCGAGGGCGCGGTCGTCTCGGCCGAGCAGCTCCTGGAGAAGGCCTGGGACGAGAACACCGACCCGTTCACCAATGTCGTACGGGTCACGGTGATGACCCTGCGCCGCAAGCTCGGCGAGCCGCCCGTGATCGTCACGGTGCCCGGCTCCGGGTACCGGATCTGATGCCCGTGGCCGCGACCCCGATGCCGCCCGCGGCACCGCCCAAGCCCACCTGGGACCCCAGAAGGCCCGACCAGGCGCTGCCCTGGGTGCGCCCCACCATCCGGATACGTCTGACGCTGCTGTACGGCGGGATGTTCCTGATCGCCGGCATCCTGCTGCTCTCGATCATCTATCTGCTGGCCGCGCAGGCGCTGCACGTGGGCAGTGAGCTGCCCTTCAAGATCGTGACCGGCAAGGTGAGCAGCGATGTCTGCAACTTCCCGGACCAGGCGCCACCGGAGCAGTTCAACGCGGCCATGAACAGTTGCGTCAACCACCAGCGCAAGCAGGCGCTCGACGATCTGCTCAGCCGCTCGCTGTTCGCGCTGGTCGGCCTGAGCGTCATCGCCTTCGCGTTCGGTTACGCGATGGCCGGGCGGGTGCTGTCGCCGCTGGGCCGGATCACCCGTACCGCGCGCCGGGTGGTCGGCTCCGACCTGTCGCGCCGGATCGAGCTGGACGGTCCCGACGACGAGCTGAAGGAGCTGGCGGACACCTTCGACGAGATGCTGGACCGGCTGGAGCGGGCGTTCAGCGCGCAGCAGCGGTTCGTCGCGAACGCCTCGCACGAGCTGCGCACACCGCTCGCGATCAACCGCACCCTGCTGGAGGTCCATCTCTCCGATCCGGGGGCGCCCGCGGAACTCCAGCAGCTCGGCAGAACGCTGCTGGCCACCAATGAGCGGAGCGAGCAGCTCGTGGAGGGCCTGCTGCTGCTCGCCCGCAGCGACAACCAGATCGTCGAGCGAAAACCCGTCGACCTCGCGGAGGTCGCCACCCGCGGTGTGGACCAGTGTCTCGGCGAGGCGGAGGCGAAGGGCGTCGAGATCCGTACGGAGTGCTCGCCGGCGGTCGTCCAGGGGAACGGGGTGCTGCTGGAGCGGATCGCGCTGAACCTGGTGCAGAACGCCGTGCGGTACAACATCCCCGAGGGCGGCTGGGTGGAGGTCTCCACGGAGGTCCAGCAGGGCCAGGCGGTCCTGGTGGTGTCCAATACGGGCCCGGTGGTCCCGGGGTACGAGATCGACAACCTCTTCGAGCCGTTCCGGCGGCTGCGTACGGAGCGTACGGGCAGCGACAAGGGGGTCGGCCTCGGTCTCTCGATCGCGCGGTCCGTGGCGCGCGCCCATGGCGGCAGGATCTTCGCGGAACCCCGCGAGGGCGGGGGACTGGTGATGCGTGTCACTCTCCCGGTCTGAGATGCTGCGCGCGGTATCCGGGGAGCAGCTGCCTTTGTTCGCTTTGCGCGGAATTTCCGGGACGGATTTCCGGCGAATCCGTGTGTGATCGATCACAAGGGCGAATTCACGCCTATCCACTCTGCGTGATCAGGCCTTCATCGGAAAGCCGGTATCGTCCGGGTTTCCGGGGGCCGGGATCACGGGAAGTACACGGGGTGGCGCCCGTGAGGCACAACAGCGGGACCGTGTACGGTCCCCTTCGCCACCCGAAGCCGATCACTCCACAGGGGTCCGGTTGGGTGTCGATTGAGTAACAGACCTTGATGTGAGGCAAAATCTCCGCCTCAGGTCGGGCACAAGTCCGGCCTCTCACGCGTTACGTGCGCTGGAGACACCACAGACACCCAGAGGGGGAGAGCGACATGGCAACGGATTACGACACCCCACGCAAGACCGATGACGACGTCGATCAGGACAGCCTTGAGGAACTGAAGGCCCGTCGGAACGACAAGTCGACTTCGGCGGTCGACGTCGACGAGTTCGAGCAGGCCGAAGGGCTCGAACTGCCCGGCGCGGATCTCTCCAACGAGGAGCTGTCCGTCCGGGTGCTGCCCCGGCAGGCCGATGAGTTCACCTGCATGAGCTGCTTCCTGGTGCACCACAGGAGCCAGCTCGCCAGGGAGAAGAACGGTCAGCCGATCTGCCGCGACTGCGACTGAGGTCGGGTCGGCCGTGGCAGGCGACACACCGTTTCGGAAACGACGCTTCCGGCGCGAGAGGGCACCGGAGGCGTATCGGGGCGGCTCGGGCCCGGCAGAAGGCGTTCAGCCCGCTGCCGAGCACTCCGCTCTCCTGCCCCAGCACGGCGCACATGACGACGAGCGAGGCCTCCCGGCCTCGCTCGAAGCAGCCCAGGAGGACCACGGCGGCCCCGTGACCGGGGGCCGGCGGCTGGACGCCGTCAAACGGGGTGTGCGGAAGGGCGGCGCGGGTGCCAAGGCGGCGCTGGGATATGTCGCCGACCGGATCATCGAGAACGCGCCCCGGATACCCGTCCGTGACCTCGCGACCCTGCGCGGCCAGTTCCCCGGCCTCGGCCCCGAGGAACTGGCCGACAAACTGGTCGCCGGCGCGGCGAACAGCAGTGCCACGGTCGGCGCGGGTGTAGGCGCGGCCGCGATGCTGCCCGTACCGCCCGCGATGCCCGCCGAGCTGGCGGCCGAGATCACGGCGGTCGCCGCGATCGAGCTGAAGCTCATAGCCGAGCTGCACGAGGTCTACGGACTGCGCCCGCCGGGCGCGCTCAAGCAGCGCAGCGCCGCCTATCTGACCTCCTGGACGGAGGAGCGCGGGGTCGATGTCACCAAGCCGTCGACCTTCAACGGCGCGCTGGGCGGGCGCATGAAGCGCGAGCTGCGCCAGCAGATCATGAAGCGCACGGTCCGCAGCCTGCCCAACCTGGTCCCCTTCATGATCGGGGCGGCCGTCGGCGCGATGATGAACCGGCGGGACACCAAGAAGGTCGCCGAGCACGTCCGCAAGGACCTGCGGACCCGCCAGATCCCCTGGGACGCGCTTCCGGAGCTGCCCCCGCTGGAGCGGCCGGAGGAACTCCCCGCGGAGCTGCCGAAGGAACTGGAGAGCTAGGGCCTGTCTTGTGGATCCTGCCGGGCGCGCGTGCCCGCAGTGACATCAGCCGCTTCCGCGGCGGGCCGCGCCTCTCGGCGTTGTCGTCGCGCTCAGCCCGTCCGTACCGCGTTCAGCGCCGTCGCCAGACCCTGCGGGTTCCTGGTCGACAGATAGACGTACGGAGTCGGGTCCTCGGGATCCGTGACCTCCACCCGCAGCGCCGTCGGCACATAGCTGCGCAGCAGCATGAACGCCCGGGGGTCGGCCTTGTGCAGCCGCCAGGCCCGCGCCTCCTCGGCGTCGAGCACCTCGGCCTCGCCCAGCGCCGAGACCGGGATCCGGGCATCGCCCGCGACCAGCGAGCCCGCCACCACCCTGATCCGCGCCGAGCCGTAGGAACTGACCCCGGCCGCCGCCAGCGCTCCCGCGCCGATCACCCCGCCGAGCAGCGGCAACGGCCCCAGCGGCAGCGTGATCAGACCCCCCGCCACGGCGACGAGGGCCGCTACGGCCCACCAGGAGGGAGGGGCGGTGAGACGTTCGTCGTAGCTCGCGGCGGAAGGCTCCATGGAGCCAAGCTTGGCATGGTGCGGAAGCCGGGCGACCGCGCGGGTAAGGTCTGCGCCTGTGAGCAGCGCGCCACCCCCGGGGACGCCTCCCGGACCAGGCCGGGCGCGCCCGCGCCGTCGAGGTGAACCCATGAGCCGTACCCCCGCTGCCCCCCTGGACGTACTGATCCGCCGCCTTGATCCGGAGGTTCCGCTTCCGGGATATGCGCATCCGGGCGACGCCGGGGCCGATCTGGTCACCACCGAGGCCGCCGAACTGGCCCCCGGGGAGCGGGCCGTACTGCCCACGGGAGTGTCCATCGCCCTGCCCGACGGGTACGCCGCCTTCGTGCACCCGCGCTCCGGACTGGCGGCCCGCTGCGGCGTCGCCATGGTGAATGCCCCGGGGACGGTGGATGCCGGGTACCGTGGAGAGATCAAAGTGATCGTGGTCAATCTGGACCCGCGCGAGAGCGTTCGGTTCGAGCGGTTCGACCGGATTGCCCAGTTGGTCGTCCAGCAGGTCGAGAAGGTCCGCTTCCACGAGGTGGCGGAGCTTCCCGGGTCGGCGCGGGGCGACGGGGGCTTCGGGTCCACCGGCGGTCATGCCGCCGTGGGCGGCGTACAGGGCGGGAATCGATACGCTTCGGTCGTATCCGACCGGGAAGGACAGTGACGTGTTCGGACGTCGCAAGAAGAGTGGTTCCGCAGCGGACGCGGCGGACGCAGCGGGCGAGGCCGAGCAGTTCACCGACGATGCCGGTGACGCCGGTGCCGACACGGCCTCCGAAGGGGTGGCCGCGCCCCGCAGGGTGAACCTTCCGCCGGCCCCCAGGCCGGACGGGCCCTGGGACATCTCCGAGGTCTCCAGGCCCGGGGAGGGCCGGGTCGATCTGGGCGGGATCTTCGTTCCCGGGGTCGAGGGCATGGAGCTGCGCGTCGAAGTCGCCGGTGACGCGATCGTCGCCGCCACGGTCGTGGTGCGCGACAGCGCCGTACAGCTCCAGGCGTTCGCGGCGCCCAAGAAGGAAGGCATCTGGGGCGAGGTCCGCGAGGAGATCGCCTCCGGCATCACCCGGCAGGGCGGCATCATCGACGAGGTCGAGGGGCCGCTGGGCTGGGAGCTGCGCGCCCAGGTTCCCGTACAGCTTCCGGACGGCACCGGCGGCGTGCAGCTCGTGCGCTTCATCGGCGTCGACGGACCGCGCTGGTTCCTGCGCGGTGTGATCTCCGGGCAGGGCGCGGTACAGCCCGCGGCCGCTGGGCTGCTGGAGCAGATCTTCCGGGACACCGTGGTCGTACGGGGCGAGGGGCCGATGGCGCCCAGGGACCCGATCGTCCTCAAGCTGCCGGACGACGCGCAGATGGTGGCCGAGGGCGTCCAGCAGGACGAGCAGGAGGGCTCGCGCTTCTCCGGTGGAATGGGACAGCTTCAGCGCGGTCCCGAGATCACCGAGGTGCGCTGAGCCTCCGTCGGCGCTCCGGCCGGACACGGACCGGACCGGCACCGACCGCACTGGCACGGACCTGACCGGCACAGACCTGAGCGACAAGGCCGGTGGGCCGCATCCCTGGACGGGGAAGCGGCCCACCGGCCTTTCGTCTGCACCCCTACCGGCCTTTCGTTTGCCCGAACGCCGTGGCGCCTGCGAGCCATGGCGGATGCCTTGCCGTATGCGGCACATCACAAGGCACGGCCGCGGCCATATGAAGTCCGTCAAGCCCGTGGCACCGGCCGTATGGGACCCGTCAACGCGAGCCTGACCGGGCGGATCAGCCGGTTTCCTCAGGGAGTCAGTTTTTCCCGACTCTTCTAGGAGTGCGCGGTGGCCGATGTGGCCTTCGTTGTCACCACGATCGCGGTGTTCGCGCTGGTGGCCCTGATCGCCAGGGGGGTGGCGAAGCTATGACGGCCGAGAACGTGGTCGGGCTGTTGGTGGCGGTCGCCCTGCTGGGTTATCTCGTCCTGGCGCTGTTCTTCCCGGAGAGGTTCTGAGTGATGAGCTCCGTCCTCGCCGGTGTGCTTCAGTTGCTGGCGCTGGTTGTCGCGTTGGGTCTGGCGTACCGCCCGTTGGGCGACTACATGGCCCGGACCTATTCCTCGACGAAGCATCTGCGGGTCGAGAAGTGGATCTACCGCGCGATCGGCGCGAACCCCGCGACCGAGATGCGCTGGCCCGCCTATCTCCGTGGCGTCCTCGCGTTCTCCGCGGTGAGCGTGCTGTTCCTGTATCTGCTCCAGCGGGTGCAGGGGGTTCTTCCCGGGTCGCTGGGCTTCTCGTCGATCGATCCGGACCAGGCGTTCAACACCGCCGCGTCGTTCGTCGCGAATACGAACTGGCAGTCGTATTACGGCGAGCAGGCCATGGGCCATGTCGTGCAGACCGGTGGCCTGGCCGTACAGAACTTCGTCTCCGCCGCGGTCGGCATGGCCGTGGCGGTGGCGCTGGTACGGGGCTTCGCCCGCTCCCGTACCGGGGAGCTGGGGAACTTCTGGGCGGATCTGGTGCGCGGCACCGTCCGCATCCTGCTGCCCCTCTCCGTGATCGGCGCGATCGTGCTGGTCGCCTGTGGCGCGATCCAGAACTTCGCCGGGATCCATGAGGTCGGGCAGTTCCTGGGCGGTTCACAGCAGTGGAACGGCGGTGCGGTGGCCTCGCAGGAGGCGATCAAGGAGCTGGGCACCAACGGCGGCGGTTACTTCAACGCCAACTCCGCCCACCCCTTCGAGAACCCCACCCCGCTCTCCAACCTCTTCGAGATCTTCCTGATCCTGGTGATCCCGTTCGCGCTGACGCGGACGTTCGGGACGATGGTCGGCAGTGTGAAGCAGGGGTACGCGATCCTCGCCACGATGGCCGCCATCTGGATCGGGTTCACCGGGCTGATGATGTGGACCGAGTTCGCCCACCACGGCCCGGCGTTCGACCTGGCCGGTGGTGCGATGGAGGGCAAGGAGACCCGGTTCGGGGTCGGCGGCTCGTCGATCTTCGCGGTGGCCACGACGCTCACGTCGACCGGCGCGGTGAACTCGTTCCACTCCTCGTTCACCGGGTTCGGGGGCGGTATCACCATGCTGGGGATGCAGCTCGGTGAGATCGCGCCCGGCGGGACCGGCTCGGGTCTGTACGGGATGCTGATCATGGCGATCATCGCGGTGTTCATCGCCGGGCTGATGGTCGGCCGTACGCCCGAGTATCTGGGCAAGAAGATCGGCAGCCGTGAGATCAAGCTGGCCGCGAGCTACATCCTCATCACCCCGGCGCTGGTGCTCTGTTTCACCGCTGCCGCGATGGCCCTGCCCACCCCGGGCAACTCCATGACCAACTCCGGGCCGCACGGGTTCTCGGAGATCCTGTACGCCTACACCTCGGCCGCCAACAACAACGGCTCGGCCTTCGCCGGGCTGAACGCGGACACCCAGTGGTTCAACACCACGATCGGCCTGGCCATGCTGCTCGGCCGTTTCCTGCCGATGGTGTTCGTCCTGGTGCTGGCCGGCGCGCTGGCCGCGCAGCGGCCCGTACCCGAGACCGCGGGCACTCTGCGTACCCACAAGCCGCTGTTCACCGGACTACTGGTCGGCACGATCATGATCGTCACCGGGCTGACCTACTTCCCGGCCCTCGCGCTGGGCCCGCTGGCCGAAGGGCTGGCGTCATGAGCACTCGTCTGAAGCAAGAGGGCACGATGTCCGCAGTCACTCCGTCCCGTGCGCCGCACCCGCCGGTATCCCCCGGACACGGTCCGGGCGGGAAGGCGCGGGTGGGCGGGGGCTTGTTCGATCCCCGTCTGCTGATCACGTCGTTCCCGCAGGCGGTCAGGAAGCTCGATCCGCGGGTGATGGTCAAGTCGCCCGTGATGTTCGTGGTCGAGGTCGGCTCGGTGCTGTCCACGGTCTTCGCCGCGATCCATCCGGGCGACTGGTTCGGCTGGGCGATCGCCGCCTGGCTCTGGCTGACCACCGTCTTCGCCAATCTGGCCGAGGCGGTCGCGGAAGGCCGGGGCAAGGCGCAGGCGGACACCCTGCGCAGGGCCAGGACCGACACCGTCGCCCGGCGTGTCATCGGCCCGGACGAGGAGCGCGTACCCGGCACCGACCTGCGGGTCGGTGATCTGGTGGTCTGCGAGGCCGGGGACATCATCCCCGGCGACGGCGATGTGGTCGAAGGCGTCGCCTCCGTCGACGAGTCCGCGATCACCGGCGAATCGGCGCCCGTGATCCGGGAGTCGGGCGGTGACCGCTCGGCTGTCACCGGCGGTACGAAGGTGCTCTCCGACCGGATCGTCATCAGGATCACGACGAAGCCGGGCGAGACGTTCATCGACCGGATGATCAAGCTGGTCGAGGGTGCGGCCCGGCAGAAGACACCCAACGAGATCGCGCTGAACATCCTGCTCGCGTCCCTCACCATCGTCTTCCTCCTGGCCGTGGTCACCCTCCAGCCGTTCGCGGTCTACGCCGGGCAGCGGCAGTCGATGATCGTGCTGATCGCCCTGCTGGTGTGTCTCATACCGACGACCATCGGGGCGCTGCTCTCCGCGATCGGCATCGCAGGCATGGACCGGCTGGTCCAGCGCAATGTCCTCGCCATGTCCGGGCGCGCCGTCGAGGCCGCCGGGGACGTGTCGACACTGCTGCTCGACAAGACCGGCACCATCACCCTCGGCAACCGCCAGGCCGCCGAATTCCTCCCCGTCCCGGGCGTCACCGAGGCGGAGCTGGCGGATGCCGCCCAGCTTTCCTCGCTCGCGGACGAGACCCCGGAGGGCCGCTCCATCGTCGTCCTGGCGAAGGAGAAGTACGGGCTCCGGGAGCGCCACCAGGGGCAGTTGGCCGGTGCCGAGTGGGTGGCCTTCACCGCCCAGACCCGGATGTCCGGTGTCGACCTCACCGAGGACGGGACGCGGCGCCAGGTCCGTAAGGGAGCCACCGGCGCGGTGACCGCGTGGGTCGCCGGGCGCGGCGGCAGCGTGGCCCGGGACTGCCAGGGACTGACCGACCGGATCTCGCAGGCCGGCGGCACACCGCTCCTGGTGGCCGTCGAGGACGAACGGGGCGCCCGCGCCCTCGGGGTGATCCATCTCAAGGACGTGGTCAAGGAGGGGATGCGGGAGCGGTTCGACGAGCTGCGCCGGATGGGCATCAAGACCGTCATGATCACCGGTGACAACCCGCTGACCGCGAAGGCCATCGCGCAGGAGGCCGGTGTCGACGACTTCCTCGCCGAGGCCACGCCCGAGGACAAAATGGCCCTCATCAAGCGCGAGCAGGCCGGCGGCAAGCTGGTCGCCATGACCGGGGACGGTACGAACGACGCGCCCGCCCTGGCCCAGGCGGACGTCGGGGTGGCCATGAACACCGGCACCTCGGCCGCCAAGGAGGCCGGGAACATGGTGGACCTGGATTCCAACCCCACCAAGCTGATCGAGATCGTGGAGATCGGCAAACAGCTCCTCATCACGAGGGGCGCGCTCACGACGTTCTCCATCGCCAACGACGTGGCGAAGTACTTCGCGATCATCCCCGCGATGTTCGCCGTGGTCTATCCCAGCCTCGGCAGGCTCAACATCATGGACCTCTCCTCGCCCGAGTCCGCGATCCTCTCCGCGGTCGTCTTCAACGCGCTGATCATCGTCGCGCTCGTACCGCTCGCCCTGAAGGGCGTGCGCTACCGGCCCGCCAGCGCCGACCGGATGCTCCGCAGAAACCTCGGGATCTACGGTCTCGGCGGGCTGATCGCCCCGTTCATCGGCATCAAGATCATCGACCTGCTCATCTCCCTCATCCCTGGAATCGGCTGATCACGCCATGAACAACTCCGTAGGAAACACTGCACGGCTGCTCGGCGCCGGGCTGCGCGCCCTGCTGGTCCTGACCGTCCTCTGCGGCGTCCTCTACCCCCTCGCCGTCACCGGCGTCGCCCAGGGGCTCTTCCCGGGCAAGGCCAACGGCTCCGAGCTCACCCGGAACGGCAAGGTGGTCGGGTCCTCGCTCATCGGGCAGCGGTACGACCTGCCGCTCAAGGACGGCCAGGACACCCCGGAGCCGGACCTGAAGTGGTTCCAGCCCCGCCCGTCCAACGGCCTGGGCACCAACAGCGTCAACACCCAGTACGAGCTCATACTCTCCGGAGCCACCAACCGCTCCGGCGACAACGAGGATCTGATCCAGTGGGTCAAGGACGCCAAGGCCGCCGTGGTCAAGGACAACTCCACCCCCGGTTACCGGGTCATGCCCCAGGACGTGCCCCCGGACGCCGTCACCTCCTCCGGTTCGGGCCTGGATCCGCACATCTCGCCCGAGTACGCCGAACTCCAGGTGCACCGCGTCGCCGAGAAGAACAACCTGGACGTCAAGCAGGTGGAGAAGCTCGTCGACGACAACACCGACGGCCGCGTCCTCGGCTTCATGGGCGAGCCCCGGGTCAATGTCCTTCAGCTCAACGTCGCGCTCAAGGAGCTGGTCGGCTGACCTTCGTACACCGGTCCCGGTACGGACACGTCCGTACCGGGACCAAGGTCGCCACCTTGTCGGACGCGGTGGCTCTTCTGGAAGACAATGGGGCCATGGGACGCGGCAAGCTACGTATCTATCTGGGCGCGGCACCGGGCGTCGGGAAGACGTACGCGATGCTCTCCGAGGCGCACCGCCGGGTCGAGCGGGGCACCGACTGCGTCGTGGCCTTCGTCGAGCACCACGACCGCCCCCGTACGGAGGTCATGCTGCACGGCCTCGAAGAAGTGCCCCGCCGGTCCATCGAGTACCGCGGCACGACCTTCACCGAGATGGACGTCGACGCGGTACTGGAGCGCCGCCCGGCCGTCGCCCTCGTCGACGAGCTGGCGCACACCAATGTGCCCGGCTCGCGCAACGCCAAGCGCTGGCAGGACGTCGAGGAACTGCTCAAGGCGGGCATCGAGGTCGTCTCCAGCGTCAACATCCAGCACCTCGAGTCACTCGGTGACGTCGTCGAATCCATAACGGGTGTGCGGCAGCAGGAGACCGTTCCTGACGAGATCGTCCGGCGGGCCGACCAGATCGAGCTGGTCGACATGTCGCCCCAGGCCCTGCGCCGACGGCTGGCGCACGGCAATGTCTACAAACCCGACAAGGTGGACGCCGCGCTCTCCCACTACTTCAGGCCGGGCAATCTCACCGCGCTGCGCGAACTGGCCCTGCTCTGGGTCGCCGACCGGGTCGACGAATACCTCCAGCAGTACCGGGGCGAGCACAACATCCGCACCACCTGGTCGGCCCGCGAACGCATCGTCGTCGGCCTCACCGGCGGCCCGGAGGGGCGTACGCTCATCCGCCGCGCCGCCAGGATGGCCGCCAAGGGCTCCGGCAGCGAGATCCTCGCCGTCTACATAGCCCGCAGCGACGGCCTGACCGCCGCCTCGCCCAAGGAACTGGCCGTCCAGCGCACCCTGGTCGAGGATCTCGGCGGCACCTTCCACCACGTCATCGGCGACGACGTCCCCTCCGCGCTGCTGGAGTTCGCGCGCGGGGTCAACGCCACCCAGATCGTGCTGGGCTCCAGCCGCCGCAAGACCTGGCAGTACATCTTCGGCCCCGGCGTCGGCGCCACCGTCGCCCGGGAGTCCGGCCCCGATCTGGACGTGCACATCGTCACGCACGAGGAGGCCGCCAAGGGCCGCGGGCTGCCGGTGGCGCGCGGAGCCAGGCTCGGCCGATCCCGGATCATCTGGGGCTGGCTGGCCGGGGTCGTCGCGCCCGTACTGCTCTCGCTGCTGCTGTCCATGGTGGGAAACTCCCCGGGGCTCGCCAACGATGTCCTGCTCTTCCTCTTCCTGACCGTGATGTCGGCGCTGCTGGGCGGGCTGCGGCCGGCGCTCGCCTCCGCCGCGGTGGGCTCGCTGCTGCTCAACTTCTACTTCACGCCGCCCACCCACACCCTGACCATCTCGGACCCCAAGAACCTGGTCGCCATCGTGATCTTCTTCGCGGTGGCCGTGTCGGTGGCGTCCGTGGTCGACCTGGCGGCACGCCGTACCCATCAGGCGGCCCGGCTCAGAGCCGAGTCCGAGATCCTCTCCTTCCTCGCGGGCAGTGTGCTGCGCGGCGAGACCACGCTGGACGCGCTGCTGGAGCGGGTCAGGGAGACCTTCTCCATGGAGTCCGTGGCGCTGCTCGAACGCAAGAGCGATGTCGACCCCTGGACCCGTGCGGGCAGTGTCGGCCCGCGGCCCGTCGACCGCCCGGAGTCAGCCGATGTCGACATGCCGGTCGGCGATCACATGGCGCTGGCGCTCTCCGGCCGGGTCCTGCCGGCCGAGGACCGCCGGGTGCTCGCCGCCTTCGCCGCGCAGGCCGCCGTCGTACTGGACCGGCAGCGCCTGGTGGGCGAGGCCGCGCAGGCCCGCGAACTGGCCGAGGGGAACCGTATCCGTACGGCCCTGCTCGCGGCCGTCAGCCACGATCTGCGGACCCCGCTGGCCGGGATCAAGGCATCCGTCTCCTCACTCCGCTCCGACGACGTCGAATGGTCCGAGGAGGACCGGGCGGAGCTGCTCGAAGGCATCGAGCACGGCGCCGACCGGCTCGACCATCTCGTCGGCAATCTCCTTGACATGTCCCGGCTGCAGACAGGCACCGTCACCCCGCTGATCCGGGAGATCGACCTCGATGAGGTGGTTCCGATGGCGCTCGGCGGCGTACCGGAGGACAGCGTGGAGCTGGACATCCCCGAGTCGCTGCCCATGGTGGCCGTCGACCCGGGCCTGCTGGAGCGCGCGGTCGCCAATATCGTCGAGAACGCCGTCAAGTACAGCCCCGACGCCCGGAAGGTCACCGTCGCCGCCAGCGCGCTGGGGGACCGGGTGGAGGTACGGGTCGTCGACCGCGGCCCCGGTGTCCCCGAGGACGCCAAGGAACGGATCTTCGAGCCCTTCCAGCGCCACGGCGACGCGCCGCGCGGTGCCGGGGTCGGCCTCGGGCTCGCGGTCGCGCGCGGCTTCGTCGACGCGATGGGCGGCACCCTCACCGCCGAGGACACCCCCGGCGGCGGCCTGACCATGGTCCTCACCCTCACAGCGGCGGCCGGGATCGCCCCGGTACGCCCCGAACCACCGGCCCGGATCAGCTCATGACCGGGACAGCAGAAAGGCGGACCGCTATGACGCGGGTGCTCGTGGTCGACGACGAGCCGCAGATCGTACGCGCCCTGGTGATCAACCTCAGGGCGCGGAAGTACGAGGTGGACGCGGCCTCCGACGGGGCGGGCGCGCTCGAACTCGCCGCCGCGCGCCACCCCGACGTCGTCGTGCTCGACCTCGGGCTGCCCGACATGGACGGGGTCGAGGTCATCAAGGGGCTGCGCGGCTGGACCCGCGTCCCGATCCTGGTGCTCTCCGCCCGCCACACCTCCGACGAGAAGGTCGAGGCGCTGGACGCCGGCGCCGACGACTACGTGACCAAGCCCTTCGGCATGGACGAGCTGCTGGCCCGGCTGCGCGCCGCGGTCCGGCGGGCCGAGCCGGTCGGCGGGGACGGCGACGACCTGACCGCGGTCGTCGAGACCGAGGGCTTCACCGTGGACCTGGCCGCCAAGAAGGTGCACCGCGAGGGCAGGGACGTACGGCTCACCCCGACCGAGTGGCACCTGCTGGAGGTGCTCGTACGCAACACGGGGCGGCTGGTCAGCCAGAAACAGCTCCTCCAGGAGGTCTGGGGGCCCTCGTACGGCACGGAGACCAACTACCTGCGGGTCTACATGGCCCAGCTCCGCCGGAAGCTGGAGACGGACCCCTCGCACCCCAGGCACTTCGTCACCGAGCCGGGCATGGGCTACCGCTTCGAGCGCTGATCCGGATCGCTCCGGGGGCGCGCCGGTCCGTACCCCGCTCCGGAGGGAGCTGATCTGGAGGGAGCCGATCCGGTCCCGCTCCGGAGCTGATCCGGTCCCGCTCCGGATCCCGCGCCCCTGGATCCGGTGGCCCCTCGCCCCGGTACGCTCTAACCATGAGTGCTGAGAAGCCGACCGGCCGCTTCCGCCGGATGCTCGACCGGCTGTCCAGCTCCCAGGAGGATCTGGAGTCCGAGGAGCTGCGGGAGGACGCGCAGGCGTCGGGGTGCACGAAGATCTCCGACTGCAACGACCGCCAGATCGTCCGGGTGACTGGTACGTTGCGGACGGTCACCCTGCGTCCGCGGGCCGGAGTGCCCGCTCTGGAGGCGGAGCTGTTCGACGGCACCGCGCCGCTGGACGTGGTGTGGCTGGGCCGGCGCTCCATCGTGGGCATAGAGCCGGGCCGCAGACTGATCGCCTCCGGCCGGATCTCCCTGAGCCACGGCCGACGGGTGCTGTTCAATCCCAAATACGAACTCCGACCGCTCGGACAGGAGTAGCCGGTGACGTCATTCGACAAGCCCGCCGCCTCGAACGTTTCCAGCGCCTCCGTCTCCGGTGCCTCACCCGAGGGTCCTGACGGCCCGGACAGCCCGGACGGTGACGCGAAAGCCGTCACCGAGGCGGCGTTGTTCGAGGCCTTCGGGGGCCTGCGCGGCATGGTGGAGACCGTACTGCCGGGTCTGCTCTTCGTCACGATCTTCACCATCAACCAGGACCTGCACACCTCGGCGGTCGCCGCGCTCGCGGTCTCGCTGCTGCTCGTCGTGGTCCGGCTGATCCGCCGGGACACCGTCAAGCACGCGTTCAGCGGGGTCTTCGGGGTGGCCTTCGGCGTGGTCTTCGCGATGATGACCGGCAACGCCAAGGACTTCTATCTGCCGGGCATGCTCTACACGCTGGGGCTGTCGCTCGCGTACATCATCACGACGCTGGCGGGCGTGCCGCTGATCGGGCTGATCCTGGGCCCGGTCTTCAAGGAGAACCTCTCCTGGCGGACACGCAATCCGGGCCGCAAGACGGCATACGCGAAGGCGAGTTGGGCGTGGGGGCTGATCCTGCTCGCCAAGTGCGCGATCCTGTTCCCGCTCTACTGGTGGGCCGATACGACACAGCTCGGCTGGGTGCTGATCACGCTGAAGATCCCGCCGTTCCTGCTGGCGGTCTATCTGACCTGGGTGTTCCTGGCGAAGGCGCCGCCGCCGATCGATGTCTTCGCCGAGATGGAGGCGGAGGAGGAGGCGGAGCGGGCCCGTAAGGCCGCCGCCGTCACCACCCCGGACGGCCCGACCAGCCACCGCCGCGAGCGCTGAGCCGGCGTTCGGCCAACCCGGCATTCACGAGCGGCCGTTCAAGAGCAGCGGCCGTTCAAGGGCGGCAAGGGCCCGGCACCGTTCCCAGGTGCCGGGCCCTTTCTTGTACGTGCGTGCGCCGGCCTTGTACGCGCGCGTACGCCGGCTTTGTAAGCGCGCGTACGCCGCGTCTTGTACGCGCGTACCCCGGGCGCGGCCGGCGCTCAGCCCGCCGCGTCCTCCCTGCGTACCGACAGCAGGTCCTCCAACTGCTCCTCTCGGGCCTGCGCCGCCACGAACAGCAGCTCGTCGCCCGCCTCCAGCGTCTCCTCCGGACTCGGCGTGAGTACGCGCGTACCGCGGATGATCGTCACCAGCGAGGTGTCCTCGGGCCAGATCACATCGCCCACCAGCGTGCCCGTCACGGCCGACTCCGGTGGCAGCGTCAGCTCGACCAGGTTGGCGTCGCCATGGCTGAAGCGCAGCAGACGCACCAGATCGCCGACGCTCACCGCCTCCTCCACCAGCGCCGACATCAGCCGTGGCGTGGACACCGCGACATCGACCCCCCAGGCCTCGTTGAACAGCCATTCGTTCTTGGGGTTGTTGACCCGGGCCACCACCCGCGGCACGCCGTACTCCGTCTTGGCGAGCAGCGAGACGACCAGATTGACCTTGTCGTCCCCGGTCGCGGCGATCACCACATTGCAGCGCTGGAGCGCCGCCTCGTCGAGCGAGGTGATCTCACAGGCATCGGCAAGCAGCCACTCGGCCAGCGGCACCCGCTCCACCGAGATCGCGGTCGGCGCCTTGTCGATCAGCAGCACCTCGTGTCCGTTCTCCAGCAGCTCGCCCGCGATGGAACGGCCCACCGCGCCTGCCCCGGCAATCGCGACCCGCATCAGTTCCCGCCTCCGTCCGGGCCCTCGGCGAATGCCGCCTCGACCTTCTCGATATCGTCCGTGCGCATCATCACGTGGACGAGATCGCCCTCCTGAAGCACGGTCTGGGACGTCGGCAGCATCGCTTCGCCGAGCCGGGTGAGGAACGCGACGCGCACCCCGGTCTCCTCCTGAAGCGTGCTGATCTTGTGGCCGATCCAGCTCGGTGCCGTATGCACCTCGGCCAGTTGCACCCCGCCGCTCGGGTCCCGCCACAGCGGCTCGGCGCCCGACGGCAGCAGCCGGCGCAGCATCTGGTCGGCGGTCCAGCGGACCGTCGCCACGGTCGGGATACCGAGGCGCTGATAGACCTCGGCCCGCCGCGGGTCATAGATCCGGGCGGCGACATTCTCTATGCCGAACATCTCGCGGGCGACCCGCGCGGCGATGATGTTCGAGTTGTCCCCGCTGCTCACGGCGGCGAAGGCACCGGCTTCCTCGATCCCGGCTTCGCGCAGGGTGTCCTGGTCGAACCCGACCCCGTTGACGCGGCGGCCGCCGAAACCCGAGCCGAGCCGACGGAACGCGGTGGGGTCCTGGTCGATGACGGCGACGGTGTGCCCCTGTTGCTCCAGGGTCTGCGCGAGTGCGGCTCCCACCCGGCCGCAGCCCATGATGACGATGTGCACGTGGACTTACCCCGCACTCCTGGTCGCCTTGCTGACCTGCGAAAACACCCTGTTCACTCTTCCTTTTCGACCTGCCGGGCATCCAGCGGGACACCGTATACGACGGTCCCCCGAGTCGAGCTTATGCGGCAGGGGTGACAATCCAGTCATCCACGTGGGGGCCCGGCTCGGCAAGAGGCCGGGCCCGGCCCGGCGGGAGCGCGACAGGAGCGCGGCGGGAGCGCGTCAGAAGACCCGGTCAGGAGAGCCTCCGGAAAAGAGCGCAGGACAAGAAGGGGAGCGGCAGGAGAAGAGGGGGTGCTGCCCTCACGGGCCACTGCGCGAGCGCATAGCATCCTGTCGTGTCCAAACTGACCGACGTGCCCAAACGGATTCTCATCGGGCGGGCGCTGCGTAGCGACAGACTTGGGGAAACGCTCCTCCCCAAGCGCATCGCGCTGCCCGTATTCGCCTCCGACCCGCTGTCCTCGGTGGCGTACGCGCCAGGAGAGGTCCTCCTCGTCCTGTCCATCGCGGGTGTGTCGGCCTACCACTTCAGCCCGTGGATCGCGGTGGCCGTCGTGGTCCTGATGTTCACGGTCGTGGCCTCGTACCGGCAGAACGTGCACGCGTACCCGAGCGGCGGCGGCGACTACGAGGTGGCCACCACCAACCTCGGCCCCAAGGCCGGACTCACCGTCGCCAGCGCCCTGCTGGTCGACTATGTGCTCACCGTCGCCGTGTCGATCTCCTCCGGGGTGGAGAACCTCGGCTCCGCGATCCCCTTCGTCGTGGAGAACAAGGTCCTCTGCGCCATCGCGATAATCGTGCTGCTGACGCTGATGAACCTGCGCGGTGTCCGGGAGTCCGGCAAGCTCTTCGCGATTCCGACGTATGTCTTCGTCGGCGCCGTGTTCATCATGATCGTCTGGGGCGCGGTCCGCGGACTCGCCTTCGGCGACACCATGAGGGCGCCGACGGCCGGCTTCCAGATCAAGCCCGAGGAACAGGGTCTGGCGGGCTTCGCGCTGGTCTTCCTGCTGCTACGCGCCTTCTCCTCCGGCTGTGCCGCGCTGACCGGCGTCGAGGCGATCAGCAATGGCGTACCCGCCTTCCGCAAGCCGAAGAGCAAGAACGCGGCGACCACGCTGGCCCTGATGGGCGGCCTCGCCGTCACCATGTTCTGCGGCATCATCGGCCTGGCCATGGCCACCGATGTGAAGATGGCGGAGTCCCCGGGGACGGATCTGCTGCGCAACGGTGTGCCGGTCGGCTCGGACTATGTGCAGAACCCGGTGATCTCCCAGGTCGCCGCCGCCGTCTTCGGGAACGGCACCTTCTTCTTCGTCCTGCTCGCCGCGGCCACCGCGCTCGTTCTCTTCCTGGCCGCGAACACCGCCTACAACGGCTTCCCGCTCCTCGGCTCGATCCTCGCCCAGGACCGCTATCTGCCACGGCAGTTGCACACCCGCGGCGACCGGCTGGCCTTCTCCAACGGCATCGTGCTGCTGGCCGGGGCCGCCGCCCTGCTGGTGGGGCTGTACGGCGCGGACTCCACCCGGCTGATCCAGCTCTACATCGTCGGCGTCTTCGTCTCGTTCACCCTGAGCCAGACCGGCATGGTCCGGCACTGGAACCGTCATCTCAAGACCGAGCGCAACGCGGCCAAGCGCCGCCATATGATCCGCTCCCGGGCGATCAACACCTTCGGCGCCTTCTTCACGGGCCTGGTGCTGATCGTCGTCCTCGCCACCAAGTTCACGCACGGCGCCTGGGTCGCGCTGCTCGGCATGGTGATCTTCTACGGGACGATGACCGCGATCCGTAAGCACTACGACCGGGTCTCCGACGAGATCGCCGCCGCCGAGGGCCCCTCCGACGACAGCGTGCGGCCGTCCCGGGTGCACTCCATCGTGCTGGTCTCCAAGGTCCACAAGCCCACGCTGCGCGCGCTCGCGTACGCCAAGCTGATGCGCTCGGACACCCTGGAGGCCCTCAGCATCAGCGTCGATCCGGCCGAGACGAAGGCGCTCAAGGACGAGTGGGAGCGGCGTGGCATCAATGTGCCGCTGAAGATCCTCGATTCGCCCTATCGCGAGATCACCCGGCCGGTCATCGAGTACGTACGCGGCCTGCGGACCGAGAATCCGCGCGACGCGATCAGTGTCTACATCCCGGAGTACGTGGTCGGCCGGTGGTACGAGCACCTGCTGCACAACCAGAGCGCGCTGCGGCTCAAGGGGCGGCTGCTCTTCACGCCGGGAGTCATGGTGACCTCGGTGCCGTACCAGCTCGAATCCTCGGAACTGGCGAAACAGCGGGCGAAGAAGCGGCGCGTGTACGTGGCGCCGGGCGCGGTCCGGCGGGGACCTGTGGACGCGCGGCCGGGGGACGCGGGCGGTGGTGCCGGTGCGGGTACGAAGGCGTCGGGCAGTGGCTCGGCGTCGGGGAGCGGGACGAAGCGCTGAGCGGTCGGCGCGGCGCTGACACGCACGTAGACTGGTGGGCTGGCGTTCCGCCGTACCGCTTGACTTGCGTACTCGTAAATTCTTGACACCTTGATCCTTTGGAGCCACCCCGTCATGCAAACAGAACCGCAGGCTTCGCTGGTCGGGGAGGAGTACGAGGTCGAGGTAGGCCCCGTCGCACACGGCGGCCACTGCGTGGCCCGCACCGAAGAGGGCCGGGTGCTCTTCGTACGGCACGCCCTGCCCGGCGAGCGGGTCCGCGCCCGGGTGACGGAGGGCGGCCCGGACTCCCGCTATCTCCGCGCCGACGCGGTGGAGATCCTCGACGCCTCGAAGGACCGGGTCGAGGCGCCGTGCCCGTACGCCGGTCCCGGCCGCTGCGGCGGCTGCGACTGGCAGCACGCCAAGCCGGGAGCGCAGCGGCGTTTGAAGGGCGAGGTCATCGCCGAGCAGCTCCGCAGGATCGCGGGCCTCACCCCGGAGGAGGCGGGTTGGGACGGTACGGTCGTGCCCGCGCCCGGCGACAAGCTGCCGACGGGCGAGGTGCCCGCGTGGCGCTCCCGGGTGCAGTACGCGGTCGACGAGCAGGGGCGCGCGGGGCTGCGGCGGCACCGCTCGCACGAGGTGGAGCCGGTCGAGCACTGCCTGATCGCCACCGAGGGCGTCAGTGAACTGGGCGTCGAGCGGCGTGAATGGCCGGGGATCGCCACGGTCGAGGCGATCGCCGCGTCGGGCTCCGGCGACCGGCAGGTGATCCTCACCCCGCGCGAGGGCGGCCGGCTGCCGCTGGTGGAGCTGGACCGGCCGGTGTCCGTACTGCGGGTCGAGGAGCGCGACGGGGGAGTGCACCGGGTGCACGGCCGCGACTTCGTGCGCGAGCGGGCCGACGGCCGTACGTACCGGGTCGGCATGGGCGGCTTCTGGCAGGTGCACCCGCAGGCTCCGCAGCTCCTTGTCGAGGCCGTGATGCAGGGGCTGATGCCGAGGAAGGGCGAGACGGCGCTCGATCTCTATTGCGGCGTCGGGCTGTTCGCCGGGGCGATCGCGGAACGGGTGGGGGAGACCGGCGCGGTCCTGGGCATCGAGTCCGGCAAGCGCGCGGTGGAGGACGCCCGGCACAACCTCCAGGACTTCCCCCGCGTCCGTATCGAACAGGGCAAGGTCGACCAGGTGCTCCCACGCACCCGGATCACCGAGGCGGACCTGATCGTCCTCGACCCGCCCCGCGCGGGCGCCGGCAAACAGACCGTCACCCAACTCGCCCGCCTGGGCGCCCGCCGCATCGCGCACGTGGCCTGCGACCCGGCGGCCCTGGCCCGAGACCTGGCCTACTTCCGGGACTCCGCCTACCGCCCCCGCACCTTGCGGGCCTTCGACCTCTTCCCGATGACGCACCACGTGGAGTGCGTGGCGATCCTTGAGCCGGTCGCGAAGGGCGCCTGACCGGCACGTTCAGGTGCTGTGTGTTATGCGCACTGTGGGCGTTACGGGCGATATCTTGACGCTGAAATGACGCTCTGCGAGGCATCTTGACGCCCATATGACGCTCGTCCTGATGGGCCATCAGGCGCATCGCGCCGCTGGTCCGACAGTCTCTTGGCAAGTTGCCGGGAACGGCTTGCCGAGGCCGCCGTACGCGACCCTTTCGATCCTGAATGGTGGGCGGACTTCTACTACGACCTCACCCAGGCGTTCCCCGACGGGTCGGCCCTGGCAAGCAAGCGGATCATCATCAGCTCCCGGTCGACGACGGCACCGGCCGGCGGGGAAGGTGTCTTCTTCGACCGTGAAACCCCGCAGGGCGGCTCCCTTCCACCCCTGCCCGACGGGCTGTTCGACCGCCTGTACTTCGTGCACGAGGGCATCGCCTGGTCCGGCAAGGGCCGCGAACGAAGAGCCCAGGGCCGCAAGTGGCTCAGGACCGCGAACCTCGTCCACGACTACGGGGCTGACCGGGTGCTCGAGGTCGTCGCCTCCGCGCTGAGCGCGGACGGCGAGGACGACGGCGTACGCCTCGCATGCCTGCGCTACGCGTGCGTGGTCTCCCAGGCACTGGAAAACGGTGGCCGCAGGACATCCCCGCTGAAGAAGCTTTGCGTGCCGACCCGGGCGGGCTGGTTCGACGCGGGGCGGGCCATGTTCGGGCAGGGCTGGCCCGGCGAGCACTCCACCGTCGACGACACACTGACCCGGTTCCTGGAACGGGTCCGGGAGTTGTCGTCTGTGCTTACCGAGACGGAAGGGCAGCTCCTCCTGGGCCCCGAGGAACTGTGCGGGGACACGATCCCCGTGGAGGCTGTGCGGCGCTTCCTTGAAAGGCACGGAGTCGTCCATGGTCTCCGTGCCCGCTACGAGACCTTCGGCGCCGGAGTCAGGGGAGACGACCTCAACTGGCCGCCCGTTATTGGGCCCCAGGCCCGCGGAGCCGACTGCCGCAGTGGAGGATCACCGCTGAGCGCTGGCCGAACCGCCGTGAGGTCGGCTATACCAGCGTCGAATACCACCCACGGTCTCGCTCCGCAGCTGTGCTGCCCGGACCTGGTCAGGGAGGCTCTGGAGCGCTTCAGGGGTAGGCAGGTGGCCGAGAAGCTGGCGGCGGGGGAGGCGTATGCGGACAGCGGGTACGTGTTTGTTGACGAACTCGGCAGAGCGCTCAACGGGCGGCATCTGCGTGTGCGGGCGTACAAGATCATGGCCGAGAACTTGCTGCGGCGGGTCCGCTTGTACGATGCCCGCGCGAGTTGCTTCACGTACCTCGCGAACAACGGGGTGCCGGATCACCTCCTTGCCCGGTGGGGGGCACACCAACGTCAAGACCACGAAGCGTTGGTATGTGAAGCCGGATGTGGAGGACCTTCGTCCGGCGGCGGATACGTGGGGAGGTCTGGCCGGTGTCCCGACCGCTCGCTGCTCACCGCGCCCCGGGTCCCGACCGTCGGTATCGACA